>JBOGKJ010000177.1:0-3711 GCA_050745565.1 Terriglobales bacterium | reverse complement strand
TGCGTCTTCTGCTGCTCATGGGCGGCATGGCAGTGGCCGGCCTCACAGGTTGCGGCGGTGTTTCTCAAACAAACTCTTCCATGCAACCGCAGCAGACCACCTACAACATCATGGTAACGGGAACCGCAGGCGCACTGAATCACTCTGCCACAGTCACCCTCACTGTCGAGTAATCAGGAGACGCTCCAGCAATACGTACAAGCGCACCCCTTGCTGCAGCGTAGATGATGGCCGTGTCGTTGTTGGCCAGCAACCGGAGAAACCGGCGACCAAGATTCCCGCATGCCGCCAACATCCAATTTCGCGGCCGCGCCGATCTCGCGCGATGATCTCGCCGGGGTTTGCCGGCGCTTCCATGTGCGCGAGCTTTCCCTGTTCGGCTCTGCCGCCCGTGGCGAGGTGACCAGCGCGAGCGATGTGGATCTGCTGGTCGAGTTCCAGCCGGGGGCGACGGCCGATCTGGTGGATTTCGCTGGCCTCACGCAGGAGCTTGAGCGGCTGTTTGGCAAGAAGGTGGACCTTGTGTCCAAGCCGGGTCTCAATCCGAAAATCCGCTCCGCGGTTTTGGCTGAAGCCCGTTCCGTTTATGCGGCGTGATGCGCTGCTGCCGGCTGACATTGTGGAAGCCGCCGATTTCATTGCCGGCTTCCTCGCGGGCTGCGACCTCGACCAGTTCCGCGGGTCTGAACTCCTGCGGAGCGCGGTAGCGCAGAAACTGGCGGTTATCGGCGAGGCCGCGAGCCACGTGTCAGCGGACATTCGAGACCGCAACGCAGCGGTCCCTTGGGCCCAGATTGTCGCCTTCCGGAACATCCTGACCCACGCCTATTTCAGTGTTGATTGGGAAATTGTCTGGCGAACGGCGACGGTGCGTTGCCCAGAGCTACGGCGCCAGATCGCTCAGGTCGTGGACGGCAAGGGCGAGCGACCCGATCGCGGCTAGCGTGTTCGCTTGATTGGCGCGAGCCTCAGCGCGGGTGCCGGTCCCGGCTTGGAAAGCGCTGCGTATCCCGTCTGAGCCTGTTGCCCCTGCCGACTGGGAGAACCATTGACGGGCGCGGGCGAGGCGACCGGGGATGCCATCTGTAGGGTGGGCTCGCCGACGTGGGTCTGCCAGCCGGCGGCGGGGAGCTGGCCGGACCTACGCGGGAACGTAGGTCAACTGGACGACATCCTCGCCGATGCGATCGCTGGCCACCAGGCGGAGGGGCGGCCGGGGACCGCTAAAGAAAGGCGCGCCGGCGCCCAGCACGACCGGGCGGAAGTAGAGGCGCTACTCATCGATCAGACCGAGGGCGGAGAGGCTGCCTGCCAGGTTGGGTCCCGCGACATCGATCTCGCCGGCGCGTTGCGACTTCAGCTCCCGGATCGCCGCCTCGACATCGCCGGTGATGAGGGTCGCATTGGGACCGACCGCGTTGAGCGAGCGCGACACCACCCACTTCGGCCAACTTCGCCATACCGAGGCGAAGTCGCGATCCTCGGCGTCCCAGTCGGGCTGGTCATCATCCCAATACTGCATGATCTCGTACATGCGGCGGCCGTACAGCACGCCCGTCACTGCGCGCACGTGCTCGATGAAGTGCCGGGAGAGCGCGGGGCCGGGCGGCCCCAGCTTGATGTGGTCGACGTAGCCGTCCAATGACTGCTGCATACCGAAAATCAACTTTGCCATGCGCAGGATCCTCCGCACCGAGACGTTCAGAATAGCTCATGCGGTTCGGGCGCGGCAGCGCGGTTTCAGCTCCGGTAAAGTCGGCGCGGAAGGCTGCTGGAATCGTTGGCCGGCCCCGAACCGTAGCCGCCCCTATGCCTTCCCGTCGCCCCAGCCGGCTGCGGTTGACCCCGTCCAATTGACGGGCGCGGGCCCCTGCCCCTGCTCGCTGAGACGCTCGCAGCGCCGTGCCCGCCGCTTGGGCTCGGGCCGGCCCGGGGCTCGGCGAGCCCAAGCCGGCGCGGGCCTCGCAGCCCTTCGCGCCGAGTTTGCCCGAAGTGCAAACGGCGCGACTCCCGCGATCAGTAGCGGCCGCGGCTCTGCGGCGCCGTCGCCTCGCAACGCCGAGGCACATTCACAGCCTCAAAGATGACCTTGGCCCTGGACTTGCCGCGGCGCTAAAAGCGGTTTCGCGGGCGACTGGCGAGCGCAAATGGTCCGAGGGATTGAATTATCCCATCGCGTGCTGGTACGCGGGCACGAAGGTTTCCCTGACAAACGCTTCGAGTGTTGTTGGCGTCGAGTTTGCCACCGACCGTGCTTTCTCGGGCGCGATGAGGCCCGAATTTGCGCCGTTCCACATTTCGAGAATCAACTCCGCGTTCTTCTTTGGCATGCCCATCTGCAGTAGGGATGCCTCAAGCGCGGGACCAGGTACCTGCACGTACGCTGTTTTCGGTTTGCCGATCGCCTTGCGCACAACGGCGGCCGCCTCGTGCATCGAAATATCCCGTTGCCCGTGAAGTTCATGGGTCAGGTGGCCGGAAAAGTCGCGAGCAGCCAAGCGCGCAGCGGCGTAAGCTGCGATGTCCTGGGTGGCGATCCAGGGCATGGCCAGGTCGCCCCGCATGCCTCCAGGTAGTATTCCGGATGCCTTTAATGGGGCCAAACTCATAAAAAGGTTTTCCATAAAATACGCCGCGCGGATGTGCAGGACGTTGACTCCATCGAGGCGATTTAGCATCTGCTCCTGATCGTGCAGGCCGACGATCGGGCCCGTGCCGTGGGCGTGTTGGGCGCCGAGGCTGCTCAAATTAACCACGAAGGCCACATGCGAGTTGGCTACAGCGGCGGCGTATCCAGTGGAAATGTGTTCCTGATATGAGCGCAGATTCGGCTGCGACATGTCCTCGGGGAGGACCAGGTAGACGGCGGAGGCGCCGGTAAGCGCCGTGGTCAGCCAAGCAACGTCGGCAAGATCGCCGACCCAGGGTTCCGCGCCGTGTTCAACCAGTGGCGCCAGCTTTTGGGGATCGCGCCCAAGTGCGCGCACCTTTTCTCCACCTGCCAGCAGGTTCGCCACAACTCGCCGGCCGGTTCGTCCAGTTGCTCCGGTTACTGCAATCAAGTGAGGACCTCGCTGTCTCGGAGTGTACTGCAGTTGGCGATTCAGCGCCGCCGGGTCCTCTTGACTTGATTCCACTTCGCCATTGACGGGCGCGGGCTCCTGCCCCTGCTCGGCTGAGACGCCGGCAGCGCCGCGCCCGCACTCGAAGGGCGGCGCCGGCCCGGGCCCGGCGAGCCCAAGGGGGCGCGAGCCGGCCTTTTGCTACGGCAGAATCGCGGTTGCAGCGTGGTAAGCTAAGGTTGTTTTTTGTCTGCGTTGCGACCAGCGCCAATCGGTCACGCGCTGAGCAAGGAACGGCGCGCGCACGCTGAAGAGAGATCTACCTTGCTCGAGTTGCGAAATCTCACCAAGCGCTTTCGCGGCACAACCGCTGTAGATCATGTGAGTTTTACCGTCCGCCCCGGGGAGATCACGGGCTACCTGGGACCGAGCGTTTCGGGAAAGTCAACTACGGTCAAGATGGTGACCGGACTTCTGGAGCCGAGCGAGGGTCAGATACTGTTCATCGAAAAGGATGTGCTCGGCGATCTCGCTGCTTTTCGGCGCCACCTGGGCTACGTTCCCGCAGAGCCGAATCTCTACGGCTACCTCACGGGACTCGAGTATCTGCAGCTCGCGGGCGGCCTCCGCGGGCTTCCCGGCAGCACCG
>JBOGKJ010000176.1:0-3509 GCA_050745565.1 Terriglobales bacterium | reverse complement strand
TCCGCCGCCCCCGCCCAGCGCGAAGCGGTGCATGCCCGCCGCCGCCGAGGGCGGCCGCGCGGGCTGCTCCCAAATGAGCTGGACATTCGCGGTGTTCGGGTCGGGCTCGATCACCGGAGCATCGCTCGCGGCGCAGGTGGTCACGGCGCCGCTGCCGGAGACGAGTTCGAGCTTGAGGGGCGCGGAGGCGGCCTGCTGCAGCCAGTAATAGACCACCACGCCGGCGGGCGGGTTCGGCAGTTGCGCCTGGTCCTTGGGGATCGGCGTGCCGCCGCCGCCGCTGTTGCCGCCGGCGTAGGCCTCCGCCGGCTTGAACAGGTACGCGGGCGCGGCGGCAATTGTGCCGCCGTGCTGCGCGATCTGCCGCAGCGGGGCCATGTTGTCGAGCACATAGAAGCCGCGCCCGAAGGTGGCAATGTCCAGGTCGCCGTCGTGCGCGATGATATCGCGCACCGAAACCACCGGCATATTGTTCTGCAGCGACTGCCAGTGACCGCCGTCGTCGAACGACACATAGACGCGCAGCTCGGTGGCGGCGTAGAGCAGGCCCTTTCGCACCGGGTCTTCCTTGACGGAGTTGACGAAGGCACCGTCGGGGATGCCGTTGGAAATCAACTGCCAGGTTTTGCCGCCGTCGTTGGTGCGGTAGATGTAGGCTTTGTCGTCGCCCAGCCGGTGGCGATCCACCGAAGCGTAGGCGGTGTTGGCGTCGAAGTGCCCGGCGTCTATTTGCGAGATCTTGCTCCAGGCGGTCAGCGCCGGCGGGGTGACGTTGTCCCAGGTCTCGCCGCCGTCGCGGGTCAACTGGATGTAGCCGTCGTCAGTGCCGGCCCAGATGGTGGCGGCGTTCAGCGGTGAGGGGCTGATGGTGTAGATCACGCCATAGCGGCTCTGGTCATGGTTGGGGCCGAGGCCGGTCATGCGCTCGTCCATGTCCTTCGCGGTCAAGGGGTCGAGGTTGGCGGGGATGGGCGGGTTGAGGCGGGTGAGATCGGGGCTGATCTTGTCCCAGGTTTTGGCGCCGTCACGCGAGCGGTAAAGGAACTGGTCAGAGGTGTAGATGGCGGCGTCGGCGGGCGAGATCACCGTCGGCAGCGTCCAGGTCTTGCGGGCCGGGTCGTTAGGATCGGCAGCCGGGCCGCCGCGGCGGCCACCGCCGAAGCCACCGCCGCGCCCGCCCTGGAACTGGTTGCAACTGGTGAGGCGGGAATACAGGATGGCCGGGTCTTTGGGGTCGGGGACCACGCTGTTGCTCTCGCCGCCGGCGCAGATGGGCAGCCAGTTGCGGAAGGTGATGACGTTCTCGCGGGTGGCGGCGACGGCAGCGCTGGCGGCGCCGCTATCCTGCTGCGGGCCGTAGAGCCAATAGGGGTAGCGGTTGTCGGCCGAGAGGTGGTAGATCTGGGCGGTGGACTGGTTGTACCAACTGCTCCAGGTCTTGCCGCCGTCCACGCTGACCACGGTGCCCTGGTCGCTGCTCAGCACCATGCGGTTGCCGTCTTTGGGGTTAACCCAGAGCTGGTGGTAATCGTCGCCGCCGGGCGAGCCCTTGAGCGGCGTGAAATGCGCCCCGCCGTCGGTGGTGACGTAGGTGGCAGTGTTGATTACGTAGGCCTTGTCCGGGTTGGTCGGGTCCACGGCCAGTTGCTCGAAGTACCAGCCACGTCCCCACAGGCGATTTTCGCTGTTCACCAGCCGCCAATGGGCGCCGGCATCGTCGGAAACGTAAATGCCGCCGCTGGTAGCCGGGGCATTGGCGCTCTGAGCACCGCCGCCGCCTTCCGGGCCGCGGGTCGGGGACGCCGTGCCGAGGTCATCGATTGAGGCCCACAGCCGGTTGGGGTTCGAGGGCGCAATGGCGATGCCGATTTTGCCGACGAAATTGTCGGCCGGAAGGCCGCCGCCGAGCTTGGTCCAATGATCGCCACCATCGGTGGACTTGTAGAGGCCGCCGCCGGGCAGGTTGGAGGGCGCGTAGACCGACCACGGCGGACGGCGCGTGGACCACATCGAGGCGTACAGCACCTGCGGGTTTTGCATGTCAATCGCCAGGTCCACGGCGCCCACGTCGTTGGGGCGCTCGGCGTTGCGCAGCACTTGTTTCCAGGAGGCGCCGCCGTTGGTGGAGCGGTACACGCCACGGGTGGGGTTGGCCTCGTAGGGGCTGCCCAAAGCCGCGACGTAGACACGGTCGGGGTTATGCGGGTCCACCACGATGCGGCCGATTTGGCGCGAACCCCTCAAGCCGATGGCGGTCCAGGTCTTGCCGGCGTCGGTGGACTTGAACATGCCGATGCCATAGGAATGCTGGCTGCGGATGTCGGGCTCGCCGGTGCCGACATAGACAACGTCGGGATTCGAGGGCGCCACCGCAATCGCGCCGATCGAGCCGATCGGAATGCCCTTGTCGCCAATGGGCTGCCAGGTGCGTCCGGCGTTCACCGTTTTCCAGACGCCGCCGCCGGCCGAACCGAAATAGTAGGTATCGGGCTGGTTGGCATTGCCGGCCACGGCGTAGGAACGGCCGGCGCGCAGTGGTCCGACGTTGCGCCACTGCAGCCCGGCGAGCAGACTGGCGGGATACTGGCCGGCGCCCGGACTGGACTGCGGCGGAGGCGGAGCGGGGCGCCGGAAACCAACCACGGCAAGCAACAACAGCGGTGCAATCCAGACCAACCGGCAGCGCCATGCGTTCATTGCGGATCTCCTGAAGTGATGTATTGGTGGATTTCGCGGCCCGAGCCGAAGGATACACCGAAATCAGACCCAGTGGCTTGCCGAGGGATAGGAGACAGGAGGCCGCGAAACTGCCCCCCCTCACAGATGCCCAACTATCCCACCGGCCCTACTAGCTTCAGCCGGATGGCCGTGCGCTACCAGCCGAGTGCAGACGTAGTACGGTACTGGCTCAACCAGGCGCTGATAACTGGGCTTTGACGGCGCGGCGCGGGCTGGCCCGGCGCATACCCGGCCCGGCGTTGATGGGCCGGGCGCTGCTCCAACTCGGCGCTACTAGCCGGGTGCTGGCTTACGACCACTGCCGTATGGAGTTGTGGCAATTTTTGGCAGACCTGGAGGCCAGCCGTCAGATTTGTACTGCCCCCAACGAATCCGACCCGGAGCGCCGCAAGTTTACGCCTGATTGACATCAAATCCGAGGTCGGCGAAAGCACGACACCGGCACGATCTCCAAATATCAAAACGCCGGTTCGGAATCCCTGTACCGCGGCAGCCGAAGCGAATTGGGTAGCGCCAGCTTTTACTTGCTCAATTTTTTGTCCCGCCATGCTGCCGGATGTATCAACCAAGATCGCAATCGTATCCCTTGGCGGCGGAATCGGAACCACATCGTCGCCCGCCTTCAGCGCAAGGCTTCCGGATTGGTCGAGGACAAGCAGCTTCCTCTTCACAGAATCGTGTCTACTCCAAAGGATTAGGTAGGCAAGTCGCTTCAGCGGTCAGCGAGTTTCTTCGTAAGCGTCCGGTCCGGGCCGTCTGGACAAGTGTCC
>JBOGKJ010000175.1:0-3975 GCA_050745565.1 Terriglobales bacterium | reverse complement strand
CCCGTGCTCGGCGTCCTCGGCCGCGTCCACCGCCTGCGCCCGCCGCGTCAGCGCTGCGATTTCCCCACGCAGCCGCTCCTCCTCGGTTCGCATTCGCCCGTAGCTCATCGCCTTGCGCTTGCTGGCGTTCGCCTGCAGCTTCGTCCCGACGAGGCAACTTGGACGCGCCCTGAGCAGAGCGGGCGCGCGTTGCCGCCAAGCGAATTCCGGCCGCAGCCCGACCAGCGGGAGGGCGTCCAGAGAAGGGCGGCCGCGCCGCTCTATCGCCAGCGTCCCCAGCCGCACCATCCCCGCCTCCCGCGCGATCCGCACCACCTGCGCAAACAGCCCCTCGAACGCCGCCAGGTGCTGCCGCCTGAAGTCGGCGATCGTGCGGTGCGCCGGGAAGTTCCCTGCCGCCAGCATGCGATACGCAACGTCCTCTTCCAACTTGCACGCGATTCGCCGTGACGAGAACGTGCCGGTTGCATACGCATACAGCAGCACCGTCACCATCATGCACGGGTCAAACGGCGCGTTGCGCCGCCCGTCGCCCTCATACGGCGCATACAGCGCCTTCAGGTCCAGCGCCGCTACCGTGTCGCTGATGAAAAATGCCAGGTGGCCCTCCGGCAGCCAGTCGCGCGGGCAAGGCGGGAACAGCAAGCTCTGGTCCGGAGCGCAGCGGCGAAAACTGGTCGGCATGCTTCTATTTACGTTTCCAAATCCGCCCAGGTTTCTGCCGCGCACACTCCTAGCCGCCGCGAAGAATCAAAGCCGGGTCCACCGCGCACGCATGCCGAGTGCCGGCCCACAGCAACAATGCCCCACCGGAAAGAACAAGGGCGCAGGCGAGAGCCGCGATTCCCGAGCCGAGCCCGGGAGTACCAAAAAGCAGCGGGGTCAGTCGCCGTTCCACGGCGATGGCCCCCAGCAGGCCCGCGCAGCCGCCCATAAGCAAGGGAACCAGAAGTTTGACCGAAATCTGCGCGGCGATACGCCCCGGTATGCCACCGAGCGCCACCCTAACTGCGATGCTCGTGCGCAAGCGCCGCCCGGAAGCCTTGGCCATTGCTAGCAGGCCGACTGCGGCGACAAGCAAGCAATAACCAGCGAGCGACACGGCATCTGCTGACCAGCTCCGCTGCCGGGCAACCAAGCCGGAATCGAGGCCGGCGACCGAGATGACGGTGGGTCGTGGAAGATTGGGGTCCACAGTGTCCACGGCATGCACGACTACGCCAGCCCCGAGATCCGCCCCCAGGCGAGTTCGCAGGACCAATGTATACGGGCCGCGACTGTAAGATGCGAGCGGTAGGAAAACCGTGGGCTCAGGCGCCCGGACGATGGAGTCCGCGCGAAAGTCGCCGACAACAGCGATAACATCGCACGCCTCGCTTCCTCCGATCAGTAGCCTCGCTTGGAGCAGCCCGCCGGAGAGATAACGCGAGGCGAAGGAGTCGTTTACAGCGCACGCCGGGATACGGCCCGCCGAATCGGCACTTCCAAAGTCTCTGCCCTGAAGGATTGGAACCTCGAGAACGTGGAAATAGCCGGCACCGACCAAATTGACGGCGATTTCGCCGATGTCGTGCGCCCCGGACGCTGAGACAACGGTGAACGGATAGGAAAAATGATGCCCTGAAAGTGGGCCAAAGCTAGCGGCCGTTATTGAACCGACGGCGGGCAGCTGCGCCAATTTCGTAATCAGGTCAATCCGCAGTGGGCGCGGTGCGGCGCTATCGTCCACCGCCACCGTCCAGAGCCCGTTCGCCAGAAAGCCTGGCGATACTTCCGCCAGCCGTTTCGAGCTGACGAAAAACGTCAAGGCCCCAGCCACTAGCACGACCGCAATAGCGCTTTCAGCGGCCGTCACCCACCTCCACATACGACCGCCCGCCATGCGCGTCCCGCTGCCCAAGGTGTCCACCCCGGCCAAGCGCAAAAGCTCACTTCCAGGTTCGTAGACCACGGCACAAGCCGCGGCGAGCAACACGGCGGATACTGCCGCAACCGTGGCGAAAACCAGCCATCCCGGCAACCCCAGCTCGGTTGCTGGTATCCCGGAAAGCCGGGTAATATCCGAAGCTCGGAATAACACCCACCCCAGCACCGTCGCCAAAACGCAGGTAATCACGGCCTCCGTCATGAAATCGGAAAGGGTGTGCACCAGCCCGGCGCCCAGGCATCGCCGGATCGCAATCTCGCGCGACCGCTCCTGCCGCTCAAGAAGGAACACCACGCATACATTGAACCAGGCTGCCGTCAGCAGTAGGCCTGCCAGCTCCGTCACCAGGGCCAGCAGCTGGCGGGCCCGCCCAGCGACCAACTCTGTCACGCTGGTCAGCGCCACGGCCCCCCTCCCAGCGCCCCGCCCCGCCAGCACCGGGGCGAGCAACTCGCTCATAGTGGCCCTATCTGTCCCGGCAAGCGGGCGGGCATAGAGCGTAAGAAACGGGGCCGGCGCGCCCACCAGCGCATGCGACGACGACAGCGGAAGAAAAATAGCATCGCCAAGGGGAAACGCCTCGCCATCGGCCACAACTCCGACGATGCGATACGCGTCGCCGTTGGCCCAAACAGACCTCCCGACCGCATGCGGGTCCGAGCCGAACTCGTCACGCCAGAGTGCCTGGGTAACAACTGCACCGTCGCCGGACCCCTTCGGGAGGAGCGAGCCCAATTTTGCGTGGACGCCCAGCATTTGCATTAGTGGGCCCGATACGTAGCCGGCGACAACCGATTCCGGTCGGCCGCCACCGGAGATCACGACGGGCCTGGCGGCCCAGACCGCCAAGTCCACGCGCTTTCCTAGTCGCTGCGCGGCCGCCAGAAATTGTGGGTAGGTTACACCCCGAAATAGCTGGTTCTTTGCCAACTCCACCCTGTAGGTGACGCCCGCGCCCGGCCATGGCGTCAGACCCAGAACGCCAGCTCTCAAAGATAGGCATGAGCACGCCCCCGCCATGCCGAGCCCTAGGGCGGCGACGCCGAATCCGAGGCGAAATGGATGCCTTCGTATCCTACGCAGCCCAGAATGTAACGACCGCATATATGGCCACGACTCGCGCGCGCGACCCAAATGCTTGGATCGCGCGCGCCGGTTAGGTTATTGAATATTCTTGCAGAACGGGCACTCCGTGCCTGAGCAAAGGCAGACCGTGTGTCCGTGGTTATCCATAAAATTGTCCCCATTGTAAACTAGCTGCGCCCTTGCTGGGGCCAGGAGCGCCATGGCAAGTGCCGCTGTCGCGCTGCCCAGGAGCAGCGCACCAACCGCGGTTTTCAGATGCTTCATTTTCCGTCACCTCCTCTCGTGTTGGAATAAACTACGGTCGTGCGAACTCAGCCGCCCCGCACGCAGCCCGTAGCCTCCGTGCGAAGTCCACCTGGTCCGCTATCGTTCGATCTGGCGGGCTCGACAGAATCACGTTCCCCGACCGGTCAACCAGAAGTTTCTCGGGTGTCAGCCTCAGGCCAAACGCGTTCCTAAGTGCTGACCCCGGATTGAGCAGAACCGGGAATCGAATACCCGCGCCGCCGAGGAAAAACCTTGCCGCCCCGGGTTCGGCTCTGTCCATTACGCCAATCACGGCAAGATTCCTAATTTCCACCGCGCCCTGCTGCCAGATTGCGGACTCGCGCAGACAGGCCGGACAATCCGACGGGGCGAAAAAAACGAAGAGGATGAGTTTCGCCCGGCCCGGGATTAAGCCGAGATCCCTAGCCGCCGCCACCAATTCCCGCGCGGGTCCGGCTGGAACTGCTGCGCCACGGTGCGCCGCCGCCACCGCAGAGCAGGCCGTGCACTTTTCGGGCTCGGGCTCGGGCCTGGCTCGGCTCGCGCCGTGTCCTTCCGGGGCCTGGGACTGGAGGAGCAGGAGCGGAGCAATCACGGTGCCCGCTCGTGGCGCCGCCAGTGGTTGCGGAGGCGCCGCCGCGAGTTCTTTGTCAATCGCTGCCGCAGTGGCCAGTTCCACCCGAAGCTGCAAATTC
>JBOGKJ010000174.1:0-2829 GCA_050745565.1 Terriglobales bacterium | reverse complement strand
GCGCCGGCCTGCGGCCGGCGCGCGGGTCGGCGACTCGCCCCACGGGAGGTGGCATCTCTGATTGCGGCTAGTGGAAGCGGACGCGGGCGTCGTCGCGTGGAGCGACGTGGATGGTATCCACGAAGCGGACTTTGTTCATGCCGCCGGCCATGACGAGGGACTGGGTGCGGATGCCGTCGCCGAAGAAGCGGACGCCTTCGAGCAGGCGGCCTTCGGTGACGCCGCAGGCGGCGAACAGGATGCTTTGGCCGGGGGCGAGGTCTTCGGTGCGGTAGACGCGCTTGGGGTCGCGGATGCCCATTTTGGCGACGCGCTCGGCGATGGCGGGCTTATCCACGACGAGGCGGGCGAGGATTTCGCCGTGGAGGCAGCGCAGGGCGGCGGCGGTGAGGACGCCCTCGGGGGCGCCGCCGGAGCCCATGACGGCATGGACGCCGGTGCCGAGCACGGCGGTGGCGATGCCGGCCGAGAGGTCGCCGTCCTGGATGAGGTGGATGCGGGCGCCGGTGGAGCGAATGTCGGCCATGAGCTGCTGGTGGCGGGGGCGGTCGAGGACGACGACGACGAGGTCGTCCACACGGCGTTCGAGGCGGCGGGCGATGGCGGCGAGGTTGTCTTTGACCGGGGCATCGAGGTCCACGGCGCCGCGGCAGGAGGGGCCGACGATGATTTTCTCCATGTAGCAATCGGGGGCATGGAGCAGGCCGCCGCTTTCGCTGGCCGCAAGCACGGTGATGGCGCCGGGGGCGCCGGTGGCGCAGAGGTTGGTGCCCTCGAGCGGGTCCACGGCGATGTCCACCGTGGGGGCGCCGGCGGGGCCGTGGCCGACCTTTTCGCCAATGTAGAGCATGGGCGCCTCGTCGCGCTCGCCCTCGCCGATGACGATGGTGCCGGCGAACGGGAGCCGGTCCATTTCGGCGCGCATGGACTCGACCGCGGCCTGGTCGCTGGCCTTGGCGTTGCCCTGGCCCATGGTCTTGGCGCTGGCGATGGCGGCCTGCTCGACCACGCCCAGCATTTGCAATGAGAGTTCTTGTTCCAATGCTGCTTCGCGCTCAGGGGCGGGAATGGCTGGCATAGTGGGTGTCCGGATGCTGCCTAGCTGAACGCCTCGATTCCGGTGATGCTGTGGCCCACGATCAGGGTATGGATGTCGTGGGTGCCTTCATAAGTATTGACGGATTCCAGGTTGGCCATGTGGCGGAAAACCGGATATTCGTCGGCGATGCCATTGGCGCCGAGGAGGTCGCGGGCGGCGCGGGCGACGTCAAGCGCCATGGCGACGTTGTTGCGCTTGAGCAGCGAGATGTGCTGGGGCTTGGCGAGGCCGCGGTCCTTGAGGCGGCCGATATGCAGGGCCAGCAACTGCGCCTCGCTGAGCCCACTCACCATGTTGACCAGTTTTTCCTGGACAATTTGATGGCTGGCAATGGGCTTGCCGAACTGGGCGCGGAAGCCGGCATACTGCAGGGCGGTGTCGTAGCACTGCATGGCGGCGCCGACCGCGCCCCAGCCGATGCCGTAGCGGGCCTGGTTGAGGCAACTGAGGGCACTGCCGAGACTACGGGTGCCGGGCAGCAGGTTGGCGGCGGGGATGTGAACGTCGTTGAGCGCGAGGCTGGAGGTGACCGACGCGCGCAGGGAGTACTTACCGTGGATTTCGGTGGCGTGGAAGCCGGGGCGGTCGGTTTCGACCAGGAAGCCGCGGATGGCGCCCTCATCGTCCTTGGCCCAGATCAGGGCGACATGGGCGAGGTTGCCGGAGGTGATCCACATCTTCTCGCCGTTGAGCACGAACTCGCCGCCCTTGCGCACGGCGCGGGTGCGCATGCCACTGGGGTTGGAGCCGAAGTCGGGCTCGGTGAGGCCGAAGCAGCCAAGGGCGGTGCCCTGCTGCATGGCCGGGAGCCAGCGTTGCTTCTGCTCTTCGCTGCCGAAGGTGTGGATGGGGTACATCACCAGTGCACTGTGCACGCTGACGAAGCTGCGCAGGCCGCTGTCGCCGCGCTCGAGCTCCTGCATGATGAGGCCGTACTCGACCTGGGTGAGGCCGGCGCCGCCGTAGTCGGGCATGGTGGCGCCGTAGAAGCCGAGCTGCGCCATTTCGGGGATGAGCTCGCGCGGGAAGCGGGCATCGCGGGCGCAGCCCTCGATGATGGGGATGACGCGCTCCTCGACCCAGCGCCGGGCGCTGTCGCGCACCAGGCGCTCGCCGTCTGTGAGCATGGCGCCGATATCGAGAAAATCCACGTCGCGGAATTTGAGCATCCAGGCCCCGGCACTCACTCTACCATGGCGTCAGGCGGGCCATAGGGGCGCCAGCGGGAGGCCCTCGGCGGCGGCGGCGGAGCGCAGGCGCCAGTCCAGGCTGAGCGGGGCGAGGTTGCCGTGCGCAGCCTGGGCCCGTTCGGCGAAGGCGAGCGGCACGGCCGCCCTTCTCAGGACGCCCTCCCGATGCTCCCACCTCAAGGCGCAAGCGCCTTGGGGGCCCCGACGGTCGGGCTGCGGCTGGAATTCGCTTGGCGGCAACGCGCGCCCGCTCTGCTCAGGGCGCGTCCAAGTTGCCTCGTCATGTAAAGCATCGAGGGCCCGGATGGGCTCAATCGGCGGATTTATTTCCTCTCGCCTGACAACAAGCTGATGGCCGCCATTGCCGGGCGCGAGCCCCTGCCCCTGCTCGGCTGAGACGCTCGCAGCGCCGCGCCCGCACACGAAGGGCGGCGCCTGCCCCGGCCCGGCGAGCCCAAGCCGGCGCGAGCAGCGTCTCGCTACGGCAGAATCACGGTTGCTGTGGTCACTCGAACTGCCGCCTGGCGCCGGCCGGCGGCC
>JBOGKJ010000173.1:0-5033 GCA_050745565.1 Terriglobales bacterium | reverse complement strand
AAGCTGTGCTGCGCGCGCTGCGATGCGATTGTGCAGGCCCCGGCGCCGAGCCGGCCTATCGCCCGCGGCATGGCCGGC
Source organism: Terriglobales bacterium (assembly GCA_050745565.1). Taxonomy (GTDB): domain Bacteria; phylum Acidobacteriota; class Terriglobia; order Terriglobales; family SCQP01; genus SCQP01. Next base: position 4,955 of record JBOGKJ010000173.1, on the reverse strand, counting down.
CCCGCGTTGCTCGCGCATGTACTGGTCAGCAAATACGCCGATCACCTGCCGCTGTACCGGCAGTCGGCGATCTACGCACGCGAGGGCGTGGAGCTCGAGCGCTCGACCCTGGCCGATTGGGTGGGCGGCCGCAGCCGGGCCCTGGAGCCGCTGACGGAGAGCCTGCGGCGCTATGTGATGGGCGCGGCCAAACTGCACGCCGACGATACACCGGTGCCCGTGCTGGCGCCTGGCAACGGAAAGACCAAGGTCGGCCGGTTGTGGGCCTACGTGCGCGATGATCGCCCGGCGGGCGACAGCGCGGCGCCGGCGGTGTGGTTTGCCTATTCCCCCGACCGCAAGGGCGAGCACCCAGAACGCCATCTCGCCCAGTTCGAGGGCACGCTGCAGGCGGATGGCTATGCCGGGTTCCATCCGCTGTACGGCACCGGGCGGGTGCGGGAGGCCGCCTGCTGGGCGCACGCGCGGCGCAAGTTCTACGATCTCGAACAGGCGCATAAGTCGCCGACCGCGCATGAGGCGCTGGAACGCATCGCCAAGCTGTACGCCATCGAGAAGGAGATTCGCGGGAAGACGCCGGAGGCGCGGCTGGCCGCCCGCCAGGCCCGGGCGGCGCCCCTGCTGGCCGAACTGAAACTGTGGCTTAAAGAGACGATGCCCAAGCTGTCGGCGCGATCTGACACCATGGCCGCGGTGCGTTATGCGCTGGCGCGTCGGGACGCGCTGCTGCTCTATGCATGCGACGGCCACATCGAGATCGACAACAACGCCGTCGAGCGCGAGATGCGCCCGGTCGCGCTCGGCCGCAAGAACTACCTGTTCGCCGGCTCCGACGCCGGCGGCGAGCGCGCGGCGGCGATCTATGGCCTGATCGGCACCGCCAAGCTCAACCGCCTGGACCCCGAGGCCTACCTCCGCCACGTGCTGGATCGTCTCGCCGACCACCCCATCAACCGCATCGCCGAACTCCTGCCCTGGAACCTCGCCTCCCAGTAGGGTTGACCCTTAACCCCGCGCCGCCTATGTGTCCACTTCACCATTCGTGGACACTTGTCCAGACGGCCCGGACCGGACGCTTACCGCGTTTCAATAGAGATCAGAAGTTCTCCATGCCCAGAATGCTCGGGGTGACGGCAGCCGCCGCGTAGCGGTGTGCCGGAGCCGGACGTCATCTGTGCGCTATTCCTCGCGCAAGGTTTCGAGGGGGTCGAGGCGAGCGGCGCGGCGGGCGGGCAGCAGCTCCGCCAGCGTTCCGGCGGGGGCGAGGCCGGCGATAGCCGCTGCCAGCGTGCGCGGGTCGTAGGCGGCCACGCCGAAAAGCATGGTGCGACCGCGCGTCCGACGAGGAAGGCCAGCGCGAGCCGGGCGCCCAGCCAAAGCGCGAGCAGCAGCCAGGCCTCGCCCACAATGATCCCCACCAGGCATCCGGGCGGGGCGCCGGGGGTAGGGCTGCAGCGTCAGCGTAATACCGCGCGGTCGGAACCGCTGCAGCCGCGGGCGATGGCAGCGTCGCCAGGGCCGAGTCGCGTGGGAACGAGAATTCCTTCCGTCCGCTACCCTCGCCCGGGTTCGGGCCCGCTTGGTGCAATGCCGCGCCCGGGGCGCAGACTTTGCCAGGCGACGGGCCTCACTGCAGCGGCGGGTGGCGGCGCGAGCCGCGGCCAAGGCAAGACCCGGCGCGCAGGCGGCGGCCTCGCGCCCGGTTGCGCCAGTGACCACATGTGGTTACGATGGGGTTATGACGAGCGTAGGCGTGCGGGAATTGAAGAGCCAGTTGAGCGCCTACCTGCGCCGTGTGCGTGCGGGCGAGCCGGTCGCCATCACCGACCGCGGCAAGGCGATTGCTGAAATCGTACCCGCCGGTTGGACGGCGGCCCAGCCGGTGTCGCCGGTGCTGGCGGAGGCGATCCGCGCCGGCGAAGTCAGGCCGCCCAGCCGGTCCTGGAGCCCCGATCTCATGCGGCCACGTATCGGCAAGCTCCCGGAAGGCCTGGCCAAGCAACTGCTCGACGACTTGCGCGAGGACCGCTGAGGTGATCGTCTACGCCGAGTCCAGCGCCCTGCTCGCAAGCTGGATGCGGCAAGCGGCCGGCGCGGCCGTTGGCCAACTGCTGTCGGGGGCTGAGCAGCATGTCACCTCCGACCTCACCCGCGTGGAATGCGGCCGCGCGTTCCTGCGTGCCGCGCGATTGGGGGCGATAAGCCTCGCTAAGCTCGCCGCGCTCGAACGCCAAGCCCAGGAGGTTTGGGCCGCCACCCAGGTGTTGGCATTTACCAGCGTAGTGGTTGAGCGTGCGCGCACCGGCTATGCCCTGGAACCGCTCCGGACGCTCGATGCCCTCCATCTGGCGTTTTACGAACAGGCGCGGCGGCTGTTCCCTGGCATCGCCATGCTGAGCCTGGACGAGCGCGTGCGCGAGGCGGCGCGGGCGCTGGGCGGGCCTGTCCTGCCGGAGTGAGGACGCGCAGCACCCTTTGCTTTCCTAATGGAGTGGATATGTCCTCCCGGGGCCCCGTTTGACCCGCGGGCCGCTTCCAGCTACCTTCTAGCAACATGGCCGCCTCGATCCATGCCCGCCGCCGGCGCCGCTGGCTGAACTGGCTGCTGCTGGCGCCGTTCATCGCGCTGCTGTGGCCGCCGTTCTATGCGCGCGCCACGCCGGCGCTGTGGGGCTTTCCGTTCTTCTACTGGTACCTGTTTCTGTGGGTCATCCTTACGGCGGCGCTGACCGGCGTCGTCTACCGCTTTTCGCGTTGAGCGCCGATGAACGTCCCGGCCACCGTCGTATTTGTCGGCAGCTTGACGCTGGTGACGGGGCTGGGGCTGTGGGCGTCGCGCTGGCGGCGCGGCGATCTGAGCGACATCGAGGAATGGGCATTGGGCGGTCGGCGCTTCGGGGCGGTGCTGACCTGGTTTCTGATTGGCGGCGATTTTTACTCCGCCTACACCCTGATCGCCGTCCCGGCGCTGGTGTACGGCGTGGGCGCGAACGGCTTTTTTGCGCTGGTCTACACCATTCTGGTTTATCCCTTCGTGTTTGTGGTGATGCCGCGGCTGTGGCGGGTGTCGCGGCGGCGGAGCTACGCCACGCTGGCCGATTTCGTTCGCGGCCGTTACGGCAGCCGGGGGTTGGCGCTGGCGGTTGCGGCCACCGGCATCGTGGCCACGCTGCCCTACCTGGCGCTGCAGTTGCTGGGGATGCAGGTGGCGATTGCCGCGCTCGGGTTCCGCAGTCCGGCCGAGGCCAGCGACATTGGGCTGGTGGCGGCGCTCCTGATCTTGGTCGCTTACGACTATGTCAGCGGGCTGCGCGCGCCGGCAGTCATCGCCATCGTGAAGGACGCCATGGTTTATGGCGTCGTGCTCGCGGCCGTCGTCTGGATACCGTTCAAGCTCGGCGGCTATGGGCGCGTCTTTCACCTCGCCGCGCAGGCGCTGGCAACGCACCACCCCGCCGGGGCGCTGATCCTGCCGTCGGCGCAGTACCTGCCCTTCGTGACGCTGGCGCTGGGCTCGGGTTTCGCCGCCTTCCTGTATCCCCACACCGCCACCAGCATTCTCAGCGCCTCCAGCGACCTTGCCATCGAGCGCAATGCGGTGTACCTCCCTGCCTACACGTTTCTGCTGGGGCTGATCGCCCTGCTGGGCTACATGGCGCTGGCCGCGGGCGTCACCGCGGCCTCGCCGAACGGCATCATCCCGGTGCTGTTCGGGCGCATGTTTCCGGCGTGGTTCCTGGGGCTGGCGTTGGCGGCGATTGCGGTGGGCGCGCTGGTGCCGGCGGCGATCATGGCGATTGCTTGTGGCACGCTGTTCACGCGCAACATTTGGCGCGAGTACGTTCGCCGCGACCTGAAGCCGGAACAGGAGGCGAGGCTGGCCAAGCTGATTTCGCTGCTGCTCAAGCTGGCGGCGGTGGCGTTTGTGATCTTCGGCGACCAGAGCTACGCCATCAACCTGCAACTGCTGGGGGGCATCTGGATCCTGCAGACGTTTCCGGCGGTGATTTTCGGGCTGTACCGGCGCTGGTTCCACCCGCTGGCGCTGCTGGCGGGCTGGGCGGGTGGCATGGCCACCGGCACGGCCATGGGCTGGGCCATGGGATTGCGCACGTCGGTCTACGCGCTGCGGCTGGGGGGATTGCACCTGGCCGCCTATGCCGCGGTGGAGGCGCTGATCGTGAACCTGGCGGTCGCGGTGGCGTTGACGCCGCTGTGCCGGAAACTGGGATGGGCCAGTGGCGGCGATGAGACCTGCGCGGACGATTACGAGCCGGCCGCGGCGAGTGCCGCCGCAGTTGCCAAAACCTAATGTGGCGGCGTGACGAACAGGCCAGCGCAGCGTCACGACCGGCCGCCGGGCAGGATGCGTTCGCAGCGCACGCCCACTCGCAGCACGCCCCCGGGCGGCGAGACTTGTACCCATGCGCGGGAGTCGCGCCGTTTGCACTGCGGGTAAAATCGGCGCGCAGGGCTGCGAAATACCGCAGGGGTGAAAGCGCCACTGGGAAAACGAGCCGCCTTCCGACCGGCGCCACCTCTCGTGGGGCGGGTCGCCGACCCGCGCGCCGGCCGCCGGCCGGCGCCACGCGGCAGTTCGGTTGACCACAGCAACCGTGAATCTGCTCGCGGGAGCCGCGCCGTTTGCACCGCGGGCAAAATCGGCGCGAAGGGCCGCGGAATTCCAACGGGGTGAAAGCGCCAGTGGCGCATTCACCGCTCCCGGCAAACGAAGCGGCGCGGCCCCCCCTCCAGCGATGCCGCTCGCGTCGGCTTGGGCTCACCGGGCCCCAGGGCGGCGCTCCACAGCCCTTCGAGTGCGGGCGCGGCGCTGCGCGCGTCTCAGCGAGCAGGGGCAGGGGCCCGCGCCCGTTCGGTCGCCCCCAGCCACCGTGATCCTGCCGGCCGTAGCGAGATGCCGCTCGCGCCCCTCTGGGCTCGCCCAGCCGCGCGCC
>JBOGKJ010000172.1:0-6882 GCA_050745565.1 Terriglobales bacterium | reverse complement strand
GGGGCCCGGCGAGCCCAAGCGGGCGCGAGCGGCGTGGTGGGGGGGGCCGCGCCGCTTCGTATGCCGGGAGCGGTGCAAGCGCCAGTGGCGCGTTCACCCCTCCGGACTTTCGCAGCCCTTCGCGCCGGCTTTGCCCGCCGTGCAAACGGCGCGACTCCCGCGCTTGGCTGACGCCTGCCTATTGCACGATGAATGAAACTTGCGTTGAAGCCGTGACCGCACCGGCAGTGCCCGTCACCGTCACCGTGTAATCGCCCGGCGGCGTGCTGGTATACGCGCCGGACCCGCTCAACGCGGCGGTGAGCGTTGCAGCACCGCCATAAGACAGCAGAAACGTGGCGGCGCCCTTTCCCGGCGTTTTGGGCGTGAAAGTCACGGTGATGCCGCAGCCGGCCCCGGCCGCAATCGAGGCCGGACACGACGGCGTCGCCACGAAACCGCTGTCCGCGACGCCGAATAAGTACAAGCTCGTATCCGCAATGGCGACGGTGCCGATGTTGGTGAACGTCAGCGTCTGCGGCGCACTCGTGACCCCGACCGCTGACGTGCCGAGGTCCAGACTGGTCGGACTCAGCGTGGCCATGGGCGTTGACGGGGCCGGATTGTTGTTGATCGGCGTCACCGGACCCGGTGCGCTGCTTCCCCCGCACGCCGCCATCACCAGCACCCCTGCCAGCGCCGGCGCCCAACGCCAGCGCCGCCGCGGCCTCGCCCGGGTGAGCAGCAGCGTGCCGCCGCCAAGCCCCGCCAGCGTCCACCACCACCACGCCGGCGCGCTGCTGCCCGAACCCGCCGGCGGCGCCGTGGTGGTGATGGTAAGCGTCACCGACGTGGGCGTGCTGCCGCTTAACGTCGGCTGCGCCGGCGAAAAACTGCAACTGCTCAGCGGCGGCAAGCTGCTACAAGCCAACGTTACCGGGCCGGTAAAGCCGCCCGCCGGCTGTAGGCTCAACGCGACATTCGCCGACACGCCCACCGAGGTTGTCGTCCATCCGGAAGGCCCCGTTACCGAGAATCCCTCGGCAATGCCCGTGAGAGTCACCTCCGGGCCGGGCCCGAGACTGAACTCTCCCTTCGTCTGCGAGGTGTTTTCGGGACGATAGACCACGCTGACTGTGCAGCTTGCCCCGGGCGCTAGCTCCGCCCCGCAGTTGTCCGTTTCACCAAAACCGCCGTAGATGCCCTCGCTCAATGTTGCGGTCAGGCCGCCGACATTGCTGACCTTCACGGTCTGCGCCGCGCTCGTGCCGCCGACGGCCACCGTGCCGAAGTCCAGCGCCGCTGGCGAATACAGCAGGTTCGCGGGTGTCGTGAACACGAGCGTATTGGAGGTGCTCGGTAGCAGATCGCGGTCGCCGGCAAATGTCATCGAGATCGAGGCTGAGGCGCCTGACAGTGGGGTGGTCGGCGTCCAGTCGCCTAACTCCTCTGTATACCCGGTGACCGGATCGGTACCTAGCGTACCGCCGCCGGTCACCCCCAGGTCGCTGCCGTTAACGTAGACCTCCATCATGCCGGGCGGGTATCCGACATAGCCTTGCATCTCCGTCTTGGTGATGACGTATTGGTCCTCCGGCCCGGCGCTGAGCACTATGCTGGTGGGACATTTGGCGATCGAAAGCGATACCGGCGCCGAAATGGCCGCGTTGAAACTGTTGTCGCCGCTGTATTGCGCCGTGAAGCTGTAGCTCCCGGCATCCTCCATGAGCGGCTCGGGCATAATGGCAACCGCCTGGCCATTGAGCGGCAGGTCCGTCGCATTCAGCGGCGGCAGCCCGGTTGCCGCCGTGATGCTGATCGTGCCCGTGGGCGTGCCCGTGCCGCTGCCACCCGCAACCGTCGCGCGCGCGTAAACCTCGGCTCCATAAGTTATCGAGCTCACCGGGGTAAGGTTGCCCTGCGCGTCTTTCTGCACCAGTTCCAGCGCCACCGCCGCGTTCTCCGCGCCCACGCTCACCGCCACCGGCGCCGATACGCTGCTGCCAAACGTCCCGTCGCCGCTATAGAACGCCACCACGCTGTAGCTCCCGCCCGGCAGTTGCGACGTCGTTGCGCTCACCGCCCCGCTGCCGCCCAGCGTGAACGTCTGCACCGTGGCCAGCGAGCCGTCGCTGAACTCCGCCAGCAACGCTACGCTCCCCGTGGGCGTGGCGCTTGCGGTCCCGCCCGGCGCCACCTGCACCGCGACCGGCACGCTCTCGCCGTGAACCGGATTCGACGGCAGCGTCAGGCTTAGGCTGGTTGAACTGGCCGCCAGCCCGATCGTGTGCCAGTCTTGCACGAGATTCGCCGCGTTCACCGAACCCAGCCCGGTCGCCAGATCATATCCAGGTCCGGCATCATATCCCAGATCGCCTCCGCTGCAGTCCGGCGTGCCCAAGGTGCACATCACGCGATTGTTGCCGCTCACCGTGTCCAGCAAGTCGCAGTTCGCCTCCGGCGGTCCGGTGGTGCTGCAAGCTGTGACCGGAACCGCTGCCTCCAACCGGTACAGCACCGGGTTCGCCAAGCCCTGGCGCGATCCCGTCTGCTGCACCACCAGCGCCATGATGCCGGCGAGGCTGGGCGCGGCCGCCGACGTCCCGCTCACGATGGCAAACGTAAAATTCGGCGCGCCGCTGCAGCTGTTGTCTTCACAGATGACGTATCCGTCGTGCGCCGACGCCGTCAGCGAAACGTCCGGCACGTCGCGCTGGCCGTCGTTGCGTGGACCGGCACCCACCTGCCAGGCCGGTTTCGCATAGAGCTGGCTGACCCCGCCCCCGCCAGCCCACAGCCCCTCTGCCGACGCGTATTGCTCATTCCACGCCTCCTCCGGTATGTAGCCCAACGCCGAGTGGTAGTCGCTCGAAGCGTTGCTCGCCGACCAGTACGCCGTGCCGTTGCTCAAATATTCGGCGAATTCCGTGCCGCCGATCGCAGTGTCGTACGGCGTCGAAGCCATCCCGTTCACCGCCAGCCCTCCGGTTGCGACCACTTCCGTGTTGGGATTGTCACAGCCGGCCGCGCCGCTGTCGCCCGCGCTCACCAGCGCCGTCATCCCCTGTGCCGCCGCTTGCTGCCACAGGGACGCCCAAAATTGGTTCTCCGTCGCCCCCAGGTCCGCCTCGCACTCGCCAAAACTCGTGGTCACCACCGGCGCCAGGTTCTGATCCACAATGTAGAGCGCCGCCAGGTCCACGCCGTCCGTGGTCTGGCTGCCCCCGCTGACCACCAGGTCTACATTCGCGCCAGGGTCGGCCGCTCCCGCCCACTCCGCATCCAGCGTTGCCTCATCTTCATCGCCATTGGTCGCGATGCCCGGGTCGGCGCCAACCTCAACCGTCGTCAGCACGTTTGCGGGAGCGCCGGGCAAAAAAAGCTGCCGGAACGTCTCCACGTCCTTCGGATTGACGTCCGAGCGTGCCACCACGGCCACGGTTTCGCCCTGGCCTCGAATCGAAGGCGAGAGCGTGTATAGCGGATCAATGTTGTAGATGATTGCCAGATCACCTGGCGCGAGCGCATTCCCTGTAATACCGTATTGGCTGATGTAGTTCAAGTTGGGTAGCGGCTCGCCTGCATGCGGCGTCGGCGCGGTCCCGTGCCCCACCACCCGCCCGGTCGGCCTTGCCCGAAACCCATTCAGCGACACCACCCCCGCCACCACCGGCGCCAGCGCCGCCGGTATCGCCGGGTCCGCCACGTTCGCCATGTGTACACCGTCGGCCGCCTGATAGCGGTGCAGCCCTGTCCCCAGCGCCGCCTCCACCGTTCCCGCCGTCCCGCTGAACTCGATCGCCAGCCCCCCGGCCGTCACCCGCTCGATGGTCAGCCCCTGATCGCGCAGCCAACTCTCGACCGTCGCAATATCGGCCGCCGCCGGCCCAAACTGCGCCCCAAACTGCTCGGGCGTCAGCCAGCGATGGTACTGCGGCGAGCCCGCTTCCCGCTGTTCGTCGAGCAACTGCCGCAGTGCCAGTTCCTGTTGGCCCGACCGGCGCAGCAGCAGCAGCATGTGCTGGAGCGGCATCGCCGCCGCTACCGCCCCCAGGTCGCGGGCCGCCCGCGCCTGCCGCGGCGTGTTGCCCGCCACGCGCACCCGCTGCGCGTCGTTTACCGGCTGGTGCAACCGCACCGGCGCCTGTGCCAGAGCCGCGGCCGCGAGCGCGAGCGCCGCCAGCGGCACGTTCGCGAGGCGGCGCATCAGGCTACCGCGGGGCGAAGTTCATTGCCGCCTCGTGCTTGGAGTTGGCGATGAACTCGCGGATGTCCGAGGCCAGCGATTTGCGCGCCACCGCATCCTGGTAGATCATGTGGCCGACCTCGTAGTGCTCGACGGTGATGTTTTTCTGCATCGCCGGCGGCAGGAACAGGTGGTGCATGCTGTACTCGGCCTCAAAGAACGGGCAGGCAAAGTCGTAGTAGCCGGTCGCCAGCAGCAGCTTCATGTAGGGGTTCTTGGCGAAGGCGCTCTCGAGCAACTGGCTCATGTTCTGGCCATAGCCGGTATAGCTCCAGCCGGCGATGCCGCCGCCGTACACATCGTCGGTCTTGTAGCCCAACTCGTCGCGCACGTACTGCGTGAACATCTCGGTGTAGACCGGGCGCTGCACCCAGCTCGGATCAAAGTCGTTGCGCTGGGCGCCGGGGGTGCGGTTGAAGCTCACCATGCGTCCGTCCAGCCGGCCGATGGATTCCTTCTGCCCCTGCAGCAGCGTGGCATCGAACAGCGAGGAGCTGATGCGCAAGTTGTATTCGTCAAGCAACTGCGTCGGCAGCCCGGTATAGCGCGCCAACTGGGCAATGGCCTGCTGCCGCGCCGCCCCCTGCAGCGCGTCGCCCTGATAGAGGTCCAAGATGTACTGCGTCGTCGCCCAGTGCTCGGACTGCGCCACCGCCTGCTTCAGCGTCATCGCCTGCAGATCGGCCGGCAGCTTCTTGTGGTACCAGGCGGTAGCGGTGTAGGTGGGCAGGAACAGCACGTTGGGGAGGTCGTTGTCGGGGCTTTCGTCAAGCGTCGTCATGTCGAGCACGCTCGACAGCAGGACCACGCCGTTGAGCGCGATGCCGCGCTGGGTCAGGTATCCGGCCAATCCCGCCGAACGGAATGTCCCGTAGCTCTCTCCCGCCAGGTAGAGCGGCGAGCTGTAACGGTCGTACTTGGTCAGGTAGAGGCGGATGAACTCGCCGAGCGACTGCAGGTCGCCGGCCACGCCCGAGGTCGCCGTCAGCGCCTGCGCCGACACCGCCCGGCTGTAGCCGGTCCCGTCCGGGTCAATGAAGACCATGTCGGTTGAGGGCAGCCAGGTGTCCTGGTTGTCCACCAGTTGGTAGGGCGGCGGCGGCAGGGTGCCGTCCGCCTGCAGCACGATGCGGCGCGGCCCGAACCCGCCCATGTGCACCCAGATCGCCGGCTCCCCCGGCCCGCCATTGTAGATAAAGGACAGCGGCCGCCGGTTCGGGCTCTGCTGGCCGTCGAGCGTATAGGCCACGAAGAAGATGTGGCACTCGATTTTGCCCGCCGCATCCGGCACGGGCAGCCGGCCCACGGTCGCGGTGTAGGAATAGGTCTGGCCCCCGATCTGAATTTGATGGTGGGTCACCACCGGCGGCGCGTCCGTGGTGCTGGGATCGTAGGGGTGCCCCTGCGGGCCAAAGCCGCCGCGCCCGCGGCCCTGCGCGGCCAGCGGCAGCGCGGCCAGCATCAGCATGGGGAGGAGGGCGATCAGGGGGCGCATCCGATGGCGAAGAGCAGAGTGCATGGCCACGAATTATGGACTTCCGTGGGCCAAATGGCAAGCTGAACCACTGCCCCGCCCCGCTGCGCGGCGGATATGATGCAACTGGGGGGTGACTATGGCCGCAGACCGGATTGAAAAGCAGGCCCGGCTGGGCGCGCCGCTCGAACGCGTCTGGCGCGCGATCAGCGATGCGCGGGAGTTTGGCGCCTGGTTCGGCATGAGCTTCGATGGCCCGTTCGTGGCCGGCCAGCCCGTCAGCGGCCGGCTTACGCCCACGCAGGTGGATAAGGAAGTGGCGCGGCTGCAGGCGCCACACGCCGGGCTGCGCTTCGAGTTCATGGTTGAGCTCATCGAGCCCCCGCTGCGCCTCGTGCTCGGCTGGCATCCGTTCGCGATTGATCCGGCGGTGGACTACTCGGCTGAGCCCATGACCCGCATCGAGTTCCGGCTCGAGGATGCCGACGGCGGCACAACCCGGCTGACCATCACCGAATCGGGCTTTGAGCGCCTGCCGCCGGAACGGCGCGCCGCGGCGTTCGAGGCCAACTCGGGGGGCTGGAGCCACCAGCTTCGGCTGATCGAAAAATATCTTAATTGATCGGCGTGGGCCCCTGCCCCTGCTCGCTGAGACGCTCGCAGCGCCGCGCCCGCACCCGAAGGGCGGCGCCGGCCCCGGCCCGGTGAGCCCAAGGGGGCGCGAGCGGCATCTCGCTACGGCAGAATCACAGTTGCTGTAGTCACCCGAACGGCCGCGTGGCGCCGGCCGGCGGCCGGCGCGCGGGTCAGCGACCCGTCCCACGGGGGGTGGCGCCGGTCGGAAGGCTGCTGGCTTTGCCACACCTAGGTTGATTCGGCCCTGCAGAGGGGCCGCGCCGCTGCGTTCACCCCTTGGAATTCCGCGGCCCGTCGCGCCGATTTTGCCCGCAGTACTAGTCCGCATTTCTCACAGTCAGGTCACGAAGCTCGCATCCAGGCGCGGCGCGCCCTAAAAAATGGGCGGCGATATCGAACGGCGAGCAGGACGCGCTGTCTGGAGGGCGATGGCACCAGGGCAGGTGCTGCGCCGCCCATTTTTCTAGACGGGCGCGCTATACCGCGCGTGGCAGCGGCTGGGTTGGTGAGAAATGCGGGCTAACGGCGCGACTCCCGCGAGATGTGA
>JBOGKJ010000171.1:0-7827 GCA_050745565.1 Terriglobales bacterium | reverse complement strand
TCACATCTCGCGGGAGTCGCGCCGTTAGCCCGCATTTCTCACCAACCCAGCCGCTGCCACGCGCGGTATAGCGCGCCCGTCTAGAAAAATGGGCGGCGCAGCACCTGCCCTGGTGCCATCGCCCTCCCGACAGCGCGTCCTGCTCGCCGTTCGATATCGCCGCCCATTTTTTAGGGCGCGCCGCGCCTGGATGCGAGCTTCGTGACCTGACTGTGAGAAATGCGGACTAGCGGCCTTCCTCCCGTGCGGCGGGTCGCTGACCCGCGCGCCGGCCGCCGGCCGGCGCCACGCGGCAGTTCGACTGACCACAGCAACCGTGCTTCTTCCGTAGCGAGCGGCCGCTCGCGCCCCCTTGGGCTCGCCGGGCCGGGGCCGGCGCCGCCCTTCGCGTGCGGGCACGGCGCTGCGAGCGTCGCAGCCGAGCATGGCCAGGGGCCCCCACCCGTCAATAAAGGCCGGGCCCGGCCACGGCCGGCGCTCGTTTGTTACCATGGGAAACGCGTGCTTGCCAGCCCGCCCACCCTACGAGGTGGCGGACGGCCGCAGCCGCGCGCAGCACGGCCGACCGATGACCGACAACCGATGACCGATGACCGGTCTAGCCAAACAGCGCACGTTGTGATATGGTCCGAAACGGGGGAAAGAAGCTGATGCGTCCACGCCGCTTGCGCCTTTGCCTGCAGTTGTCTGCAGTTGCCTGCCTTTTCCTGCTCCTGCCGGCTTCGCCAGCCCTGGCCCAGCGCGGCGGACGCCGCGGCGGCGGTGGCGCTCAGCAACCGATGCAGTTCCGCGCGCTGGGTCCGGTCCAGGGCGGCGGCCGCGTCTGCTGCGTGGTTGGCGTGCCGGGTCAGCCGGACATTTATTACATAGGCTCGGCCGGCGGCGGCGTCTGGAAGACCACCAACGGCGGCTTCAACTGGACGCCAATCTTCAGCCACTACTCTACTGAGTCCATCGGCGCCCTCGCGCTCGCCCCCTCCGACTCCAACCTGGTCTGGGTCGGCACCGGCGAAAGCAACGTCCGCAACGACGTCATCGTGGGCCACGGCCTGTTCTTCTCCCCCGACGGCGGCCAGACCTTCAAGGAGGTCGGCGCCCAGTACTTCCACAACGCCGGCCAGATTGCCAAGATCGTCATCAGCCCCACCGACCCCAATGAGGTCTGGGTCGCCGTCCTCGGCCATGCTTTCGGCCCCAACCCGGACCGCGGCGTCTTCCGCACCACCGATGGCGGCCAGACCTGGCAGAAAACCCTCTTCGTCAACGACTCCACCGGCGCCATTGACCTCGCCATGCAGCCCGGCAACCCGCGCCTGCTGGTCGCCTCCATGTGGCAGACGGTCCGCTATCCCTGGGGCCTCGACGACGGCGGCCCCGCCAGCGGCCTCTATCGGTCCATTGACGGCGGCCAGACCTGGAAGCAAGTCACCGCCCACGGCCTGCCTGCCAAGCCCTACGGCCGCATCGCCGTCGAGTTTGCGCCCAGCGAGCCCAGTCTGCTCTACGCCGAAATCCAGGCCAAGCGCGGCGTGTTCTGGCGCAGCGACGACGCCGGCGCCAACTGGACCATGGTCAGCAATGACTACCAGCTCAACTCGCGGCCCTTCTATTTCAGCCGCTTCGAGGTAATGCCCAACAACCCGGACGACATCTTCTTCCTTTCCGTCCGCATGTCCTACTCCTCCGATGGCGGTAAGACCAGCAGCGTCGCGGGCGCCACCCTGCACTCCGACCATCACTCCCTCTGGATGGATCCCACCAATCCGCGCCGCATGATCGAAGGCGACGACGGCGGCGTGAACCTCAGCCAAGACGGCGGCCAGCACTGGGTCCACACCGCCAATCTCGCCCTCGAAGAGGGCTACTCCATCCACGTGGATGGCGACCAGCCCTACCACATCTGCGAAGGCCTGCAGGACAACGGCGGCTGGTGCGGCCCCTCACAGTCGGCGGCCCGCCCCAACGACTGGCGCACGGTCGTGGGCGGCGACGGCGAATACGTTGTGCCCGCCCCCAGCGACGCCAACGTGCTCTACGCCGAGTCACAGGAAGGCGACATCCAACGCGAAAACCTCCTCGACGGTGTCAGCGTCAACGTCAAGCCGCTCAACACTGGCACTTCGGGCGAGTCGAATCTTGTCTACAACATGCCGGCGCGCTTCAACTGGACCACCCCGTTTGAAGTGGACCCGGACAACGCCAACATCGTCTACCTCGGCGCCAACCGACTTTACAAAACCACCAACGGCGGCCATGACTGGACCGCCATCAGCCCCGACCTCACCCGCAACGACCGCAGCAAACAGCAGGCGTCGGGCGGCCCGGTTGACCTCGACATGACCGGCGCCGAAACCGCCGACACCATCCTGTCCATTTCCCTCTCACCCACCGACAAAAACACCATCTGGGTGGGCACCGACGACGGCTACGTGCAGGTCACCCACGACGGCGGCAAAACCTGGGCCAACGTCAGCAACAACATTCCCAATCTCCCGCCCTGGGGCCGCCTGCAACAGATCGAGGTGTCGCCGTTCGACCCCAACACCTGCTACGTCGCCTACGACCGCCACATGATGGACGACAACGCACCCTACGTGTTCAAGACCCACGACGGCGGCCAGACCTGGACCTTGATCAATGCCGGCCTGCCCGCCGACTACAACGCTAAAGTGGTGCGCGAGGATCCAAACCAGAAGGGGCTGCTGGTGCTCGGCACCAGCTACGGCCTCTACCGCTCCGACGACGACGGCGCCACCTGGACGCAGATCCATGACGGGCTGCCGGTGGCCACTGTGTACGACCTCAAGTTCGTGAAACCGACACACAGCCTGATCGTGGGCACGCACGGCCGCGGCATATTCGTGCTCGACAACATCACGCCCTGGGAAGAGACGGCGCAGCCGGCGGTGGCGTCGGCGCCGTTCACGCTCTTCCCGATTCTCGACGCCTACCGCTACCAGCGCGGCTTCGGCGGCGGCAACGGCCTGGGCGCGGACGCGTTTGCCGTGCGCGTTCCCGACCCGCCCCAAGGCGCCGTGATCCAGTACAACCTGGCGCAGGCCGTGCGCGCGGCGCGGCCCGCACCCGCCGCGCCCGCACTCACGCCTGAACAACAGCAAATGGCCGCCATGGCCGCGCAGTATGGCTTTGCGCTGCCCACCACGAGCCGCGGTCCGGTCACGGTGGATGTCAACGACGCCGAAGGCCATCACGTCGCCACCCTCCACGGCGCCGCGCGCCGCGGCGTCAACCAAGTGGTGTGGAGCGGCAGCTACGATCCCTCGCCGGTGCATCCGCCGGCCGCCGGCGGCCGCGGCGGCTTCTTCGGCCGCTTCGGCGGCGGCGGACTGCGCGCCCTGCCCGGCCGCTACCAGGTCACCGTGACCGTGCCCGGCCTGCCGCCGCAAAGCGGCTGGGTGAACCTGCACAACGATCCGCGGATCAAGGACAATAGGGCCGCCGAGGAGGCCACGCTCACGGCCGGCCAGGCCATGCAGCCCGACGTTGACGCCATGAACCGCTTGCTCAACGGCCTCGGCAGCCTGCACCAGCAGTTGACCGCCGTTCGCTCCAACCTCACCCCGCTGGTCGCGCAGGCCGACTATAAACCGGTGCTCGATGCCGGCGCCGCCCTCGACAAAAAGGTCGTCGCCCTGCAGGATGACTTCAACCCCGCCCCGCGCCACGAGGACTACGGCGGCACCACCGAGTTCGCCGCCGAGTTTAACGGCATCTTCCGCCGCGTCTCCGGCGGCGTCAACGAGTTCCCGCACGCCCAGGACCTGAAGGACTGGGCCCACGATCGGGCCAGGCTCGAGGCCTATCTGGCCCAGTACAATGCCCTGCTGACAGACGTCTCCGCCTTCAACAAAGTCGCGCTCGCCCATCGCGCCATGACCCTGGTGTCGGGCCGGCCCGTGCGGTTGGGCGCCGCCCCGGCCGTGCTGGCCGCGGCCGAAACCAACCCCTAGCCGGCGACCGATAACTGATCACCGATAACCGATAACCGATGACTGTCTTCCCGAAGGAGATCGTATGAGGGTGCACAAGCAATCGTTTTCGTTGATGGCCGCCGGCGCACTGGCGCTGGCGCTGGCTGCACTGCCCGCCGCCGCCCAGTTCCGCGGCTTCGGCCGCGGACCCACCAAGCCGCTGCAGTTCCGCGACCTCGGCCCCGCGCTCGCCGGCGGCCGTATCGCCGCCGTGGTCGGCGTCCCCGGCAACCCCAACATCTACTACATTGGCGGCGCCGGCGCCGGCGTGTGGAAGACCACCGACGCCGGCAACACCTGGAAGCCCATCTTCGAGCATGAAGCCACCGGCTCCATCGGCGACATCGCCCTCGCCCCCTCCAACCCCAACTTGGTCTGGGTCGCCACCGGCGAACCCAACATCCGCAACGACGTCATGGTCGGCCATGGCCTCTACTTCTCCCCCGATGCCGGCGCCACCTGGCAGGAAATCGCCCCCGACATCTTCCATGACGCCGGCCAGATGTCGCGCGTCGTCATCAACCCCCACGACCCCAACGAGGTTTGGGTTGCCGTCCTCGGCCACGCCTTCGGCCCCAACCCCAACCGCGGCGTCTTCCATACCACCGACGGCGGCAAGACCTGGACGAAAACCCTCTACGTCAACGATCACACCGGCGCCATTGACCTCGCCATCGAGCCCGGCAACCCCAAAGTCCTGCTCGCCGGCATGTGGGACGTCGTCCGCCACCCCTGGGGCCTCGACGACGGCGGCCCCGGCAGCGGACTCTACCGCTCGATTGACGGCGGCAACACCTGGACCCGCATCACCGCCGGGCTCAAGCCCGGCCCCGACGGCCGCATCGGGCTGGCGTTTGCCCCCAGCGAACCCAACCTCGCCTACGCCATCGTGCAGTCCAAAACCGGCCTCTTCTACCGCTCCGAGGACGCCGGCCTCCACTGGACCGCCGTCAGCGACAGCGATTCCCTCGACGCCCGCCCCTTCTACTTCAGCCGCTTCGAGGTCGCGCCCAACAATCCGGAAAAAATCTACTTCCTCGCCCTCGGCATCAACATCTCAACCGACGGCGGCAAAACCGTCTCCCCCGCCGGCCGCGTCCACAGCGACAACCACGCCATCTGGATTGACCCCCAAAACCCCAACCGCATCATCGAGGGCAACGACGGCGGCGTGGTGTTGAGCTATGACGGCGGCAAGAACTTCCGCTTCCTCGACACCATTCCGCTGGAGGAGTTCTACATGGTGTCGGCCAGCAACGAGCCCGCCTATAACCTCTGCGGCGGACTGCAGGACAACAGCGCCTGGTGCGGCCCGAGTTCGGCCAACTCGACCCTCAACTGGACTGAGGCCGCCGGCGGCGACGGCGAGTATGCCGTCTTCGCGCCCTCGAACCCCCACATCGTCTACGCCGAGTCGCAGAACGGCTCCGCCAGCCGCGTCAACCTGCAGACCGGCGTGTCGCGCGACATCATCCCCTATGAGCTGGGCGTCAGCGACCTCGTGCCCAGCCAGCTTAAGTACCGCTTCAACTGGACCACCCCCATCGAGGTCGGCTACCAAAGCGCCGACAGCGTCTACATGGGCGCCAACGTCCTGTTCCACTCCACCGACGGCGGCTACAGTTGGAAAGTCATCAGCCCCGACCTCACCCGCAACGACAAATCCAAACAGGTCAACTCCGGCGGCGTCATCGTCAACGACATCACCGGCGCTGAGACCTACGACACCATTCTCTCGATCGCCCTGTCGCCCACCGATGCCAACACCATCTGGACCGGCAGCGACGACGGCGTGGTCTCGGTCACCCACGATGGCGGCAAAACTTGGGCGCGCGTCAGCAGCAACATCTCGGGCCTGCCCGAATGGGGGCGGGTGCAGCAGATCGCGGTCTCGCCGTTCGACGCCAACACGGCCTATGTGGCCTTCGACTTCCACATGACCGACGACAATCGCCCCTACGCTTACAAAACATCGGACTCGGGTAAGACCTGGACCTCGATTGCGGCCGGGCTGCCGCAGGACGCCTCCGCCCGCGTCGTGCGCGAGGACCCCAACGACAAGGGCTTCCTCGTCCTCGGCACCGACACCGGACTGTTCACCTCCTCCGACGATGGCGCCACCTGGGCGGCGTTGAAGCGCGGCTTTCCGACCGTGCCGGTGTTTGACGTGCAGTTCGTCAAGGCCACCCACGACCTGTTGGTCGCCACCCACGGCCGCGGCATCTTCACTCTCGATGACATCATCCCACTCGAGCAGGCCAGCGCGGCTGCGGACGCCCCGCTCACGCTCTATCCCATCCTCACCGACTACCGCCTCGAGGGCGGCCGCATGCGCTCGGGCGAAGGCGGCGGCTTTTACGGCTTCGGCGGCGGCGGCGCGACCATCTACTACAACCTCAAGGATGCCGCCCACGGCCATAACCCGGTGAAGCTCACCATCACCGATGCCTCCGGCAAAGTGGTCACCACGCTCACCGGCACCGGCACCAAGGGCCTCAACCAGGCCACCTGGCGCGGCAACTACGACGGGCCCATCGCCGCCATCCTCGGCAATAGCGGCGGCCGCGGCGGCGGCGGCTTCGGGTTCCGCCCCCGGGGCGAGCCCGGCAAGCCCACCCCCGACGCCGGCCCGGCGGCGCTCGCCGGCGCTTACAAAGTGTCCATCTCCGTCGCCGGCCTCAGCGATCCTCAGACCCAGCCGGTCACCATCGCCGAAGACCCGCGCTGGCCCCATCCGGCCGACGCCGCCCGCGCCAATGCCGCGACCCTCAAGGCCGCCCTGCAGGCACGCGACGAGGTCAGCGCCATGAACCAGATGCTGACCCGGCTCAACAACCTGAAAACCCAGTTGAGCACCGAGCAGGCCAGCATGAAAACGCTCGAGGAGAGCGGCTCGGGCGACTACGCCACGGTCGAGAAGAGCGCCACGGCGCTGCTGAAAAAAGTTTCGGCGCTGGAACTCGAACTCTACAACCCCGACCAGGGCAAAGGCGAGGCCACCGTCTACCTGACCGATTTCCAGCAGCAGTTCCAGTCGGTCTACAACGACCTCACCGACGTCTCCGACACCGCGCCCCGCCCCGACGACATGGCGCTGTGGGCGCAGGAACGCGCCCAGCTCGTCGGCTACCTCGACCAGTACAACCAGCTCGAGAAGACCGACGTCGCCGCCTTCAACACGCTGGCCGCCCAGCACGGCGCCATCTCCCTCGCCGTGGGCGAGCCGGTGATGCTGCCCGCCTCCCGCGGCCTGGCGGTCGCCGCCACAGCCAATAACCACTGACCCGCCGTTTGGGCGGCCGCCGGGGGCATCCAACTAAAGTGCGCAGCGACGATTGAAACCTCCTCTGG
Source organism: Terriglobales bacterium (assembly GCA_050745565.1). Taxonomy (GTDB): domain Bacteria; phylum Acidobacteriota; class Terriglobia; order Terriglobales; family SCQP01; genus SCQP01. The sequence continues at coordinate 484 of JBOGKJ010000171.1, read as the reverse complement.
ACGCCGAAGCCCGCGCTCCGGCGTCCTTTTTTCGGGGCCGGCGCTGCCGACGGTCGGCGATAGCAGGGCTTACATCCGCGGGATTGCCTCCAAGCCCGGAGCGACGTTGCAAGTATTGGCTGGCCGCATGGGCGTGCATCGGCCCCCGCCCGAACGGGCACCCGCCCCGGTGAGCGGCTTCCAGGTGCTGCGCCTGCAGCGGCTTGGCAGCCGCGGCGAAGCAGCGCTGGGGCCTGCGCCAACAATTCGCGGGAGTCGCGCCGGTTGCACGGCGGGCAAAGTCGGCGCGAAGGCCTGCGAAAGTCCGGAGGGGTGAAAGCGCCAGTGGCGCTTTCATCGCTCCCGGAATCAACGTAGGTGTGGCAAAACCAGCAGCCTTCCGGTCGGCGCCACCTCCCGTGATCGTATACCGACGGCCGTGGCGCCTTCGCGCCCCCGCGGGATTTCCCGCGGGGACCCCCTGGCGCGATCCACACGGGAGGAG
>JBOGKJ010000170.1:0-2699 GCA_050745565.1 Terriglobales bacterium | reverse complement strand
CACATGTCCGCGGTCAGCATCCCCTCGACCCAAAGGTGGTCCATGACCAGTTGTTCGATCTTCCCCAGGCGCGGCAGCGATGTTTGCGAGCTACTCATTGTAACGTTACAATTTGTAGCTCATAAAGTTGGCATTGTCAAGCCCCGTAGAGTTGGCAGGCCGCAGCCCCTCGGGAGCCCGGCTTGGGCCCACAGGGATCGCCGCCGCGCTGGGGGCGCGAGGGGAGCAGGCGTGCAACCGGCTGCACAAATTGCCGGGCGCGGGCCCCTGCCCCTGCTCGGCTGAGACGCTCGCAGCGCCGCGCCCGCACTCGAAGGGCGGCGCCGGCCGGGGCTCGGCGAGCCCAAGCCGGCGCGAGCCTCGCGGGGCCACGCCGCTTCGTTTGCCGGGAGCGGGCCGCCCTCCGGACTTTCGCAGCCCTTCGCGCCGACTTTGCCCGAAGTACAAACGGCGCGGCTCCCGCGAACGGGAGGTGGCGCCGGTCGGAGGGCTGCTGGTTTTGCCACAGCTACCTTGATTCGGCGCTGGAGGGGGGCCGCGCCGCTTCGTTTGCCGGGGAATTCCGCGGCCCTTCGCGCCGACTTTGCCCGCAGTGCAAACGGCGCGACTCCCGCAAGTTGCCTCGTTTTGCGGCCCGGCTTTACACTGTCCAACATGCGTCGCAGAACGTTCCTGCAGACAGCGGCCGTGGCGGCGGCATGGGCCGGGCTGGCAAGCCAACGCGCCGGGGCGGCCTCGCATCGCTTCGAAGCCGCCAGTGACGGCTTCCGGCTCGATGGGCGCCCTTTCATCCTCCGTTCCGGCTCCATGCATTATCCGCGGGTGCCGCGCCCGTACTGGCGCGACCGCATGCGGAAGCTGCGCGCGCTGGGGCTGAACACGGTCTGTACCTACGTCTTCTGGAACCTGCACGAACCGCGGCCGGGCGAGTTCGACTTCACCGGCAACCTCGATCTGGCCGAATACATCCGCACGGCGCAGCGCGCCGGGCTGTTCGTCATCCTGCGGCCGGGGCCCTACGTCTGCACCGAGTGGGACTTCGGCGGCTTCCCCGCCTGGCTGCTGGCGCCGCCGGCGATGCAGGTGCGCAGCCGCGACCCGCGTTTCCTGCAGGCCGCCGGGCGCTACCTCACTCGCGTGGGGCGCGAGGTCGGCGCGCTTCAAGTTGACCGCGGCGGCCCCATCATCCTCGCCCAGGTGGAAAACGAGTACGGCTCCTATGGCAGCGACCACGTCTACCTCGGCGCCATCCGCGACCTGATGCTCGAGGCCGGGTTCACCGTGCCGCTGTTCACCTCGAATGGCCCCGGCCAGCGCATGCTGCAGTCGGGCTCGCTCGATGGCCTGACCAGTGTTATCAACTTCGGCGACACCGACGACCCCGCGCCCGCCTTCGCCGAGCTGGCGAAATTCCGCGCCACCGGCCCGCGCATGTGCGGCGAGTACTGGGACGGCTGGTTCGATCACTGGGGCGAGCGGCATCACACCACGTCCCCCGCGCGTGCCGCAAGCGGCGTGGACTGGATGCTCAGCCACGGCTGCTCGTTCAACCTCTACATGGCCCACGGCGGCACCTCGTTCGGCTTCATGGCCGGCGCCAACTTCGGCCGACGCTACCAGCCTGACGTCACCAGCTACGATTACGACGCGCCCATTGACGAAGCCGGCCGCCCCACGCCGAAGTTCCACGCCCTGCGCGCCGTGATCGCGAAGCATCTCGGCCCCGCCGAGCGGCTTCCGGCGCTGCCGGCACCGCTCACCGGCATCAGCGTGCCCGCCTTCACCCTGGCCGAAGCCGCGCCGCTCGCGCAGCTCTGGCGCGCCCCGCACCGCACGCCTACGCCGCTCACCATGGAGGCGCTGGGACAGGCCTACGGGCTGATCTGGTACCGTGCGCCGGTGGCCGAGGCCGCCTCCGGGCAGTTGGAGATCACCGAACTGCGCGACTATGCCCGGCTCTACCAGGGCGGAACGCTGCTTGGCACGCTTGACCGCAGCCTCGGGCAACGCTCCCTCGCGGTGGATTTGAGCGCCGGCATTCCGCTCGACATCATCGTCGAAAACATGGGCCGCATCAACTTCGGCCCCAAACTGCCCGACAACCAACAGGGCATCACCGCGAGCGTCACGCTCAATGGCGCGCCGCTCGGCCCCTGGGAGATTGTGCCGCTGCCGCTGACGCCGCTGGCCGGACTCCGCTTCGGCCGCGGCCCGGCGCCCCTGGGCCCGGCCTTTCACCGCGGCCAGATCACGATTGGCGGGCGCGGGCCCCTGCCCGGCTACGCCGGGCATCCCGCTTGGACTCGCGCCGGCCCGGGGCCCGGCGAGCCCAAGCCGGCGCGAGTCCTGCGACTGGAGGGCACCGGCGACTGCTTTCTCGATCTGAACGGCTGGGGCAAGGGCTACGTCTGGGTCAACGGCCGCAATCTGGGCCGCTACTGGGAGCACGGTCCGCAGCGCCGGCTATTCCTGCCAGGCTGCTGGCTGCACCGCGGCGCCAACGAGTTGATTGTCTTTGATTGGGAGCCGAACCGCGCACGCCGGCTTTCAGCCGCGCCGCCCGAGGCCACCTTGACCGCCGATAGTTGACCGCGCCTACTTGCCCTCGGCGGCCATGGGGAACTCGAAGCGGCGGGCCATGCGGCCGGTGCTGCGGGCGGCGGCGGCGCTGGTGGTGGTGACGGCGGGCCGGAACATCG
>JBOGKJ010000169.1:0-4770 GCA_050745565.1 Terriglobales bacterium | reverse complement strand
AAACGGGTCACCTTGGCCGGGTCAATCACGCCCGCCTTGACCAGGTCCTCGTAGGCGCCGGTCTGGGCGTTGTACCCGAAGTTGGTGTCGGTGTGCTCGCGCACCCGGCCCACCACGATGGCGCCTTCCTGTCCGGCGTTCTGGGCAATCTGGCGCAGCGGTTCCTCGAGCGCTTCGCGCACGATATCCACGCCGATCTTTTCGTCCACGTCGTCGAGCTTGAGCGCGGCCACGGCCTTGACGGCCCGCACCAGCGCCACGCCGCCGCCGGGGACGATGCCTTCCTCGACCGCGGCCCGGGTGGCATGCATGGCGTCTTCAACGCGCGCCTTTTTCTCCTTCATTTCGCTCTCGGTGGCGGCGCCGACTTTGATGACGGCGACGCCGCCCACCAGTTTCGCCAGCCGCTCCTGGAGCTTCTCCTTATCGTAATCGCTCGTGGTGTCCTCGATCTGGGTGCGGAGCTGCTTCACCCGCCCCTCGATCTCAGCCGGCTTGCCGCCGCCCTCGATCAGGGTGGTGTTGTCCTTGTCAATGACGGCCTTCTTCACCCGCCCCAACTGGCTGAGCTGCACCGATTCCAGCTTGATGCCGAGCTCCTCGCTGATGAACTCGCCGCCGGTCAGCACGGCGATGTCCTGCAGCATGGCCTTGCGGCGGTCGCCGAAGCCGGGCGCCTTCACCGCGGCGGCGTGCAGCGTGCCGCGCAGCTTGGTCACCACCAGCGTGGCCAGGGCCTCGCCTTCGACGTCCTCGGCGACCAGCAGCAGCGGCTTGCCGGCGCGCGCGATCTGTTCGAGCAGCGGCAGCAGGTCCTTCATCGAGCTGATCTTCTTCTCGTGGATCAGGATGTAGGGATCTTCGAGCACCACCTCCATGCGGTCTGGGTCGGTGACGAAATAAGGCGACAGGTAGCCGCGGTCGAACTGCATGCCCTCGACCACCTCCAGCAGCGTCTCCATCGTGCGCGACTCCTCAACGGTGATGACGCCGTCCTTGCCCACCTTCTTCATCGCCTCGGCGATGATGCCGCCGATGGTGGAGTCATTGTTGGCGCTGACGGTGCCGACTTGGGCGATCATGTCGCCCTGCACCGGCTTGGACATCTTCTTCACCGCCTCCACCGCCGCCGCCACCGCCTTGTCGATGCCGCGCTTCAGCGCCATCGGGTTGGCGCCGGCGGCCACATTCTTGACCCCCTTGCGGAAAATCGCCTGCGCCAGCACCGTCGCCGTCGTGGTTCCGTCCCCGGCCACGTCGCTGGTCTTCGAGGCCACCTCGCGCACCATCTGCGCCCCCATATTCTCCAGCGGGTCGGCCAGCTCGATTTCCTTGGCCACCGTCACGCCGTCCTTGGTGATGCTGGGCGAGCCGAATTTCTTCTCGATCACCACGTTGCGGCCCTTGGGCCCCAACGTCACCTTCACCACGTCGGCCAGCGTATTGACCCCGCGCAGAATCGCCTGCCGGGAATTTTCTCCGTGCACAATCCTTTTTGCCATGTCGTGTCTAGCTCCTTAGAGTTGAAAGATTCCGGTTTGCTACTTGCTGAGAACGCCCAGCACTTCTTCTTCGCGCAGAATGAGCAGGTCCTCGCCGTCGAGCTTAATCTCGCTGCCCGAGTACTTGCCGAACAGGATGTGGTCGCCCTCTTTCACGTCCAGCGGCAGCACCTTGCCCTCTTCGGTTACCTTGCCCTTGCCCACCGCGATCACTTTCCCCTCCTGTGGCTTCTCCTTGGCGGAGTCGGGGATGATGATGCCGCCGCGCACGGTTTCCTTTTCATCGATCCGCTTCACCAGCAAGCGGTCGTGTAGTGGCCTCACTTTTGCCATGAGCTTGTCTCCTTCAATCAAATTGCAAATGCACTGCGTTGAAGCTGCCCCGGCGCCTGTTGGCGCTGGATTAGCACTCTCGCGCTTCGAGTGCTAATGATAGCGCGAGGCTGGACTCGAGGTCAATCCCCCGGTGGGGTGGGCGGGGCACACCGGATTTGCTATACTGCAGACGGGCGAGCTCCCGTCCAGGCCCGTCCAGTGAGGTAGTGCAATGTTTGACGGCCTTTTCCAGCCCACCCATCTCATCATCATCCTGATCATCTGTGTGTTGATCTTCGGGCCCAAGAAGCTGCCCGAGCTGGGCCGGGGCTTGGGAGAAAGTATCCGGGAGTTCAAGAAGAGCATGGCCGAGGCGCGGGCCGAAACTCCGGAAGCGGCCAAGCCGGCCGACGAGAAGAAATAGGAACGAACCCACCTGCCTAGAAGTGGTCTCAGAAAGCCGGGGGCGGAGACGCCGGGCGAGCGGCATGAGGCTTTTCCTGGTGTCAAGGCCCCAGTCGAAACGGCTGCATTCGGGCGGTTCACTTACGAGACCACTGCCAGTCCCTCGGCCGCGCCCGCCGGGCTGCGCCTGCTGATTTTCGATCTGGACGGAACGCTGATTGATTCCCGCGCCGACTTGGCCGGGAGCGTGAACGCCACCCTCGAGCATCTGGGCCGCGAACCCATGCCGCTGGAGCAGGTCGCCGCCTATGTTGGCGATGGCGCCGCCCTACTGGTGGAGCGTGCGCTGGGCCTGCAGCCGGCGCCCGACCGCAGACTGCGGACGCCGGAGCGGCGCGCCCTGAACCCTTCCGAGCGCGCGCTGGCGGAAGCGGGGCTGGAATTTTTCCTGAGCTATTACCGCCAGCACCAGCTCGATTGCACGACGCTGTATCCGGGCGTCGGCGCCGGGGTGGAGCAGTTGGCCGCGGCCGGCTACCAACTGGCGGTGCTGAGCAACAAGCCGGTCGGCCCCAGCCGGGCGATTGTCGCCGGGCTGGGCCTGGCGCCCTTCTTTGGCGCCGTCCTGGGGGGCGACAGCTTTATGCAGAAAAAGCCCGATCCGGTGGGCGTGCGGGCGCTGGTGGCGGAGGCCGGGGTGGCGCCGCGGCAGGCAGTGATGATCGGCGACTCGATCGTGGATGTGCAGGCCGGCCGCCAGGCGGGCGCTTATGCCTGCGGCGCGGCCTGGGGTTTTGCGCCGCAGGGCTTTGCCCTGGAACCTCCCGATTGGATCGCGCCGAGCTTTGAGGTCTTGACCGGACAACTGCTGACCGCGAACGGTTAATGCGGCATCAGCGGGGCGTATCCGGCACCGAGCGGCGGCGGCGGCGCTTTCTGACGGAAACACCGCAAGGGGTGCGGTTTGTCAGGGTGCATTGATTGGCGCGGTCTTCGGCGTGGCTGGCCGCGCGTCCCGCTTAGGGTGGCGCGGGCCCCAGCGCGTGCTTGGCTGCAACGCTCGCAGCGCCCTCTCAGCACCCGACGTGCGCTGGTGGTTCGAGCCCCATGTGCCCCGACCGCGAGCGTGCCGGGTCCAGTTTCGCGGCCTTCCGCGTCTGCGTTGCCCGTGGTGCAACAGGCGGGACCTCCGCGAGCGGCGCTGATGCGGTCCTACACGCCTGGGCTGGTGCCGCCGCCGGTTGGGGCCGCGCCGGTGGCGCGTACAAAGTCCCAGCCGCCGCGCCCGCACTTGTTGCGGCACTCGGGCAAAATCTGGCCGGCGTCGAACTGGCCCGGCAGCTTACACACGCTGCACCAGTAGATGCCGGTCTGGGGGGCTTCAATTCCTGGTTTATAGGCCATGGCGACAAATCCTCACTGGACCGGATGCGGCTCGCACGCCACCAGCGCCTGGAAGATGGCCAAGACCCGGCGCCGGTAGGCGAGCATCTGGTCGGCGAGCTGGGCAAAGTGGGGATCGTGGCGCGCATGCCGCTGCCACTGGGATTCCACCGTGGCGGGCACGGCAATATCCTGGCGCAGTTCCTGGTAGCTGAAGCCGCGCAGAAAGAGCCCATAGAAAAAGGCGGCCTCCTGCTCGGGCGAGCCATAGGGGTCGGCCGTGGCACTGGCGCGGGGGGCCGCGGGGTGCGCAAGCGGTGTGGCGGGATTGAAGGCGTCCTGCATGCCGAAGTTATTGGATACACCGAAAGCCCCACCAATTACAACACGCTGCGGCGTGGCACTGGCGGCGGCGGGCGCCAGGGGCTTGACGCCGGACGAAAAATCAGTTTGCGGCTTCCGGCGCCGCGGGTTCGGACTCAATCCGGTAGAAGGCCAGTTGCGCATCGCCCTGCGGGTGCACGCGCGCGAGCCGCAGCCGGCCGGCGCGCTCGGGCAACGCCTGACGACGCTGCGTTTCGACCACCAGGCGGCTCGACGGGTGCAGCAGGCCGGGGGCCGTCGCCAGCCGTTCGAGCAGTGGAGCGCCGGGCGCGTCGGCGTAGGGCGGATCGAGAAACACGACGTCCCAACCGCCGCGCGCCGCCGCCGCGGGCGCCTGGGCGAGCGCGCGCAGCGCGGCCGCCATGGGGCGCTGCCAGAGGTGGGCGCCGGCGACGCCGAGCCGTTCGAGATTCTGGCGCAGCACGCGCGTGGCCGCGGCGCTCGATTCGACAAACGCCACCGGGCGCGCGCCCCGGCTGTAGGCTTCGATGCCGACGGCGCCGCTGCCGGCGAAGCCGTCCAGGAAGCTCAGCCCGGAGAGCGGGCCCAACAGGTTGAACAGCGTCTCCCGCAGGCGGGCGGCGCTGGGGCGGGTGGCGAGGCCGGGCGGCGCGGCCAGCGGCCGTCCGCGCAACTCGCCGGCGATCACGCGCATGGGCATCGGAGGGGGAGCGGGTTTGCCGGTCCAGTGGCGGAGAGATGGGGATTCGAACCCCAGATACCCTTTCGGATATACACGCTTTCCAAGCGTGCGCCTTCAGCCGCTCGGCCATCTCTCCGG
>JBOGKJ010000168.1:0-1714 GCA_050745565.1 Terriglobales bacterium | reverse complement strand
CGAGCGAGCCGTTGGTGACGTGGCTAAGATTCGTGACCGTTGGCGCATGGAAAGTTCCGCCGAGGTCGCCGGCCTCGGGCGTCTGTGCCGTTGGAACCGCTCGGCTGATCCAATCGGTCGAGCTGTCAGCGACCACTTGGTCCAGCCACAGCGGCGGTACCGCCGTGTCGCCCGTGACGGTCTGAGAAGCGGCAGGCGCCAAGGTCACGGTTCCGGCACCTGTCGGGAAGAGCGAAAAGAAAAACCCGGCCGGGCACCCAGTCGTAGCCAGCGTGCAAAGGGTGTAGGTCTGAGCGCTGGCATTGTTGGCGGTTATCATCTCGCCAAGGTCGGAGCTGCCGCTCGCCGGGTTCGCCTGAATCGTGTAGCTAGCCCCGGTCTGAGCGTTGACCCCGACTGTGGGTGCCTGCCATATGGGCGCGGAGGCGGCGCTGCCTGATGGTATTTCCACCAGGGATAGCGCCGTGCCATTGGGCGTGGCCGGACCAGCTAACCGCGTCGGCGTGCCGCCAGCGCCGCCATAAATTGTGTCCGCCAGCGCGGTCATGGGGTTTGTCATGCCGCCGCCGCCGCTCCCGCACGCCGCGCCTGCATCCTCCAGTGTCGTCGGCGACGCCCACTTCACGCAGTTGCCAGCCGATGGCGTTCCGATTGCCACCGCGATTCCCGCAGCCGCCAGCGTCGTCGCGCCCGTGCCGCCATTTCCCACCCCAAGCGTTCCCGTCACCCCGCCGTTGCCGGTCGTAGCCAGGTTGGTAGCGCCGGACGGCACCAGTTGCCCTTGGCTGTCGGTCCCTACGAAAAGCTCGGAGGCCGGTAACGCCGCGCCGTTGACCTTCACTACGGTCGTTGCCGCGCTGCCGGCGGAACTGGTCACGTCGCCGGTCAGCGCCGGTAACCCGGAGGCGGGGACGCTGGTGGCTATGATCGTGCCCGTGCCGGAGGTTGCCAGGCTCGCCCCGGTTCCGAACAGGAACGCGCCCGCGGTGTTGGTCCCCGGCGTGAGCGCGCTCCAAGCGGTGGACGCGCTGCCGCTGCAGCTCGACGGCTGCCACCGGGCAGACGCCGCGCTGTAAACCAGGCAGGTGCCGTCGCTAGGCGTCACCGCCTCGACCGGCGTCCCCTGAATCGCCGTGGCGTTGCCCGATCCGCCGCCGCCGCCGATGGTCTGCGCCCCCAGCGCCCCCATTCCCAGCAGCGTCAGCACCGCAAACAACGTTGACAGTCGCTTCATTTCGGCCCCTTGCGCCCGGCAATCTTGATCTTCGGGTAGAGCGCATGCACCCGCCGGCTGATCTCGGCGCGCTCCTCGGGCGAGGCGTCCTGCGCCGCCCGCGCCAGCGCGTTGCGCGCGTGTGCCGCGTCCGGGATCGGGTAGGCCCGCTTCCCCGGCAACCCAAACTTGCCCGCCGGCAAATCCTTCCGCTCTTTCGTCGTCAATTCACTCATCGCTCCTCCTATACCCAACGCCCCGCCGGCCCCCACCAACCCGGATCGCGGAACGGCCGCGGCCGCCGCGTGATCCGCTGCGCGTCCATGATCTGCCGCTGCACCCAGCGGAACAGCAGGTGCCGCGCCTCGGCCACGTAACTGGCCCCCAACTGCTGCTCGCGCATCGCCGTGGCCATCAGGCCCGCCGTCCAGTAGCCCAGAATCGTGGCCACCCCGATCGCCGCCAGCGCCTGCTCCGGCGCACCGACCGCCGGCCACAACT
>JBOGKJ010000167.1:0-4368 GCA_050745565.1 Terriglobales bacterium | reverse complement strand
TCACCTTGCCGTTTTCCGCGTCCAGAATCGAAATCCGGTTCGCGGTCAGCGTTCGCCCGGTGAGCCGCTCCATGTTGACCTTGTTCTGGATATAGGAGCTTTCGTCGTTCACCAGCGTCGCTTCAGCCGCGGTGAGGTTACTTTGATCGGTCAGCACCTGGGTGACCGTGGTGGCGCCCAAGTCCAATTTTTTCTGGTCGGCATCGAGTGTTTCGCGGTTCAACGTCACCGCGTCGCGCGCGGCCAGCACTTGGGCCCGGCTAGACTGCAGCGCGAACTGCGCCTGTTCGACACTGATCACGATGTTGTTGATCTGCTGCTGCTGCTGCAGGTAGGACTGCTGCAGTGTCAGTTCGGCGCGGGCGACGTCGGCCTGGGCGCTGCGATTGCGCAGTGGGACCTGGAGGTTCAGGCCGACGGCATAGCTGGGGAAGTTGCCGCGAAAAACGTCGCTGAAGGTGTTGCCGTAGCCGGACTCCAGGGAGTTGGCGTTATAGCTGCCGGTCAGGTTGAGCGAGGGCAGCAGCTCGTTTTTGGTGGCCTTCAGGCTCATCTCCGAGACCGAAAGGTTGATGCGCGTCTCGGCGAGCTCCGGCCGGTACTGCAGCGCCAACTTTACCAGCTCGCTGGCGGGCTCGATCGGCTGGTTCGGCGGCAGTTGGATGGAGTTGGTGGTGACCACATCGGCGTCCGCCAGGGTGGGGTCGGACAAATTCTTCGTGACGGCGTTCTTCAGCAGCAGGCCGTTGTACTCGAGGTTGGTCTGGGCCGCGATCAGTGTCTGCTGGTCCGTGGCCAGTGTCGCCTTGGCTTGCGTGACCTGCAGTGGCGCCATAGTGCCGATCTCGACCTGGCGCTGGGTGTCGTTCAGAACCGTTTGCGCCAGGTCAACAGCCTCCTGGGCGTTCCTGACGGTTTCGTTGCTGGTCACGACGTTCCAGTAGATGTCTTCCACCTGGGCCACGGTCGCCATGACCTGCTGGGAGAACGCGATGTCGGCGATCTCGCGGTCATCCTTCGCCATGATCAGGTTGCGGCTGTTGAGTTGGATGCCGAACCCCTGCAAGAGTGGCTGCGAGAAGGAGAGCGAAAGTCCGCTGGTGATCTGCGGGTTGAACAGGTTGCGCGTGCTGTTGCTGCTGCTGCGCACGTTGTTGTAGCCGACGCTGAACGTGCCGCCGGTGAGGAAGCCTTTGCTGAAGCTGAAATCGGCGACGCCGCTGTGGGATTGCTCGGTGGGGACGCCGCTGACAATGATGTTGCCTTCCGGCTGCACGTTATCGGACATACTGAAGTTGGCGTTCAGGACGGGATCCAGCGACGGCACGCCGGGGCCGCCGCCGATGGTCGAGGTCACGATGCCGCCGGCGCCGGCGCCAGCGCCGCCCGCGCCGGTGCTGGTGCCGCCCGCGCCAGAGCCCGAGGCTCCGGCCGCGCCGGTGGTGGCGCCGCCGCCGCCGGGTGTGCCGCTGATGATGCCCGTGGAGACGCCACGCGGCGCCGTACCCGCCTTGGCGCGCAGGATGTCGGTGTCGGCGATGGGCAGGTTGTAGCGCTGAATGGCGATGTCGAGGTTGTTTTCCAACGCCAGTGCAATGGCGTCATCGAGCGAGAGATACAGCTTGCCGTTCCGCAGCAAACTCTTCACCCGCGCGCTGTTGGTCAGGTCCAGCGGCGCAACCTGCATCGGCCGCAGCCCGAAAATGGTTTGCGTCCAGGGCCGGCCGGCGGCAAAGTTCAGCCCCTCGGGGTTTTTGTCGACGCTATGGTCCTGCCCCAGGGCGGGCAGCACGGCGGCCAATATCAATAGCAGCGGTAGAAGGGTGAGCCTGCGCATATTCATGGTGTCTCTAGACTTTTCCGAACATACACTTACGATGAAACCCCGGGCGGCGTTTCACCTCCGGGCGGATTTCCTGTGGTGGATGGATCAGCCTTGCGTTTTACGATCATAACAGCCCTGGAGCGGTCTTTCCCTGTCGGGTTACCCTTAGAGTCCTCCTGTCGCGGGAGTCGCGCCGTTTGCACTGCGGGCAAAATCGGCGCGAAGGGCCGCGGAATTCCAAACCGGGTGAAAGCGCCAGTGGCGCTTTCACCGCTCCCGGCAAACGAAGCGGCGCGGCCCGACCTCCAGCCAAAGACCGCTCGCGCCCCACTGGGCTCGCCGGGCCCGGGCTGGCGCCGCCCTTCGAGTGCGGGCACGGCGCTGCGAGCGTCTCAGCGAGCACGGGCAGGGGCCCGCGCCCAGTAATCAGATGCGCACCCTCCGCCTGACGCTCAGCTACGATGGCAGCGGCTATGAGGGCTGGCAGGTCCAGCCCGGGCGGCGCACCGTGCAGCAGGCCCTGACCGATGCTGTTGAGGCAGTGACGGGCGAGCGCGTAGTGGTGCATGGTTCCGGTCGGACCGATGCCGGCGTCCACGCCCTCGGGCAGGTCGCGCATCTGCTCCTCGACCGTGCCCGCCTGCCCGCGGACGCCCTGACGCGGGCGCTCAACGCCCGGCTTCCGGCCGCCATCCGCGTTCTGGACGCCTGTGAGATGCCGGCCGGCTTTCACGCTCGCCGCGATGCCATCTCGAAGCTCTACCGTTATCGCATTTATCGTGGTCCGGTTTGCCCTCCCTTTCTGTGGCGCTACGTCTATCACCACCCCTACCCGCTGGACGAAGCCGCCATGGCGGCGGCGGCGCCGGGGTTTGAGGGCTGCCACGATTTCCGCTCCTTCGCCGCCACGCCGCACCGCGGCGCGCCGCCGCTGCACAGCACCGAACGCACGGTGCTGCGCTCGCGGCTTGGGCGTGAAGGCGACGAACTTATCTATGCGGTTGAAGGCCGCGGGTTTCTCCATCACATGGTGCGGAATTTGACCGGGTTCCTGCTCGAGGTCGGCCGCGGCCGCCGCCAGGGCAGTGAGATTCCCGCGGTGCTGGCTGCCCGCCGCCGCGCCGCCGCCGCCCGCACCGCGCCCGCCGCCGGGCTCTACTTGGTCCGGATAGCATATAGTGAGAGCGAGCCGGGGGCAGATGAAGACCACAAGCCGTAATGGCGCCGATGTCCAGGGGCTCACCGCCGCTTTTGGCCGCTACCTGGACCCGGCCTGGTTGCCGGTCCGCGCCCATTTCGATCAGGTTGAGCCCTGGACCACCCGGCAGCAAATCGCCCTCACCGCCGTAGCTTCCCCCACCCATGCCGAGGGCTTGCGCGCGGAATGGATGTTGCGCCAGTTCCGCGAGCTGGGCCTGGAAGCCGGCATTGACGAGGTTGGCAACGTAGTGGCGGAGCGCGCCAGCCGCGATCCCTCTCTGCCGCTTGTGGCCCTGACCGCGCATCTCGACACCGCCTTTGCCCCCGGCACGCCGGTCCAGCCCGAGTGGCGCCAGGGACGCATCTGGGCCCCGGGCATTAGCGACAACGGCGCCGGCCTTGCCGCCCTGCTCGCGCTCGCGCGCACGCTCCAGGATTGGAACGTGGCCACCGAAGCCGGCCTGCTGTTTGTCGCCAATGTGGGCGAAGAGGGCGAGGGCGACTTGCGGGGCATGCGGCATCTGTTCCGCCCCGCCTCGCCTTGGGCCGAGCGCATCGGCTGGACGGTGGTTCTCGACGGCCCCGGCGTCGAACAAATCACCACCAGCGCCCTCCCCAGCCGCCGCCTCAAGTTGGCCGTCGAGGGTCCGGGCGGCCATAGCTGGAGTAACCTCGGCCGCGCCAGCGCCGTGCACGCCGCCATCCGCATCGGTGCCGCCCTGCTCGCCCAGGTGCAGCCCCAGGCCGACGCGCTCGGCTGCAATATTGGCCTCATCCAGGGCGGCAGCGCCGTCAACGCCATCGCCGCTGAAGCCTGGTTCAAGCTCGACCTCCGCGCCCACACCGCCGCCGGCCTCGACGACCTCACCCAGGCGGCCCGCCGCGCTCTCGCCACCGGCGTCGAGCAGGAAAACGCCGCCGCCCTTGCCGGCGCGGTCCGCGCCCGCTGGGAGGTGATCGGTGAGCGCCCCGGGGGCACCCTGGCCTCCGACGCACCGCTGTTGCAACTGCTCCGCCGCGTGGATCAAGAACTCGGCATCGCCGCCATCGCCGACACCGCCTCTACCGACGCCAATATCCCGCTGGCGCAGCGCCGCCAGGCGCTGCGGGTCGGCGCCGGCGGACAGGGCGGTGGGACCCACACCCTGCAGGAGTGGTATGAGCCCACCGGCCGCAGCCTGGCGCTGGAACGCGTCCTGCTGCTGGTGCTGACGTTGGCGGCGGCCGCGCCCCCGGCGCGCCCCCTCCGCGCATGAATCGCCGTCCGCCCACAAGCGGGACGCGCGGCGAAGCCGCGCAGGGGCCCGCGCCAACTAACGCCGGGACGCGCGGCGACGCCGCGC
>JBOGKJ010000166.1:0-14087 GCA_050745565.1 Terriglobales bacterium | reverse complement strand
CTCCGGGCGCCGCGTCCGACCGAATCAGAGCTGGGGATACTGGGCGTGCTCTGGTCGCGCGGTCCGAGCACGGTGCGGGAAGTCCATGCGACTCTGGCCGGCCCGACCGGCTACACGACGGTGTTGAAACTGATGCAGATCATGGCGGAAAAAGGCTTGGTGGAGCGCGACGAGCAACAGCGGGCGCATGTGTACCGCGCGCGCCTGGCGCAGGGCGAGACCCAGCGCCAACTGGTCGGCGATTTGCTGCAGCGCGCATTTGCGGGCTCGGCGGCGCGAATGATGATGCAGTTGCTGGAGGCTGGTGACGCCACCCCGGTTGAGATCGCCGAGCTGCGGCGGCTGCTGGACGAACATGCCGGGAGGCGGGCATGACGCCGCCGATCGCCCGCATGGCAAGCGTGGTGCACGGCGAAGCCGCGCCGGGGCCCCCGCCCAGTCGCGGGAGTCGCGCCGTTTGCACCGCGGGCAAAATCGGCGTGAAGGGCCGCGGACTTCCAAACGGGGTGAAAGCGCCAGTGGCGCTTTCACCGCTCCCGATAAACGAAGCGGCGCGGCCCCCCTTGAACAGTGCCGCTCGCGCGCTCTTGGGCTCACCGGGCCCCGGGCCGGCGCTCCAAAGTCCTTCGAGTGCGGGCGCGGCGCAGCGAGCGTCTCAGCCGAGCAGGGGCAGGGGCCCGCGCCAGTCAATTAGTGCCCGGAGGCAGGCATGACGGCGCAGACCGGCTGGCTTGTGAACCCGGCGTGGGCGGCGGTGGTGGGCGCCGCGCTGGTGCAGTTTGTTTGGGAAGGAGCAGCGGTGGGTCTGGCGGCGATGGCGGCGCAACCGTTGCTGCGGCGGGCGCGACCGGAGACGCGCTATGCCTTCTACGCCGCGGCGATGCTAGCGCTGCCGTTTGTTTTTGCCGTCACCGTAGCGGCGCAGGCAGCGGGCGGGGCGGCGACGCCGGCGTGGTCGCCGGCCGTACTGGCGGCGGTTGAGCCGTGGCTGGCGGCGGCCTGGGTGGTGGGCATGGGCGTGTGCGCCTGCTACACCGCCGGGGGTTGGTTGCTGACGCTGCGGCTGCGACGCAGCGCCTGTTTTGCAATTCCGGCGTTGTGGCGGGAGCGGGTGCGGGAGTTGAGCCGGTGCCTCGGCTTGGCGCGCGCGCCGGAGCTGGCGGAGTCGGCGGGGGTGGCCTCGCCGTGCGTGGTGGGGTGGTGGCGGCCGCTGATCCTGGTGCCGCTCGGCGTGTTGACGGCGCTGCCCGCCGACCATATGAATATGCTGCTGGCGCATGAGCTGGCCCACGTTCGCCGCCACGACTGGCTGGTGAACCTGCTGCAGCGCGCCATCGAGGCGATGTTCTTCTTCCATCCCGCAGTGTGGTGGCTGTCGCGCCAGTTGGCTGAGGAGCGCGAGCTATGCTGCGACGACGCCGCGGTCGCCCTGGGCGGCGACCGGCTGGGATATGCCCGCGCGCTGGTGGAGATGGCGGCGGCGCGCGGAGCGGTGAGCCGCGTCCGCACGGCGATGGCGGTGGCCGCCACCGGCGGGTCGTTGCGCCGGCGCGTGCGGCGCCTGTTGGGGGTGGCGCCGGCCGCCGCCGGTGGCCTGGGCCTTGCGGCCGGTTTGCTCGCGGTGGCCATCCTCGGTGCGCTCGCCTCCGGCCGCGGCCCGCTGCCACTGCCGCCGCTCGCGTCCGCGCCCGTCCCGGTGGCCGCACCGATGACGGTGATTCCGCCTGCAGCCCGGCCCGCGCCCGCGGCGCTCGACGCCGGGCCCGTGCGCCCGGCGCCGGCCGCCCTGCCTGCGGCGCCAGCGGTGTTGAGCTCGGCGGTGTTGAGCCGCATGGCCCCGGCCCCGCGGCCGACGCCCGCCCCGCGCTACGAAAAAATTATTCTGGCCTGGGCGCCCACCGGCATCGCCGCCTGCGCCCCGCAAGTGGTTTTTTATCGCCACGTCAATCCCTATGGGCTGACGTGGTTCACCGTGGGAACCGTGACCCGATGCACACCGGTGATGAAGCCGGTCGAGGTCGTGGTGCTCACCACCTGATCAACAGCTGAACGGAAGGGAGAACTGACGCTATGAACGCGAACGCTCGACGTGTGCTTGCCAACGTTTCGAAAAAAACCAAACTCTACGCCCTCGGTGTGCTGGCGCTGGCGGCGACCGTGGCCGCCTCCACCGGCATGCTGCCCTTGCCCCGCATCACCGCCAGTGGGCCGGTGATCAAGTCCAACATGGCGCCGGTCGCCGAAGCCACGATCGCCCCACTCCTGGCGCTCGACCGCGCCACCGAGGCCGTCGCCAGCCGGATCACCCCGGCGGTGGTCAATATCAGCATCGACGGCAAGACCACGCCAACCCAGATGCAGCAAGAGCCCGGCCCCGATAACATTCCGGCGCCGTTTCGGCAATTCTTTGAACAGGGCCCCATGCGCCCCCAGTCGCAGCTATTCCACGCTGAGGGCTCAGGCGTGATCATCTCGCCCGATGGCTACATCGTGACCAACAACCACGTGGTCAACGGCGCCCTCAATGTCACCATCACCCTCAGCGACAAGCGAAACTTCAATGCCAAAGTCGTCGGCACCGACAAAGCCACCGACCTCGCCGTGGTCAAAATCAACGCCACCGCCCTCACCAGCGCCGCCTTCGGCGACTCCAGCGAGGTGAAGCCGGGCGAAACTGTGCTGGCGATCGGCGATCCGATGGGCATGGACTTTTCCGTGACCCGCGGCATCGTCAGCGCCGTCAATCGCCCCCGCTCCCAGTCCGACGGGCAGGACTCGCGCGGCTCGTTCATCCAGACCGATGCGCCCATCAACCATGGCAACTCCGGCGGTCCGCTGGTCAACGCCGAGGGCGAGGTGATCGGCATCAACACCGAAATGCTGAGCAGCTCGGGTGCTTCCGCCGGCATTGGCTTTGCCATCCCCAGCAACCTGGTCAAATCCACCGCGGCCCAGTTGATCGAGCACGGCAAGGTGCTGCGCGGCTATCTCGGCATCACCGTCTCCGACCTGACGCCGGCGATGGCGGGCTCCATGGATGAGCCTGGCGTCCAGGGCGCGCTGGTGAACTCGGTGAATGCGGGCAGCCCCGCCGCCAGCGCCGGGCTGAAGCCCTACGACGTCATCACCGGCATGGACGGCAAGCCCATTGACAGCGGCACCGCGCTGCAGACGATTACGGGCGGCACGGCCCCGGGCGCCACGGTGCATCTCAAGGTACTGCACGATGGCCATGCCCGTGCGGTGGCCGCCACGCTAGGTAACTTCGATGAGGCCACCACCGGCGGCGCCACCGCTGTCGACGCTGCTAGTGGCGGCAACGGCACGCCCAAACTTGGCGTCACGGTCGAGGCGCTGACGCCGCAGTTGCGCAGCCAGATGCAGCTGCCGGACGGCGTGAACGGCGTGCTGGTGGATTCGGTGACGGCGGGCGGGCCGGCCATGGTGGCCGGCATCTCCCAGGGCATGGTCATTGAGCAAATCAACCAGCACCAGGTGAGCTCGCCCGAAGGCTTGAAGCAGCAACTCGGCCAGGCGCCGGCGGGAAAGGCCATCCTCTTGATGGTGCACGATTCGGCCGGCAATCACATCGTGCCGGTGAACCCGAACTGACGGTCATCAGTCAACGGTCGTAGGTTATCGGTCATCGGTCGTCGGTGCGGGAACGTGCGCACTGATGACCGATGACCGAAAACCGATGACCCCTCCAGTGGAACTGACGGTCATCAGTCAACGGTCGTCGGTGCGGGAACGCGCGCACGGATGACCGACGACCGATAACCGATGCCCCCTCGGTACAACCTCGGCCCGCCGACAGAACGTCACAACCACCAGCATCTCCGCTTTGTATGCCTGTGGTGACTGAACGCCGGCGCCGCCGACGGCCGCTGCCCCATCTGCCCGCCCACGATCCGGGCACTTCCGTGCGCGCGCTCGGCGGCAGTGTGGTTACCGGGGCCGCCGATGACGACCCGGTGGCCATCGGCACCTACGCCAGCATCGGTGCCAGCCTGGGCACGAGTTTGTTGTGGGCGGCGCCGCTGGTGCTGCCGTTCACCGCGGTCGTGGTGTACTTGGCCTCCAAGCTCGGCCACGTGACCGGCCAGGGGCTGGTCGCCGTCATCCGCAACCACTACGGCCGCGGGTTGTTGTGGGTGGTGGTGGGGGCGGTGCTGGTGGGTAATCTGGTCGAGGCGGCGGCGGACCTGGGTGGCATCGGCGCCGGCCTCAACCTGCTGGTGCCGGTGCCGATCAAGCTGCTGGTAGTCGTGGTGGGCGCCGGGATTCTGGCGCTGATGTGGTTCGGCTCCTATCGCTGGATCCAGTCCGTGTTCCGTTGGCTGGCGCTGGCGCTGGTAGCCTACATCGGGGCCGCGGTGCTCGCCGGCCCGCAATGGCGTGAGGTGCTGCGCGCCACGCTGGTGCCGCACCTGCACTGGGACCGAACCCACTTCGCCGCGCTGGTGGGAATCGTGGGCACCGCCCTGTCGCCCTATTTGTTCGTCTGGCAGGCCAGCCAGGAGGTGGAGCAGGACGTGGACCAGGGCATGCGGCGGCTGAGCGACCGCAAGGGCACCACGGCGCGTGAGTTGCGCGCCACCGCCTGGGACGTGCTCATCGGCATTGTTTTTGACGTGGTGGTGATGTACTTCATCATGCTCTCGACCGCCTCAACCCTCTACCCGGCGCCCTGGGGAAGCCTGGAATCGGCCGCGGCCGTGGCCCGCGCCCTGCGCCCGATGGCCGGCCACGCCGCCGGCGCCTTGTTTGCGGCCGGCATCATCGGGGTGGGCTTCATCGCCGTGCCGGTGATGACCGCCGGGGCCGCCTACGCCCTCTGTGACGCCCGCGGCTGGCAGAGTGGGCTCAGCCGCCGCCGCGGCGAAGCCCGCGGATTTTATGCGCTGATTGCGGCCGCGACCGCGCTGGCCGTGGGCTTGAACTTTCTCGACATCAATCCGATCCATGCCCTGGTGGCGGCCGGCATCATCGAGGGGGTGTTGGCGCCGGTGTTGATTGTGCTGATGCTGCTTTTAACCTGCAATCGCGCCATCATGGGCCCTTGGCGCAACCGCTGGTGGGTCAATGCTCTGGCTGGCCTGGCGGCGGCGGCAAGCGTGGCCGCGGTGGTGGGCATGGTGGTGAGCTGAAAACTCCGCAAAACGACACAACTTCGACGCCCCCTGAGAAGGGCGGCCGCGCCGCCCCCGCGCGGGCATTATGCTGATTCTATGGCGCGCGAATATCCCTTCGTGATCGGCGGCCGCCTGGCCGCGCCCCAACGCTCGGTCGCCGTCCACTCCCCTTACAGCGGCGACGAGGTCGGAAGTGGCGGCGACGCCACCGCGCTCGAAGTCGATCGCGCGCTGGCGGCGGCGGCCGGAGCGCGCGAGGCGATGGCGGCCCTGCCCGCCTGGCGCCGCAGCCTGGCGTTGGCGGAGCTGGAGCGGGCGGTGGCCGCCAACCAGGACGAACTGGCGGCGCTGATGTCGGCCGAGGCGGCCAAACCCATCCGCGCCGCGCGCGCCGAGGTCAGCCGCGCCCGCCTGACCCTGCGAACGGCCGCTGAGGAAGCGCTGCGCATCGGTGGCGAGGCGCGGCCCCTGGACGTGGCGCCGGCCGGTGAGGGTCACTGGTCTCTCGAGCGCCGGGTGCCGGTGGGGGTGGTGGCGGGGGTGACGCCGTTCAACTTCCCGCTCAACCTCGTGTTGCACAAGCTGGCGCCGGCGATTGCGGCCGGCAATCCAATCATCATCAAGGCCTCGCCCCGGACGCCGCTCACGGCGCTGCGGCTGGGGGAGCTGGCGCTGGGCGTCGAGCTGCCGCCGGGCGCCATCAATGTGCTGGCCGGCGGCGCCGAGCCGGTGCGCCAACTCCTCGACGATGGCCGCGTCGCCCTGTTCAGCTTCACCGGCAGCGCCGAGGTGGGCTGGGAGTTGAAGGCCCGCGCCGGGCGCAAGAAGGTTGTGCTCGAACTGGGCGGCAACGCCTGCAACATCGTCCACCATGACGCCGATCTGGCCCGCGCCGCCGAGTTGCTCACCGCCGGCGCGTTCGGTTATTCGGGGCAGAGCTGCATTTCCGTGCAGCGCGTGCTCGCGCATCGCGACATTTACACCGAACTCCGGCGCCGCCTGCTCGAGCGCGCCGCCGCCCTGCGCGTGGGCGATCCCGCCGACCCGGCCACTGATGTCGGGCCCATGATCAGCGACCAGGCCGCCACCCGCGCCTTCACCTGGATGCGCGAGGCCATCGCGGCGGGCGCGGTCGCCGCCTGCGGCCCGCGGCGCGATGGCGCCTTCGTGTGGCCGACCATTCTGGAACAGACGCCGCCGGCGGCCTCGATCTACAACGAGGAGGCGTTTGCCCCCGTGCTGCTGCTCGCCCCCTACGATGACTTCGAAGGCGCCATCGCCGAAGCCAACGCCAGCCGCTTTGGCCTGCAGGCCGCCGTGTTCACCGCCAGCCTCGCCACCGTCATGCGCGCCTGGCAGCGCCTGGAGGTGGGTGCGGTGATCGTCAATGCCGCCTCCAACTGGCGGCTCGATCCGATGCCCTATGGCGGCGTCAAAGCCTCCGGTTTCGGGCGGGAAGGCATCCGCAGCAGCATCCTGGAAATGACCGAATTGCGCCTGCTGGTGTTGGGCTGAAACCGCCCCGAGGGGCGCGCCTCTTGCACCGCGGGCAAGTAGGCGCGAAGGGCATCGCATCGCGGCGCTCCGATGGCGGCGAGGCCGCGCTGGGGCCCGCGCCTAACGAGGCAACTTGGACGCACCCCGAGCGGGAGTCACGCCGTTTGCACTGCGGGCAAAGTCGGCGCGAAGGGCCGTGGAATTCCGACGGAGTAAAAGCGCCAGTGGCGCTTTCACCGCTCCCGCCAACCAAAGCGGCGCGGCCCCGCTTCTGGCGAGCGGCCGCTCGCGCCCTCGTGGGCTCGCCGGGCCCCGAGCCGGCGCTCCACAGTCCTTCGAGTGCGGGCGCGGCGCTGCGAGCGTCTCAGCGAGCAGGGGCAGGGGCCCGCGCCAGTCAATGAGCAGGGCGGGCGCGCGTTGCCGTCAAGCGAATTCCGGCCGCAGCCCGACGCCCGGGGCCCCCCAGGCGCTCGCGCCTTGGGGTGGGAGCCGCGGGAGGGCGTCCTGAGAAGGGCGGCCGCGCCGCTTCGAACCTACCTGTCTTTGCCCGGTTTGTTGCGCCGTTGCAGCAGGCGGACCCGGCGCTCCAGTTCCTGGTTGGCGGCCTGTAATTCGAGGTTGGCGATCAGCAGCTGGCGGCCCAACTCCGCCCAACTGGATTTGTCGCTGCTGGTCTCCTCCTCGCGCACCGCCAGTGCTTCCTGGGCCGAGCGCAACTCCTCGGCCAGCGCCGCTGTGGCCCCCGCTTCCCATGGGCTGGCGGGGACGGCATCGCCGAGCTGGATGACAGCCATCCAGCCGTTGGTCAGGGGCACCTCTGCACAGTGCGGCGGCGGGCTGCCGGCACGCGGCGGGCTTGCCAGCGCTGGGCCGGAGAATTCGCCGCTGGTGGCGGCGACCACCTGGCCCTGCCCGTCAAGCACCCATATCTGGGTAGGGTGGCTGGACATAGCTGCAGTCTACGCTATAATGCTGCCATCTAACAGATCGGGAGCCATGCAAGTGAAGGATCCAGCTTCCGCAGACGTCAGTGTCGCTGCATCCATAAGTCACGACGGCGCGTTGTTGCACCTCGCGGCTTGGCTGGCCGTAGGCGCCGACGCGGACACCAAGCTGCAATTGGCGATGGTGTTCCAGCCGCAGTCAGCCATGGGCCCGGTCGAGATCCGCGCGCTGCTGCGGGATCTGGCTCAACGGGCCGTCGAGCGCGCCGCGTCTGCTCTGAGTTTGGCTCTGGGTCTGGACTCGCCACATCTGATGGAGATCTTTCTGCCGGGGTCCAAGTTGTTTGAGGTGGCGGGACGCAACGGCGCCCTGCTGCGCATGGACAGGCTCTGGGGCGGCCCCGCTATGATCCTGATGCGGGCGGACCAGCATCTCGATCTGCTCTGGCCGGGCCCGGGTGAGAGCCAACTGATGTGCGTTCGAGGCTCGGTCTGGCTGGGCGCCAAGCTGCTACCGACCGATGCGCCCCTGGTGCTGCAGGAAGGCCAGAGGCTGGTGCTGCACGCGGGCGCTGCGGTGTTGTTTCGGCGTGCGCTACTAGGCAACTTGCTGGAGGCGGCCGCGGCCGCAGGCGTTCCCATCCAGGATACGGATACTCTGGCGACCCCCGCGGGTGCGCTAAAAATCACTGGCCAGTATGCCGTGCTGCACGGCGAGCGGCGGCGGCTGACGCCGGCCGAACTGCGCGTGCTGAAGCTGTTGATGCGCAATGCCGGCAAGATCGTGACTCGCGACCAACTGGGCGCCAACGTGGAGCGCGTCATGCTAAGACTTCGCGATAAGCTGGGCGACGGAATCATCCAGACCGTCTACGGCAGTGGCTATCTGCTCGAGATCCGCTGACAACAGCGGAATCAGCCCCGCTTGCGGGAGTCGCGCCGTTTGCACGGCGGGCAAAGTCGGCGCGAAGGGCCGCGGAATTCCAACGGGGTGAAAGCGCCAGTGGCAAAACCAGCAGCCTTCCGACCGGCGCCACGCGCCAGTTCGGTTGACCACAGCAACCGTGATTCTGCCGTAGCGAGAGGCTGCTCGCGGCCCCCTGGGCGCGCCGGGCCCCGGGCCGGCGCGAGCCCAAGCGGGATGCCCGACGTAGCCGCCGGCCGGCCTGCAGGTTGGCGATCCGGCCCCCTACCGAGTGGGACCGTCAAGCCCAGCTGGGCTCGACCCAGACCGGCGCACGGGCCGCCGGGCCCGAGCCTTGGCGCGCGCCCACCACGCCCCCTACTTGGCCAAGCTGTCCTGGCCGGGTGGAGCGAGTTCAAGCTGTTCCACGTCCAGGGTATTGCTGACGGAATGGCGTGCTCGCACCGTGACCCAGAGGTGGTCGCGTTGCTGGCTGGAGCGCACCGCTGCCATTGCCGTCAGGTCGCCCTGGGCGTCGAAGGGGCGAAAATGGCCCTGCGCGTCTACCAGACCCATGACGTGGCGCTGGCATTTAAGCAGGCAATCGCGGGTGTGGTCCTGGGCATGGCCCTGGAAGCTGGCAAGGCAGTTCTGGTCAATCAGCCAGCCGCTGAGGGTGCTCGCACCCGCACGCCAGCGCACCACGCCGACCGCCAGCGTCACCAGCACGATCGCCGCCGCCAGCCCCGTGAACCGCATCCGGCGCCAGCCGGCGTGGACCTGCCGCGGTGGCAGCGCCTGCGCGGGGCGCAGCGGGGCCGGCGCCAGCGGCTCGTCCAGATCCTGCTCGAGACGCAGGTGAAGCCGCTCGCTGGCGCCGTCAGGTAGCGGCCAGGCGCGGCTGGCCGCGGTCAACCCGATCGTCTGCTGCAGGTTGGACAGCACGGTGGCGCAGCGCGGGCAACCGGCGCTGTGGTCGCGCATGGCGACGACATTTTCGGTGGACAGTTCGCCGTCCAGAAAGCCGGAAATCCAATCCGTGAACTGTGGGCAGGTAATGGTCATAACGGCCTCATGGGCGTTTGGCCAGTTGCGCGGCCAGACGTTCGCGCAACTGCAGCCGTGCACGCAGCAGGCGGGTTTTCACGTTGGCCACGCTGAGCCCCAACAAGGTGGCGGTCTCCTGCGTGGACAGCATCTGGATATCGCGCAGCGCCACCACCTCGCGGTAGGCGGGCGGAAGGTGATCGAGCGCCTGGTGCAGAAGGCGCTCCACTTCCAGACGGCCAAGCTGTTGCTCGGGGTCTTCGCGCCATTCGGCCACTTCGCGCGGCAGGAGGCCATCGCTGGTCTCGCGCGGCTCGTCCAGCGATTCCCATAGCGCGCCATGGTTTTTGCGTAATTTCATGCGGGCGGTGTTGAGGGTGATCTGGGTGAGCCAGGTCTGGAACCTGGACTCGGCGCGAAACTGCCCCAGGTGCTCGTAGGCGCGCAGGAAGGTCTCCTGGATGACCTCTTCGGCATCCGCTGTGTTGCGGGTGATGGCCAGTGCGGTGCGATAAAGCGAGCGCTGGTTGCGGCTGACGAGGACGTAGAAGGCTTCGCGGTCGCCGGCGCGCGCGCGCTCGACCAACGCCAAGTCCTCGTCCGTCGCCGCTGCCGTTTCGGCCATGCACCATCCTAATACGATGTCCGTCCCCCGCAAAGGTTACGGGGGCGGCTGCGGAGGCTCGCGCCGGCTTGGGCTCGCCCGGCCCCGGGCCGGAGCGAGCTCAAGCCGGACGCCGGGCGCAGCCCGCCAGGGGCCCGCGCCAGTCAATTGTCAGCCCACGGCCTGCGCCGGGAGGATTTCGCCTTGGCACTCGCCCCACCCCAGCCGTGCCTGGCCCGGGCGCTGGCACCAGGCGCGGAGCGTGACCTCATCCCCATCCTCCAGAAACGTGCGCTGCTCGCCGCTCGGGAGCGTCATCACCTGGCGGCCGCCGTGGGTGAGTTCCAGCAGCGAGCCGGCACTGGCCACGGCGGGGCCGGGGCCGGCCGCCGCCGGGCATGACACGGTGCCAGTGCCCAGCAGGTCGCCGGGGCGTAGATTGCAGCCGTTGGAGGCGTGGTGGGTGAGCAGTTGCGCCAGCGTCCAGTACAGGCCGGCGAGGTTGGCACGGCTGACCAGCACCGGCGTCATGCCCTGCTCGCGCATCGCCGCCGAGGCCAACCGGGCCTCCACCTGCACGTCGAGTCCGCCGCGTTTGCGGTCCTCGGGGGCGTCCAGGTAATCGAGCGCGGCAGGGTCACCGGCGTCGCGCACGCGCCGCGGCACGCGATAGGGCGCGAGCGCCTCAAAGGTGACCACCCAGGGCGAAATCGAGGTGGCAAAATTCTTGCCCAGAAACGGGCCCAGCGGCTGGTACTCCCAGCGTTGAATGTCCCGCGCCGACCAGTCGTTGAGCAGGCACAGCCCGAAGGCATGCTCCTCGGCCCGCGCCAGCGGGAAAGGTTCGCCCAGCGGGTTGCCGCCGGCCACAAACAGGCCAGCTTCGACCTCGTAGTCGAGTTGCCGGCAGGGGCCGAAATCGGGTGCGGCCTCGCCCGCGCCGGGCCGCTGCCCCCACGGCCGCCGCACCGGCGTGCCGCTGACCACCACCGAGGAGCTGCGGCCGTGGTATCCCACCGGGACGTACTTGTAGTTGGCCAGCAGCGGGTTCGTGGGGCGGAACAGCGTTCCGACGGTGGTGGCGTGCTCAATCGAGGCGTAAAAATCGGTGTAATCGCCGATCCTGGCCGGCAGCGCCATGCGGGTCCCCCGCTGCGGCACCAGGCAGGCGTGGGTAGGCTCGGCGGGCGCCCCGGCGGCGAGCAACTGCCGCAGCCGCGAGCGCAGCGCCCCCCGCAGTGCCGCCGACAGCCCCATCAGCGGGTTAAGGCAGTCGGCGCGGCAGGCGGCGCGCACGTCTTCCGGCAGCGCCGCTAGCGCGCCGGCTTCAGCCAGCGCGGCCAGGTCCACGATCTGATCGCCGATTGCTACCCCAGGGTGAAGCGCGTTGCCGGTGGCGTGGAACACGCCGTAAGGCAGATTGCCGAGCGGAAAATCGGTGTCCGGCGCGTTGGCCGCATCCAGCCAGGCGGCGCCGCCGGCGGGCGCCGTCATGGGAGGCAATGCTGGTCGAAGGCGGCCGTCAGCGCCGAGGCGATCTCAGGCGCCGAGTGGCCCTCGATCTGGCGGCGTTCGAGCACGTAGACAAGCTTGCCGTCCTTCAGCAGGCCGACGGACGGCGACGAGGGCCCAATGCCGGTGAAATAGCCGCGGGCGCGCTCGGTGGCCTCAATATCGGCGCCGGCGAACACCGTGATGGTCCGGTCGGGTTTCACCGCGTGCTGCAGAGCCAGCGCCACGCCTGGACGCGCCTTGCCGGCGGCGCAGCCGCACACGGAGTTCACCACCACCAGGGTGGTGCCCGGCTGGGCGGCGGCGGCATCCACCGCTTCCGGCGTGCGGGTTTCAGTGACCCCGAGCCGGCTCAGCTCCTCGCGCATGGACGCAATCATGAATTCCGGGTACATCGTTCACCTCCTGAACGGGTTGTTAATGCGGGTTGATCAGGTACAAAATCCAGCCGCCCCCGATCGTGCCCCCCACAAACCAGGCGAAGGCGATCAGGCCGTAGCGGACCTGTTCACGCGTGCCTTCACGCAGCGTGATGCCGAACACGATCGAGCTGAACAGAGCAAACAGCAGCGCCGCGCTCAACTGCGACAGGCTCATTGCTTCTTCCCCACGAAAACGTCGCGTGCGTCGGCGGCGGCCAGCAGGTTTAACAACCCGCCGGCGATCAGGAACACCGTGCCATAGTCACCCATCACGCCAAACATGTTGCCCTGTCCGGCGCCCAGCGCCCGGCTCAAAAAATACAATGCGCCGGCGCACAAGTCGCCCACCCAGCCGAGCATTTGCAGTATATCGCCGGTGTTGAAGCCATACACCGTGCCCTGAAGCGCCAGCCCCACGCCGAACATGCCGGCCACTGCGATCAGCACCAGCACGCCGCGCACCCATTTCCGGCTGACGAAATAACCCAGGCCGGGGAAAAGCCATCCCAACACCACCACCCACCAGCCTGAGCCACGGTTTGCGGTGGGAGCGGTGGCGCTCCGGGCCACGGTCGTCGTCATGGGCATGGTGCGAGGGCGCGGGAAACGCCGCGCCCATAGCTATACTCGCACGATTTCCTGTTGTTGTGGGCCGGTGACTTCCGCACCGCGCTCGCCGAGATACATGTTCACCTCGCTGCGCACGCCAAACGGCTCGCCCTGCGGGCAGTAGACGCCGGGCTCGATGGTGAAGCCGGCGTGGGTGACCAATTCGCGCACATCGTGGGTTTCGAAGTCGTCCAGATTGGCGCCGGTGGCGTGCACCTCGCGTCCGAGCGAGTGGCCGGTCCGATGCACGAAGTACGCGCCCAGCCCCGCCGCCTCGATCACGGCGCGCACCGCGCGGTCCACCTCGTAACCGCACAGTTGGCGGCCGGCCGACGCCGCTTCCAGCACCAGCGCGATGCCTCGATCGCGCGCCCCCCGCACGGCGGCGAAAACCTGCGCAAATCGCATGGGCACATCCGTTTCGTCCGGACGCAGCACGTAGCCCATCCAGGTGACGTCGTAGTAACAGCTTGCCGGCGCGTCCATTTTGGCCCAAACGTCCAGCAGCAGCAGGTCACCGGCGGCGATCGGGGAGGAGCCCTGCGCCGGCGGCATATAGTGGGGATCGCCGGCGTGGGCATTGACCCCCACGATGGGCGGCTCCTCGACCGCGAGCCCGCTCCCGCGCATGGTGGCCACGAGCCACTGCTGCAGCCCAAACTCATTCAGCGCGGCGCCGCTGTCCAATTGCTGGCGAACGTGCGCGAACGCGCCGGCAATGGCCTCCTGCACCCGGCTTCCCGCGGCGTGGTGACTGGCCAGCATCGCGGGCGTCCAGGCTGCGTCAAAGCGGGAGATCAGGTCGCCGGAACTGGCGATCTGGCAGCCCCAGCCGCGCAATTGCTCAATGGTGCCGGCATCGGCCAGCGAAATCGGCGGCAGCGCGCACTCAGGCGAGTATTGCATCGCCAGCCTCGCCGCCGCGCCCAGGCCGCCCAGCAGGGCGCGCAGCGTATCCTCGCGCTCCTGCCAGCGGGCATAAGCGGTGGTCTCGCCCGGCAGCCGGTCGAGCACGCCGGCCTCGATCCGGTGCACCAGCTTGCGCGGTGCGCCGTCGGCCGGCACCAGGTAATACCAGCGCCGCGTAACCATGGCGTTTTCATCCAAGCCCAGGATGCGATAGGCGATGGGGTCGCGATGATGATGGTCGTAAAAGAGCCAGCCGGCGAAACCGCGCGCCCGCAGCTCGGATTGGATGGCGGCAAGATCCATGCCGATATTATGCGGAAAGTTGAAGGTCGAAGGTTGAAAGTTGAAGGTAACGGAGGGGCTGCGTCGGCGTTGCCTCGGGTCGCGGCGCGCCCGGTGCGGAAGGTTGAAGGTTGAAAGTTGAAGGTAACGGATCGCGGGAGTCGCGCCGTTTGCACTGCGCGCAAAGTCGGCGCGAAGGGCTGCGAAGGTCCGGAGGGGTGG
>JBOGKJ010000165.1:0-14199 GCA_050745565.1 Terriglobales bacterium | reverse complement strand
AGCATGGGCTGACGCTCTGCGACCGTGATCGCCATTTCGACGCTCTATCCCAACTTTTGACGGGCGCGGGCCCCTGCCCGGCTACGCCGGGCATCCCGCTTGGGCTCGCGCCGGCCCGGGGCCCGGCGAGCCCAAGCCGGCGCGAGCCTCGCGCGCCCGCCGGCGGGTGGGCCGGCCTCAGGCGAGACCGAGTGTCTGGTGCTGTTTCATCAAGTAGCTGTCAGTCATGCCGGCGACGTAGTCACACACCACCCGAGCCACCGGCTGCCGCGCCGCCGCCCGGCGCTGCGCCGGCGGCAGCAGGTCCGGCCTTTCCGCCAGGCGCTCGAACACCGCCGTGACCGTGGCCGCCGCGCGCCGGTTCTCCGCCAGCATGCGGGGATGCCGGTACAAGCGTTCGCTCAGATACGCCTTGAGCGTTTGCCGGTCGCGCTCGCCCCCGGGCGAGAAGCCGGTCACGCGTCCGGGAAGCCGCCGCACCGCCGCCACCGAGTCCAAGGCGGGCAGGCGCGCCGCGACGGTGGCAATCAGGTCGCTAATCAGGTAGTCGAGCAGGCGGCGCAGCATCTCGTTGAAGCGCAGCTTCGGGTCCAGGGCGCCGTAGCGGGCGTCCACCTCGGCCAGCAGGTCGCGCACCCGGGGGACGGCCTCGGCCGCCTCCTCGAGGGTGAGCAAATGGGCCTCGAAGCCATCATCCAGGTCGGCGCCGCCGTAACTGATCTCGTCGGTGAGGTCAATGAGTTGAGCTTCCAGCGGCGGGCGCAATCCGAGTTCGTACTCGGCCAGTTCCGGATGCTCATCGGGCTGGTAGTCATGCGAGTGCTTGACCATGCCCTCGCGCACCTCGAAACTGAGGTTCAGGCCGCGAAAGGCGGCATAGCGCAGCTCGAGCTGCTCAACGATGCGCAAGGCCTGGAGGTTGTGATCGAACTGCTGGCCGCGCTGCCGCATGCAGGCGTCCAGGGCCGCCTCTCCGGCATGGCCGAAGGGCGGATGGCCGAGGTCATGCGCCAGCGCCAGGGCTTCGACCAAGTCCTGGTTGAGGCCCAGCGCGCGGGCGACGGTGCGGGAGATTTGCGCCACCTCCAGGGTGTGGGTGAGGCGATTGCGGAAATGATCGGAGAAGCGCTGCGAGAACACCTGGGTTTTGTTCTCGAGCCTGCGGAAGGCGCGGGCATGCACCACGCGGTCGCGGTCACGTTGAAAGATACTGCGGTAGGGATGGTCGGGTTCGGGGTAGCGGCGGCCCCGGCTGTCGCGCTCGTTGAAGGCGCAAGGCGGGAACTGGCCATCCGCCACGGGATGCGCTATCATAAACCAAGAGAGTTTGGCGCATTCCCACGGTGGGCGCAAGCCCACTTTTTTGTTGGGGCGGCAATGAGCATGGAGTGGCAGGAGTTGGTCGAACAAACGACGGCAGCGGCGGGCATGGAACTGGTGCAGGCCGAATTGCGCGGCACGGGCGGCAGCCGGCGGCTACGGGTGTTGGTGGACCGGCCCGGCGGCATCGGGCTGGATGACTGCGAGCGCCTCAGCCACCTGTTGAGCGCGGCGCTGGACGCGCCCGGCGAGGGCGGCGAGGTCATTGCCGGCAGCTACGTGCTGGAGGTTTCCTCGCCCGGGCTGGACCGCCCGCTGGTGAAACCCGCTGATTTCGAGCGCTTTGCCGGGCAGCGCGCGCAGATCACGACGCGCCGCGAACCGAGCCAGCCGAGCGCCCGCCATCACTGGACCGGACGGCTGCTGGGCGCGGACGCCGGCGGCGTCCGGCTGGAGTTGGAGGCGGGCGAAACTGTCGAGCTGGGCTGGAGCCAAATCACCCAGGCACAGTTGGCGCCGGAATTTCAGCGTCCGGAGCGGCCCGGCAGCCGGCACGCGCGGCCACGTCCGGAGACCAGGAACTGACAGGCAGGCATTATGGCAAGCCCACTTTATCAACAAGTTGAACAGTTGAGCCGCGAGAAGGGCATTGACCCGGCCATTGTCGTGAGCGCGGTCGAGGACGCCTACCTGGCCGCGACCCGCAAGCACTTGAAGACGACCGAGGAACTGGAATCGGTGCTGAACAAGGACACCGGAGAAATTTCCGTGTATGCGGTCAAGAAAGTGGTGGATGCGGTCAGCGAGCCGACGCTGGAGATTTCTCTTGCCGAAGCCCGCGGCCTCGACCCCAGCGCCGAGGTCGGCGGCGAAGTGCGCCTCAAGAAATCCACCGAAGGTTTGGGCCGGATTGCCGCCCAGATGGCCAAGCAGATCATTTTCCAGAAAGTCCGCGAAGCCGAACGCGACACCGTCTACAACGAGTACATCGGCCGCGTAGGCGAAGTGGTCAACGTCACGGTCAAGCGCACCGAGGGGCCGGATGTGGTGGTCGAGTTGGGCCACACGGAGGCCCGGCTGGGGCGCCGGGACCAGTCGCGGCTGGAGTCGTTTGCCAACGGCGAGCGCATCCGGGTGGTGATCCGCGGGGTGGAGAAAGCGGCCAAGGGTCCGCAGGTGGGAGTGTCGCGGGCCGATCCCCTCCTGGTGAAGAAGCTGTTCGAGGCAGAGGTGCCGGAGATCTACGACGGCACGGTGGTCATCAAGGAAGTGGCGCGCGAGGCCGGGGAGCGCACCAAGATTGCGGTGTACTCGCGCGACAAGGACGTGGATTGCGTGGGTGCCTGCGTGGGCATGAAAGGCATGCGGGTGCAGAGCATCATCCGCGAACTGCGGGGCGAAAAAATCGACATCATCGAATACAACGAAGACCCGGTGCAGTTTGCCGCCAACGCGCTCAGCCCGGCCAAGATCAGCCGGGTCACCGTCCTGAATGCGGAGAGCCATCACCTCGAAGTCGTGGTGGACGACACCCAACTCTCGTTGGCGATCGGCAAGAAGGGGCAGAATGTCCGGCTGGCGGCGAAACTGCTCAACTGGAAAATTGACATCAAGAGTGAAGAGGAGAAGCGCCGCGAGGTGGAAGAGCAGATGTCGGCTCTGGTGAGCGGCGCCGAAGCGGTGGAGACGCCCCTGAGCCAACTCGGCGGCCTGAGCGAGCGCATCATTGCCGCGCTGGCCGGGGCCGGCATCTCCAGCGTGGAACAACTGGGCGGGCAGACGCCAGAGCAGTTGCAGGAAATTCCCGGCATCGGGCCCAAGGCGGTGGCCAAAATTTTCGTCGCCGTCAACGAATACTTCGGCGCGCTGGAGGCCGAGCAGGCCAGCGCCGCCGGGACGGCGGCGGAGGAAGAGGGCGCCCAGGAGCCGCTGCTAACCGCGACGCCGGAATCGGAGTTGGATCGCACCGGCCAGGAACTGGAGGCGGAACAGCAGCGGGGCGTACTGTCCGCGCCGCTGGCCGATGAGGCCGAACTGCCCGCGCGCGACGGACTGGAGCCGGCGGCGGAATCGGCGGGGGAGCGCGGCGCAGCGCTGCAGGCTGAAGAGGACCAGAACCTGAAGGCCGCCAGCGAGGCGGAAGCGAGCGCACCACGGCCGGACGAGCCGCCGGAACATTCGTTGTAAACTGCTGCTCCGGCGA
This sequence comes from Terriglobales bacterium, assembly GCA_050745565.1. GTDB lineage: Bacteria > Acidobacteriota > Terriglobia > Terriglobales > SCQP01 > SCQP01. Next base: position 10,676 of record JBOGKJ010000165.1, on the reverse strand, counting down.
TGCCGGGTGTTATGTTGCATATTGCTGGTTAAATCGCTGTCCATGGCTAAAATTCGCATAAACATTTTGGCGCGCGAGCTCGAAGTCAAGTCCCAGGTGATCCTGGACGCGCTCACCGCGGTCGGCTACACCGAAAAGAAGACCCACTCGAGCGCGGTCGAGGAAGAGGACGCCGAACGCGTCCGCCGTTACTTGCGCGGCGAGGCGCCGGAGCCGGCCTACGCCGCCGTCCCGGCCGCCGCCGCCCCGCCGACTGCCGCCCCCGAGGCCCGCGTTGCCGCGCCGGAAGCGCCGGCAGTCGCGCCGACTGAGCCGCCGGAAGCGGACGAACCCGCGCCGCGGCAGCCGCTGCGACCCAGCCTGCGCCGCGCCACGGTGGCGAGCCCGGCGGCGCCAGCCAAAGCCGAGCCGAAACTCCCGGCCGCGCCGGAGCGGCCCACCTACCGCGCCCCCAGCCAGATACCAGCGCCCAAGCCGGCTCCCCCGTCCGCCGAGGTTCCCGCCATTCCCGCCGCTCCAGCCGCGCGCCTGGCGGCGCCGGTTTCCGACACAAGGGCGCCAGCGCCGCGGCCGACAGCGCCAGCACAGTTCAAGCCTTACGTACCGCCCGGGCTGGCGGGCGCGGCCAGCGGAGCGCCCCTGACCGCACCCGCGCCCGCACCCACCGTCCGCCGCCCGCAGCTCAAGATTTCGCCCGCCCCGGCTCCCAGCCCGCATCCCAGCGCTGGCGCCGCCGCGACCGCCCCGCCGCCCGCGCCCGCTGGCCGCCGCCTCATCGTTCCGGTGGCGCCACAGCGACCCAGCTATACCGCCCCCGACCTTCCGCTGCGCGCCCCCGTGCCTGGCCGCCCCATTGCCACCGGCCCCGCCCCCGGACGCCCCATTTACCAGCGGCAACCTCCCGCCGGACGCACCCCCGTTCCCCGCCCCGGCGCCGGCCCTGAGGGGCGCCGCCCCATGCACCCCACCCGCCCGGGGCGCGACCTGCCGGCCCGCGGCGCCCACCACGCCCGCCGCGAGCCCCGCAGCAAGGAAGGCGCACAGAAGTTCCAGCCCAACTCGCGCCAGGCTCCCGCCGCGCTAGTTGCGGCCGTCAGCTCGGTGACCATCAGCGAGGGCATAACTGTCAAAGACCTCTCCGAACGGCTCGGGCTGCGGGCCAAGGACGTCATCCGCAAGCTGCTCGACCGCGGCTTGCTGGTGACCGTCAACCAGACCCTGGATACCGAGATCGCCACCCAGATTGCAGCTGACTTCGGCGCCGAAGCGCAAACGGTGTCGGTCGAGCAGGCGACGCTGGCCGCGGCCGAACCCGCCGAGGCGACAGCCGATACCGTCGAGGGGGCCGCTGGGCTTCGCCCCCGCGCCCCGGTGGTTACCATCATGGGCCATGTGGATCACGGCAAAACGTCACTGCTCGATGCCATCCGCACCACCAACGTCGCCGGGGGCGAAGCCGGCGGCATCACCCAGCACATTGGCGCCTACAAAGTCACCCTCCGCGACCCCGCCTCGCCGGCGTTCGGCCGCGAGGTGGTCTTCATTGACACCCCGGGCCACGCCGCATTCACCCGCATGCGCGCCCGTGGCGCCAAAATCACCGACATTGTCGTCCTGGTCGTCGCCGCCGACGACGGCGTCATGCCCCAAACCCAGGAGGCCATTGACCACGCCCGCGCGGCGGGCGTGCCCATCGTGGTCGCCATCAACAAAGTGGACAAGCCCGATTCCCAGCCGGACCGCGTCAAAAAGCAGCTCGGCGAACGCGGCTTGCTGGCCGAGGACTGGGGCGGCACCACGGTTACGGTCAACGTCAGCGCCAAGGCCAAGACCAACCTGAACCTGCTGTTGGAAATGATCCTGTTGGTCAGCGATCTGCAGGACCTCAAGGCCGATCCCGAACGCCCCGCCCAGGGCGTGGTGCTGGAAGCGCAGCTCGATCGCGGCCGCGGGCCGGTGGCCACCATGCTGGTGCAGAATGGTACGCTGCGCACCGGCGACAATCTGATTGTGGGGTCAGTGTTTGGCCGCATCCGGGCCATGTTCGACGATCGCGGCGAGCCGCTGACGTTGGCCGGCCCCGCGACGCCCACCGCCGTGCTGGGCCTCGATGGTCTGCCCGAAGCCGGCGAGGCCTGGATCGTCGTCAATGACCGGCTTAAAGCCAAGCAGATTGTCAGCTTCCGCGAGGAGAAAGCTCGCGACGCCACGCTGGCGCGCTCGGCCCGCCTCAACCTGGAGGCTCTCAGTCAACAGTTGGCCCGCGGCAACGTCAAAGAGCTCAACCTCATCATCAAGGCCGATGTCCAGGGCTCGGAAGAAGTGCTGGTGGATTCGCTCAATAAGCTCTCCACGGAAAAGGTCAAGCTGCGCATCATCCACTCCGGCGTCGGCGCCGTCACCGAAACCGACGTGCTGCTGGCCTCGGCCTCGCACGCCATCATCATCGGGTTTAACGTCCGCCCCGAACGCAAGGCCAGCGAGTTGGCCGAAATGGAGAAAGTTGACATCCGATCCCACTCCGTCATCTATGAGCTGACCGACGAGATCCAGCGCGCCATGCATGGCCTGCTGGAGCCGACCTTCAAGGAGACCGTGCTCGGCCGCGCCGCCGTCCAGGAGACGTTCCGCATCCCCAAGGCCGGCACCATCGCCGGGTGCCTGGTGCGCGAAGGCAAGCTGGCGCGCGATGCCCAGGTCCGCGTCCTCAGGGACGGCGCCGTGGTCTACACCAGCAAGATCAGCTCGTTGCGCCGCTTCAAGGACGACGCCAGCGAGGTCCGCAACGGCATGGAGTGCGGCGTCGGCGTCGCCAACTTCAATGACATTAAACCGGGCGACGTGCTGGAAGCCTTCCAAGTCGAAAAGCTCGCTCCCACGCTCGCCTGAGGCGCCCCGTGCCTGTCGCCTGGATCCGCCTGCAGTTGTTCCTGCCTGACGCCGCTTCGCTCAAGGATCGCCGCCAACTGCTCACCAGCGCCAAGGCCCGGCTGCGCCACCGCTTCAACGTTTCCGTCGCCGAGCTCGACGATGAGGGCCTGTGGCAGCGCGCCACGCTCGGCATTGCCGCCATTGCCAGCGATGCCCGCGTCCTGCAGACTCAACTGGAGCAAGCCGCCGCCGAGGCCGAAGATGCCCTCGCCGGTCAGCGCGTAACGATCGATCCGGTCGAGTTCCTGGATTAAGCGCCATGCCCCACCGCCCTGAACGCCTGGCCGAAGCGATGCGCGCCGAGCTGACCGAAATGCTTGAGGGTGAGCTCGGCGACCCACGCATCGGCTTGGCCGCCATCACCGAAATCAAACTCGACCCGGCGCTGCGCGTCGCCCACATCTTTGTCGCCATCGCCGGCGACGACGCCGAGCAACAACGCTCGGTGCAGGGGTTGCTGGCCGCCCGCGCATTTCTGCGCACCGAGCTGGGCTCGCGGCTCCAACTGCGGCACGTGCCCGAGTTGCGCTTCGAGATCGATCGCTCCGAGCAGCACACCGCGCGCTTGGAACAACTGCTGACGCGCTCCCGAAAACGCCAAAAATAGCCCGACCCCGCTTTCCAGTCCAAGGAGACCAAATGCCAGAAGTTACCATTACAGTCCGTCGCAATGGCTCACTCAAAGTCGAGGGCCCATTTCGCCTGATCGATTCCAACGGCCAAGAGATCCCGCTTCCGGCGGACAAGCCCGTAGTTTCCTTCTGCCGTTGCGGCCATTCGCAAAATAAGCCGTTCTGCGACGGCAGCCATCGGGAGCACAACTTCCAGGGCGCCGAGGCCCATATCCTACGCGCAGAAGAGGTCAATGCCGCAAACGGTTGAAGTGCCTGCTGTTGGCATTCCAAAAAATAGAAAATAATCACTGCGATTTTATTGTTTTCGGGAGTATGCGGGGCTATAGTTAATTCATCCACACACTTGACCGTGCCTCCCAAAAGGAGGCCACGACCACTGCCGGGAGGTTGGCGACACCCTCCCGGCGTTTTTTTTCTGGGCGTGATCGTCGGTCGCCGCACGCCGCCCGGCTTCGATGCCTACAATAGACCGATGAGCTTGCCCGATCGATTTCTCCAACCGCTCAGTGTCGTGGACGCCGAAGTTGCCGCCGCGATTCAGGGGGAGCGGCAGCGTCAGCACGATCACCTCGAGTTGATCGCGTCGGAAAACTTTGTCAGTGAAGCGGTGCTCGAAGCGGCGGGCTCGGTGCTCACCAACAAATATGCCGAGGGCTATCCCGGCAAACGCTACTACGGCGGCTGTGAGTATGCGGATCGGGTCGAGGAGCTGGCACGCGACCGCGTTTTACGCTTGTTTGGCGCCGAATACGCCAACGTGCAGCCGCACTCCGGATCGCAGGCAAACCAGGAGGCCTACGCGGCGCTGATCAAACCGGGCGACACGGTGATGGGCCTGAATCTGGCGCACGGCGGCCACCTCACGCATGGCCATCCGTTGAGCTTCTCCGGCCAGACCTACAAAATCGTGCCCTACGGGGTAAGCCGGGAAAGCGAGACGATTGACTACGAGGCGCTGGCGGCGACCGCGCGGGAGGTGCGGCCGAAGCTGATCATCGGCGGCGGCAGCGCCTATCCGCGCCTGATTGATTTCGCCCGGATGCGGGCCATTGCCGATGAGGCCGGGGCCTACTACCTGGTGGACATGGCGCACTTCGCCGGGCTGGTGGCTGGCGGCGTGCACCCAAGCCCGGTCCCGCACGCGCACGTCGTGACCTCAACCACGCACAAGACGCTGCGCGGGCCGCGGGGTGGGCTGATTCTGGCGCAGGAGAAGTTTGGCGCGGCCATCAACAAATCGGTGTTTCCCGGATCGCAGGGCGGTCCGCTAGTCCACATCATCGCCGCCAAAGCGGTCTCGTTTCACGAGGCGCTGCAACCGGGCTTCAGGGACTACGCCGCGCGCGTGGTGGCCAACGCCCGCGCCCTCGCCGAGGCGATGGCCCAGCAGGGATTCCGCGTGATCGCTGGCGGCACCGACACGCACCTCATGCTGGTGGATGTCGCCAGCCAAGGGGTGCGCGGCCGCGAAGCCGAAAACGCGCTGCACACCGCCAACATTACTGTAAACAAAAACGCCATCCCGTTCGATACCAATCCCCCGCTCAACCCCAGCGGAATCCGATTGGGCACGCCCGCACTTACCACCCGGGGCATGGGCATCGGCGAGATGCGCCAAATCGCCACCTGGATTGCCGAGGCTATCCACCACCACAGCGAGCCCGCCGCGCTGGAGGCCACTCGGCGCCAGGTGCTCGAACTCGCCAACGCCTTTCCGCTGTATGGGAAAGCGGCGGTGAACCTCGCCTGACGATTGACGGGCGCGGGCCCCTGCCCGGCTCAGCCGCGCCCGCACTCGAAGGGCTGCGGAGCGCCGGCCCGGGGCCCGACGAGCCCAAGCCGGCGCGAGCCTTGCGCCGACTTTGCCCGCCGTGCAAACGGCGCGACTCCCACGAGTGGCTCGCGGGCACTTTTTGCAACCGGGGGGAGCCGCCATCCATCTCATTAAAGAGAAAGCATCGCAATGGGGAGGTGGGTCATGCGGGTTGAGTCGTTCCGCTTGACGGCAGGGGCGCTCGCTCTTGCCGTGATGTTCTCCTGCTCGCTGGCGCTGGCGCAGGTCGCCAAAAACGCCGGGGCGAGCGCCATGGATCAGCAGATCGCTTCGTACCTGCAAAAGGCGTATTCCGGCAACAAATCGCTGGCCGACGTCCACCCCAGTGTGGACGACCGCGTGGTCACGCTCACCGGCTCGGTGGGGCTGCTGCAAAACAAGCTGGAAGCCGCTCATAAGGCGCGCCAGGTGGCGTCGGTCAATGGGGTGGTGAATCAAATTCAAGTGAACGGGCCAGCGGTGCCAGACCAGCAACTCAAGCGCGACCTGGCCGACAAGCTGACCTACGACCGGATGGGCATGGGGCAGACGTTCAACGCCTTGACGGTCAAAGTGAGCCATGGCGTGGTCACGGTTGGCGGCGAAGTTCGGGATTATCCCAGCCGCGATTCCGCTCTCGACATCATTGCCGACACCAAAGGGGTTAAGGGGATGGTGGACCAGATCAAGGTCGCCCCGCTCTCACCCATGGACGACCAGATACGGCTCGAGGCCGCGCGGAGGATCTATGGCAACCCCAGCCTCGCCATGTATGCCAACAACCCCGCCCACACCATCAGGATAGTCGTCACCAACGGGCACGTGACGTTGGCGGGCGTGGTGATTTCGCAGGTGGACAAATCGCTCGCCGGCAATGCGGTGCGCACGATTCCCGGCGTTTTCAGCGTGCAAAACGATCTGGTGGTGTCGCACTAGACCAGTGGCGGCCGAAAAGCCGCAGCGGCACCGCCGCCCTGCTCAGGGCGCCCTCCCGCTGCTCCCACCCCAAAGGCGCCAGCGCCTTGGGGGGCCGGGGGATCGGGCCGCGGTCGGAATTCGCTTGGCGGCAACGCACGCCCGCTCTGCTCGGTGAACGCGCCGCCGGCGCCTTCACCCGTCCAAGTTGACTGGTTGCGCGAGGCCTACTTGCTCTTGCCCGCATCCGGGCTGGCGCCGAGCCGCAGGAAGAAATCTGCCATGGCCCCGATGCCGCGGTAATAGCTGGAGAGCGCGAACTTTTCATTGGGGCTGTGCAATCCGTCGTCGGGCAGCCCGAAGCCCATCATCACCGTGGGGGCGCGCAACTGCGACGTAAACAGGTTGATGATCGGGATCGAGCCCCCCGAGCGCACAAACACGGGCTCGGCGCCAAACACCCGGCGTAACGCCGCGGTGGCCGCACGCACAAACCGGTTCGAGGGGTTGACCATGACAGGGTCGGCCAGGTTGAGCAGTTTCACCCGGCTTTGCAGGCCCCGCGGGGTCAGGTCGCGCACTGCCGACTCAAACAGGGCTTGGATTTCCGCCGCCCGTTGGTCCGGCACCAGGCGCATGCTGATTTTTGCCGAGGCCCTGGCCGGAATGACAGTTTTGGAACCCGGACCCGTAAATCCCCCCGGCATACCGTGGACATCCAGCGTGGGCCGCGACCAGGTCCGCTCGAATACCGAGTATCCCGGCTCGCCCGTCAGTTCATTGGCCCCAACTTCAGTCTTTCGGTACTGATCCTCATCGAACGGCAGCCTTTTCCAGGCCGCCAGTTCCTCGGGCGCCGGGGGCACGACACGATCGTAGAACCCCGGGATCAGAATCTTCCCTTCCGGCGACTTCAGCCCGCAAATCAGCCGGGCCAAGCCCTCAAACGGGTTGGGCGCGACGCCGCCGTACAAGCCGGAGTGCAGGTCGCGCTGCACGCCCTGCATCTCGACTTCGGCATAGATCATGCCCCGCAGGCCGACGTCGAGCGAAGGCAAGTCCGGTGCGAACATGGCGGTGTCGCTCACCACCACGCAGTCACACGCCAGCTCGGATGCGTGCTGGCGAATATAGCGATCCACGGCCTCGCCACCAACTTCTTCTTCGCCTTCAATCAGAAACCTGAGATTGACCGGCAGCCGGCCATGGACTTGCATCAATGCCTCTGCGGCCTTGATGTGGGTGTAGAGCTGACCCTTGTCATCGGCCGCCCCACGCGCGTAGATGCTTCCCTGCCGCACGGTGGGGGTGAAAGGAGGCGAGATCCATTCCTCCAGCGGATCGGGCGGCTGGACGTCGTAATGCCCATAAAGCAGCACGGTGGGCGCGCCCGGCGCGTGCAGCCAATCCGCATAAAGGATCGGGGCGCCATGGGGATAGTCGCCGGGAACCAGGCGCTGAATATGTTCGCAGCCGGCCTCACGCAGTCGCTCCGCCAGAAAGGCCAGAGCCGCCTCCATGTCGGCAGCGTGGGCGGGCAGCGTCGAGACGCTGGGAATGCGCAGAAAATCCTGCAATTCCGTCAGCAGGCGCTCGGTGTGCTGATCCAGGTAGGCTTCTACCGCAGCGTAGGCATCGTGCATGATGGGTGGCCCGGGGGCAGCAATCTCGGATGAGTATATCGGTCAGTGCAGCCAATATACAAAATAAATTCCCGCGTCCGCCGGGGCGCGCCGCGGTCGCCGTGCTCGCGGCTCACCCGGACGACGAGGCCGTGGGGGCGGCTGGATGGCTGGCCGAGCACCGCGGCCGACTGGCGGTAGTGTTTTTGACCGACGGCGTGCCCCAGCAAGCAGCCTGCATGGCGCCTGGGTTCAGCGACCGGCAGGTTTACAAGGCGGTGCGCCGAAGCGAAGCGCGGGCGGCCTGCGCAACGCTATGCCCGGCGGCGGGACTGTATTTTGCTCCTTTTGGTGATCAAATCTTGCATCGGAGTCTGGCGGCAGCCAGCCGTTGGCTGGAGGACACGCTGCGGAAGGTCGCGCCGGAGGCGCTGCTTTGCCCGGCGTTTGAAGCTGGGCATCCCGACCATGATGCCGCCAGCCTGCTGGGCTCGCTGGCCGCCGCGCGGTGGGGGGTACCGGCTTGGGAGTATGCCCTGTACACCGTGTGGGACGGCCAACTGCTACGCCAGCAGTTCCCCGGGTCTGACGGCTTTCGGCGGCAACTGCCCCGGCCGCTGGCCCGCCGCAAGCGCGCGGCCCTCGCGTTGTACCGATCTCAACAGCGCACGCTGGCGGAGTTTGACGCCGCTGTCGAGGCCATCCGGCCCATGCCGGACCACGATTACACCCGGCCTGCCCGTGGCGAAGCGGTTTATGAGCGCTGGGGATGGCCGATCCGCTCGGCCGAGGTGAGCGCGGCGCTGCGCCACCACCTCGCTGCCTGCCTTGTATGCGCGTCCTGACGCTCACCTACCCGCTCACCGCGGTGAGCGCTGACGCCTGCGGCGGCACTGAGCAGGTGGCATGGCAGGTACTGACCCGGCTGGCGCGGCAGCCGGGAATCGAGCTGCACTGGATCGGCGCGGCTGGCAGCGCACCGATTGCGGGCGTGCGCTTCCGCAGTTGGGAGGCACTGCTGGCGCGATGGCAACTATGGCGCGCTCCGCCGAAGTATTGGAGCCCAGAGGATCTGCTCGACCTGCAAGCCCGCTGCAATGCGGCGGTGGTCCGCGAGGTGCAGGCCGCGCCGCCGGATGTCGTTCATAACCAGGGTGGATTCTTCTGCCGGGACGCGGCCGCGGTTGCCATGCCGTTGTTGTTCACGCTCCATTTGGCGCGGCGGCTGTACCCGGCTGACTGGTTCGAGGCGCGCCCGCGGCAGTTGCACTTGCAGTGTGTGAGTGCCACGCAGCTTGCCGAGTACGGCGCGGCCGCCTGCTGCGGCGCCATTCCCAACGGCGTGGATCTGGAACGCCTGCCCGCGCGTCGCGCGGCGCCCCCTCCCGGCGCACCGCTCGTATACTTGGGCCGCATCTGCGAAGAGAAGGCGCCACATCGGGCAATCGAGGTGGCGCGGCGAGCGCACCGGCGGCTGTGGATCGTGGGCTCGGTAGCACCGTTTCCTTCCCATCAGACCTATTTTCGAGGCCGTATCGCACCCGAGCTCGGCCGCCAGGTCCGATGGCTGGCGCCGCCCCAGGCGGCGCGAAAGCTGGAAATTCTGCATCGGGCGGCCGCGGTAGTCATTCCCTCCGCCATAGCCGAGACCAGTTCACTGGTGGCGATGGAAGCGGCTGCCTGTGGCGTGCCGGTGCTGGCGATGCGGCAAGGGGCATTGGCCGAGCTGATTCGACCGGGCGTGACCGGCTGGCTCGCCGACTCGGCTCAGGAACTCGCCGCCGCGGTCCCGGACGCGGTCGCGGCTGATCCGCACGCCTGTCGGGCGCACGCCCAAGCGTATTTCAGCGCCAGCCGAATGGCGGCCGCCTACGCCGCACTCTACCGTCGCCTTCTCGATGAGACCGGCCATGCCAAACTAGCGGCATGATCGAGCCGGGCTCCGTTCGCATCGTGCTGCTGCGTGGCCGCAACCCGCTCAACCTCGGGGCCGCCGCCCGGGCCATGGCCAACTTCGGTCTGCATGACCTGGTGCTGGTGGCGCCCTACGGCGAGGCCTGGCGCCAGGCCCGCTCGGCCCGGGCTGGCGCGGCGGTGCTTGCGTCCGCGCGCGTGGCCGCGACGCTGGCGGAAGCGGTGGCCGATTGCGATTTCGTGGTCGGCACCACGGATGGCGCGGGCCGCGCCACCGAGGTGCCGCTGGAGGATTGGCGTACAGTCGCCAGTTCCCTGCCCGGGCGCCGGGCCGCGCTGATATTTGGATCGGAAAAGACCGGCCTCGAGGTGGACGACATCAGCCATTGCCACCGCCTCGCGCGGCTGCCGACCGTCCCGGGGGCGCCCTCCATGAACCTCGGCCAGGCGGTGGCGGTGTGCGCCTATGAGTTGGCGCGTCGCGGCAGCCTGGCGGCGCCGGCGCCGGCCACGGCCGTGACCGTGGCCGAGCGCGAACGGCTGCTCGAGACCTGGTATCCGCTGCTGGAGCGCGTGGGCGTGGTGCGGCCCGGCCACCGCGCCAGCCAGACCCGGTTGCTGCGGCAGATGCTGCTTCGCTGGCGCCTGTTGCCCGCCGACGTCACCCGGCTGCTGGGCGTTGCGCGGCAGGTGCGGCACGCCATGGCACGCGGCCTGCATCCGGGCGGCGATGAGGGCTGAGCGATCTGCTTGGCGCGGGCTCCGCCGCGTGCTCGCTTAGACGTTCGCAGCGGCATCCCCGCACCCGCTTGGCGCAGGTTGTTCGAGCCCCAGTGGGGCTCGAAC
>JBOGKJ010000164.1:0-6326 GCA_050745565.1 Terriglobales bacterium | reverse complement strand
CTACTGCGGCGTCGAGCCCGCGGCGCTGCGCTACCGCTACGGAGCCGTTGGCAAGCCGCGCCTGGCGGATCCCGCCCAGGCACGCGAGCTGGCAGTGAACCGTGCCTATGCGGCCGGCGCCGCGCCGGCCAATGCCGACGAAGCCCTGGTAAAGCTTGCCTGGCTGAAAGCCAACGGCCAATCGCGGGAGTCGCGCAGTTTGCACTTCGGGCAAAGTCGGCGCGAAGGGCTGCGAAAGTCCGGAGGGGCGAAAGCGCCAGTGGCGCTTTCACCGCTCCCGGCAAACGAAGCGGCGCGGCCCCCCCCCAACGATGCCGCTCGCGCCCCCTTGGGCTCGCCGGGCCCCGTGCCGGCGCTCCACGGCCCTTCGAGTGCGGGCGCGGCGCTGCGAGCGTCTCAGCGAGCAGGGGCAGGGGCCCGCGCCCGGCAATCGTCGGTCATTGTATGATGCCGATGGAGGTCATGAATGCAACTTCGTTGGGTCGCCACGTTCCTGCTCACCGCCGCCCTCGCCGCCGCCCAGGCGCCGATGGGCTATCACGTCAGCCGCACCGTCCCGCTGCCGGGCAACGGCAGTTGGGATTACCTCGCCCGCGATGCCGCCAACAACCGGCTCTACATCGCCCACGGCGATGAGGTGCTGGTGCTGACGCTCGACCGCCAGAAACTGGTGGGCACCATCGGCGACCAGCATGGCACCCACGGCATCGCCATTTCCGACCGCGATGGCCATGGGTTCATCACCAACGGCGGCAACGCCACCATCACCGAGTTCGACATCCATACGCTCAAGCCCCTGCGCTCGATTGCCGCGCCCAAGGACGTGGACGGCATCATCTACGACCCGGCCACCGACCGCATCTTCGCCTTCTGCGGCGACGCCGCGCAGGCCATCGCCGTGGACGCGGCGTCGGGGAAGGTGGCGGGAACGATTGATCTCGGCGGCGGCCCGGAGTTTGGCGCGAGCGACGGCCGCGGCCACGTCTTCAACGTGCTGGAAGATAAGAGCGAGCTGCTCGACATTGACGCGCACGCGCTCAAGATCGTGCACCGCTATCCGCTGGCGCCCTGTGAGCATCCCTCCGGGGTGGCGATCGATGCCGCCCACCACCGGGTATTCGCCGGCTGCCGCAACGGCGTCGTGGCCATCGTCAACGCCGACACCGGCAGGGTGATTGCGGCCCCCAAAATCGGCCGCGGCGTGGATGCGGCCCGTTTCGACAGCGGCACCCAAACGCTGTTCACCTCCCAGGGCGACGGCACCATCACCGTCATCCATGAGGACAGCCCTGATCAGTTCACCGAGCTGGGCAACATCAAGACCGAGAACGGGGCCCGCACCATGGAACTCGACCCGCGCAGCCACGAACTGTTCACCGTCACCGCCAACTTCGCCCCGCCCCAGGCCGGGCAGCGGCGGCGCACGCTGGTGCCGGGCAGCTTCCGGCTGCTGGTGGTGAGCCGCTAGCGCTCGCATGGCTGGCGCCATGCGAGCAGCCGTTAGCCGTTAGCCATTAGCCGTTGGCCATTAGCGCTGAGCCGCTTGGGCGTGCGAGCGGACGAGCCGACGGTGGCCTTGGGGCGTCCGCACCCCGGGGCCGGTGCTGCGCAGGGTACGGGGTGGCGCCGTGGCGTTTAAACAATGCCAGAATTAAAGGCGATGGCTCGCCTGTGTCCGTTTTCCGCCTACCGCTACGACCTCAGCCGGGTCGCCGCGGCCGATGTGCTCACCCAGCCCTATGACAAGATTAGCGCCGCCATGCGGCAGCGCTACCTTGCCGCCAGCCCCTACAACCTGGTGCGCGTGGTTCTGGGCGAGGCCGAGCCCGGCGACTCGGAACGTTCCAACGTCTATACCCGCGCCGCTCAATGCCTGCAAGACTGGATGCAGCAGGGCCTCCTGCGCCGCGACCCCGAGCCCGCCATCTACGCCTACACCCAGGAGTTCGCGCCCCCGGGCGGCGGCGCTGCCCAGCTGCGGCGCGGCTTCATCGCCCTCGGCCGCCTCGAGGACTACGCCAACAAGGTCGTGTTCCGCCATGAACAGACCCTGAGCGGCCCGAAGCTTGATCGCCAGAACCTGCTGCGCGCCACCCGCACCCACTGCGGCCAGATCTTCATGCTCTACAGCGACCCCAGCCGGCAGGTGGAGCGCGAACTGCTCGAGCGCGCCACCAATCCCGTGCTGGACATGAGCGACGAGTACGGCACCCGCCACCGCCTGTTCCGCGAAACCGACGCCGGCGTCATCGAGCGCCTGGTCGGGCGCATGGCCCCGCTGCCGCTGATCATCGCCGACGGCCACCACCGCTACGAGACCGCGCTGCAGTGGCGCAACGAACAGAATGCCCGCGCCCCCCAGCGCGACGACCGCCCCTGGGACTGGGTCATGATGAGCTTCATCAACCTGGATGCGCCCGGGCTGGTGGTACTGCCCACGCACCGGCTGGTATTCGGACTGCCGCAATGGGATGCGGGCGCGGCGCAGGCGCGGCTGGCGGAGTTTTTTGAGGTCACCCCGGCCGACGGCCGCAGTGACGACTCCGGGGGCTGGCCGCGCCTGCGCGAGCAGTTGCAGCGGGCGGCGGCGGGCGGTCCGGCGCTGCTGGCCGCGCTGCAGGGCAAGCCGCAGGTGCTGCTGCTGCGCCCGCGGCCGGGACTCGATCTGGCCGCGCTGCTGCCTGACGCGCTCCCCGAGCAGCGCCAACTGGATGTGGTGCTGCTGCACGCGCTGGCGCTCGAGCGCGCCCTGGGCGTCACCGCCGACATGGTGCGCGAGCAACGCTCGCTGCGCTACGTCAAGGATGCCGAAGAGGCGCTGCAGTCGGTGGCGGTCAACGCCGGCCAGGCGGCATTCCTGCTCAACCCCACCCCGCCCGCCACCGTGCGCGATGTGGCGCTCGCCGGCGGCGTGCTGCCGCAAAAGTCTACGGACTTCTTCCCCAAGCTGCTGACCGGACTGACGCTTTGCCGCGTGGACTGACGACCGAAGAAGTGGGAAGTGGGGAGTGGGGAGTGGGAAGCGGGCAGTGAGGCGCGGGGAATTTTTCGCCTACCTTGGCTGGCGCAGCGGGGCGAAGCCGCATAGCGTATCCACCGCCAGGTTGCCGCCGCAGAGCACCAGCACCACCCGGCTCTCCGGGCCCCAGTGCGCCTTGAGCCGTTCGGCCGCCGCCAGCGTGCAGGCTGCGGCGGGCTCGGTCAGCACCTTGCAACGCTCGAGCAGCCAGTCGAGCGCCGCGACCGTAGCGGCATCGCTTACCACCTCGACCCGTTCGAACCAGCGCTGCACCGCCCGCAGGGTCAGCCCGCTGACCTCGGGCGCACCCAGCGTGCGCGCAATCGAGGTGATGGCCTCGAGCCGCACCGGGCGCCCGGCCGCCAGCGCGCGCGCCATGGCATCGGCGCCTTCGGTTTCGACCCCCCACAGCCGCACGCCGGGCCGCTGCGGCTTCACCGCCGCCGCCACCCCCGTCGCCAGCCCGCCGCCGCCGATGCTGACCACGATGTCGGTGACCGCGGGCAGCTCGGCGAGGATTTCCAGTCCCAGCGTCGCCTGGCCCGCGATCACCTCCAGGTCGTCAAACGGGTGCACCATCGCCCAGCCCGCCGCCACCGCGGCCTCGGCCTGCTGAAACGCCTCGGCGATGGTGGCCACCAGCACCACCTCGGCGCCGTAGCCGCGCGTCGCCTCCACGTAGTTGGCCGGCGTGGTCTCGGGCATCAGAATGCGCGCCTGCATGCCCAGCACCCCGGCGGCGTGGGCCACCGCCTGGGCGTGGTTGCCGCCGCTCACCGCCACCACGCGGCTGCCCGGCCCCAGCGGCAGCATCTTGTTGAAGGCGCCGCGCACCTTGAACGAGCCGGTCTTCTGGAACAGCTCCAGCTTGACGTAGGCCTCGACCCCCAGCCGCCGGCTCAACGCCGCGCTCGGCCACAGCGGCGTCACCCGCACATGCGGCGCAATCCGCCGCCGCGCCCCCTGGATCGCTTCCAACGTCAGCCGTTCGAGCGCTTCAGCCTGCATGCCCCACTATAGCCGCCCGCGCCCGCCGGAACTTCGATGCAGCCCCCCCACTCGCGCAGACATCCAACGGGTATATGTTGGCTTGGGCTGCTGCTTTTCTGATTATCGCGATCATTGCCGCCCTGTTCGGGTTCGGCTTGGTGACCGCCGTGGCCGTCAGCATCGCCAAGATCCTGTTCGTGATCTTCCTGGTGCTGTTCCTGGTCACGCTGGTGACCCATGTCAGCCGCCGCGTCTAACCTGCCGCCGGCCACGTCCGAAGTGGCCGCGCCGCGGCGGCGGGGGCGGCCGCAACTGCTGAAAAAATCGGCGCGCGGTCCGCCGCACCGGGGGATCCCGTTGCGTGTTCCGACGCGCCGAGGTTCAGCCGCCCGCCTTAAGCGTTGAAGCCGAAGCGCTTGAATTTCACCATAGCAAACAAGCCCAGCAGCATGCCCGAGCCCAGCAACGCGATCGAGCCCGGTTCGGGTACCGCGCCGACGTCGCCTCCGTTGACCTTGAACTCCAGGTCGGCCGGCGCTCCGCAGCACTCGGAATACCACAACGTGAACGTGTAGTTGCCCGCCGTGGCGGCGTTCACGTTAAAGGGCGATGTCGCGAAAGGCGTGGCGTCTGGCGCGTAGACTACGTCGCCGAACCCGGCTACGTTCAACACCACCCCGTCGTCATGGCCCACGATAAAGGAGTTGCTGCCGGCCTTCAAGTGCATTGAGCCGGTCAGCACCACCTCGCTGTTGTTGATCGTGCCATTGGGATTGAATCCGTGGTTTTCGTTGGAGAAGGTCGGGTTGTTGAGGAACCCGGCCGCGGTGTAGGGGCTCGGCCCCGACCTGAAGTCGATGCCCGCGGGGCCGACGGTAAACGAGGCGGCGCCCCGCTGATTAGAAGTTGAAATTGCGATCGATCATGAACTTCAGGGTCAGTTTGTCGGCGCCATCGGCGAAGCCAACGCCCACTCCGGTTTCGATGGAGTAGACCTTGCCGTAGTAGTCGGTGGTGGCCCAGAGTTCCTGAAATTGCTGGTTCGGCTTCAGGAAATGCCGCAGAGGACCGAAGTCGGAGTACTCTTCACCGGCTACCGCCCATTTGGGGTTGACGTGAACCGCGATGCGGCCCGAGGGGACAAACTCGAGGTTGCCGATTCCACCAGTGTAGTTGGTATCCACGATGGGGTTGAAAATGAGGTCCAGTTGGTGTTTACCAAGATCAGCGGGATGCAAATGCACACCCAGGATGGGCCGGACTTCCGCAGTCTCGCGCCTGGATTCCCACCACAGGTGGTTGGTGCTGAATTCAAAGTTGATGCCGTAAAAAAAGGTCTGGTCCTCGGCGTGGGGCTTGACGAAGAGTTCGCGAATCTTGAAGCCGTTGAGTGAGCTGCCGCGCCCTTTCGAGTAGAGCGTGGTGACGGGTAGATAAAGACCCTGTTCGAACCAGTCTTTGACGCCATAGGCCCACTCCAGGGTCTCTTGAAAGGAGTGATCGGCGATGATGGCATCCGGGAACGCCGGGGTTGAGTGACCCTTGGGCGTGAAATTGGAGTGGGACATCAGGTTGAAGGTGCCCTGGGGAGCGATCGAGGCATCGTAAACCTGAATCTCATCGGTTTGCGCCGAAGCGATGATCGGCACCGCCACCAATATCAGGGCAAGAATGGCGAGCATGCGGCCATAGCAGCGTGGGGCGAGGTCGGGCATCGGGAGTATTTTCTGCGGCGCGGATCGTCGTACCGCCGGCGTGCTCCCTAGTGTACTCCGGGGCGCCGCGGCTGCGTCTTGCGCGCACGCGCGGGTGCGGGGCCAAGCGTTTACGGAAGCGTTCATCAAAGTAGCCGCTCCGTTTGAGGGTCCCAGTTGCTGAGCGAGAGGGCAGGTCAGGCGATCCTAGGCGATTCCGGCTATCCCTTGGGGGCGGCCGGTCGGGGATGGGGGCAGCTCTGGGGCGCCCTGTCTCCTATCCCGTTCGCCCCATTGACAGCCGCCGCGGTTCGCCGTAGGATGGTCACGGATAGCGAATAAAAAACGAAAGTAGCGGGGCGGAGATGTCGCGGCGGCAGGGCTTGGAACGGTTGTTGGAGGAGCGGGGCTGGGGCGCCACGCTGGCCGCCGCCGCCCCAGTGCGCCGTCCGCCCGGCACCGTCGGCGACGAGCGCGCCGCCGCTTTGGACCATCTCTGGCGCGATGGCCCCGAGCCCGGCATCATCACCCAACTGCTGCCGCCGGCAGTGGGCGCGCCGGCGGCGCCTCCAGGCCCCGCCGGCGCGGGCGTCACCAGCGCCGCGCTGCGGCTGGCCAGGCGC
>JBOGKJ010000163.1:0-4577 GCA_050745565.1 Terriglobales bacterium | reverse complement strand
TGAGCGAGGCGCAAAAACAACAGTTGCTGCTGAGCTACGAGCAGACCGTCCAGCAGGCGTTTCGCCAAGTCTCCGACGCGCTGGTCGCATTGCAAAAAGATCACCAGTTCCGCCAGCAGCAGCAGCTTCTCGTCCAGGCCGCGCAACGCGCCTCCACGCTCTCGAACACGCTTTACCAGAACGGCGGCGGCAGCTTCCTCCAGGTGCTGGTGGCCGAGGACGAGGCCTTTAGCGCCGAGCTCAATCTGTCGCAGGCCGAGCTGAACGAACGCCTGGCGCTGGTGGCTCTTTATAACGCCCTGGGCGGCGGCTGGCAGTAAAAGCCATTCGGTGTTAGCATAGACGACTATGGGAGGTCGTCATGGGCAATGAGGTGTTGCGTCATGGGGAATGACGCACTGCAAGGGGCGCTCGAGTTGCTGGTGCTGAAGGCGCTGAGCCGGGCCGGGCGCGAGGGCATGCACGGCTTCGGCGTCGCGCAGCACATCCAGCAAGTGTCGGAGGAATTGCTGCGGGTCGAGGAGGGCTCGCTCTACCCGGCGCTGCACCGCATGGAGCGCCAGGGCTTCATCCGCGCCGCCTGGGGGCGGACCGAGAATGGCCGCCGCGCCCGCTATTACCGGCTGACGGCACAAGGCCGGAAGCGCCTGGAGGCGGAGCAGCCGCAGTGGCAGCGCACCGCCTCCGCCGTCGCCGCGTTCCTGGAGGGTTGAGCCATGCGGTTCAACTGGCGCAGCCGCCGCGAGCGCGAAATCGCTGACGAGCTCGCCGCGCACGCCGCGCTGCGCGCCGAAGCCAGCCAGGCTGCCGGCATGGACCCGCGTGACGCCGCGCGTGACGCCGCCCGCCGCCTCGGCAGCGACCTCGCGCTGCGCGAGCGGACGCGCCTCGCGGGAATGTCGCGCTCCGCGATCGCGGCCGAAGCGCTGGGGCGCGACCTGCGCCTGGCGGCCCGCAGTCTGCGGCGCCGCCCGGGCTTCAGCCTGCTGGCGATTGCCACGCTGGCGCTCGGCATCGGCGCCACCACGGCAATGTTCAGCGCCGTCCGCGCGGTGCTGCTCGACACGCTGCCCTTTCCGCATCCCGAGCGGCTGGTGATGGTCCAGATGACCGGCACCGTCCTCCACCGCACGGAGGCGTTCGACAACGTCCCGCTCGCCGCCTACCGGGCCCTGCGCCAGAGCGGCGTGTTCGCCCAGATGGGCATCTCCGGCTACAACCCCGCCGAATCCACCGTGTACGTGGACGGCCTCGCGACTGATGCGAATGTCATGCAGGCCTCGCCCGGCCTGTTCCCCACGCTCGGCGCGCGCTTCGAGCTCGGCCACAACCTCACCGGCGGCCCCCAGGTCGTCATCAGCGACCGCTTCTGGCGGCATCAGTTGCATGCCGACCCCGCCGCCTTGGGCCGCCCGCTGCAGGTCGGCGATTCGCTCTATACGGTCGCCGGCGTGCTGGCCGCCGGCCAGGCTTGGCCGCCCTCGACCGACGTCTGGCAGGCGGGGCTGCCTTCGGCCGGGAACGACGGCCGCGTGGTGGCGCGCCTGCGCGCTGGCACTCCGGTTGGCCCCGCGCTGCACCGCGCCCAGGCCGCTGTCGCGGCCATTGGCCACCGCCCCGGCCTGCTCCCGAATTCTCCCGACGTCACCGGCCTGGTGGCGGCGACGCTGCGGCGGCAGTTGGCCCGGCCGCCGGCCCGCACGGCGCTCTGGGTCCTGCTCGCCGCCGCCGCCTGCCTGCTGCTGATCGCCGCGCTCAACACCGCCAACCTGCTGCTGGCGCGCGGCCTCGGCCGGCGGCACGAGTTCGCCGTCCGGCGCGTGCTGGGCGCAAGCCGCACCCGGCTCGCCTCGCAGGCGCTGGCGGAAGGCGCGCTGCTGGCCGCGCTCGGCGGGGCCGCCGGCGTGGCGCTGGCCGCGCTGGCCGTCAAGCTGGCGCGCCTCGGCCCGGCCTCACTGCCGCGCCTCGCCGCCACCCGCCTCGATGCCTCAAGTCTCGCCGTCGCGCTCTCGCTTACCTGCGCCGCCGGCCTCGGCGCCGCGCTCGCCCCCGCGCTCCGCGCCGCCCGCGGCGTCCAGCCCCGGCCCACGCTCCGCTTGCGTGCCGCCCTGATCGTGATCGAGGTCGCGCTCACGCTCGCGCTGCTTGTCGGCGGCACGCTGCTCGCCACCAGCTTCAACCGCCTCTGGCGCCGCCCGCTGGGCTTCAACCCGCAACAGGTCGTTAGCCTCGATATGGTTGCGCCCAAGGCCCCCACCGGCCGCTCCCAGGGCGCCCGCCTTGCACTCTGGCAACGGCGCAGCCAACTCGACCAGCGCGCCCTCGCCGCCGTGCGCGCGCTCCCGGGCATCATTAGCGCCGGTTACAGCAATCACGAGCCGTTCGACTTCACCAACGGAGCCGATTTCATGCTGCCCGGCCAACAGTTGAAGCCCGGTCCCGGCCAGGAGGCGGATTGGATCGAGGCCGGACTCGGGTATTTCACAACGCTCCAGGTGCCCCTCCTTGCCGGCCGCGACTTCAGCGCCGCTGACTTGGACTCCGGCATCGGTGCACCGCAGCCCATCATCGTCAACCAGGCGATGGCGGAGAAATACTGGCCGAAAGCGCCCGCCGTCGGCCAGCGGTTGCAAGCGGGCAGAACGCAGAGTGTCGTGGTCGGTGTGGTGGCGAACATGCACGACGTCGCCATGGCCGCCCCGCAGCACCCGCAAGCGTTCACGCCCATGGCCGGCGGCTGGGGACCTGACGCCACGCTGCTGGTGCGCAGCGCGCAACCGCTCGGCGCGCTCAGCCGCGAGCTGCGGCGCACGCTGCACGCCCAGGGCCTGGGCATGAGCCAGCCCGTCACCCTCGCCGCGGCCCAGGCGGACGCGCTCGCCGAACCTCGCTTCCGCACCGCGCTGCTGAGCCTTTACGCCGCCCTCGCCTTCGCCCTGGCGCTGGTCGGACTCTACGGCGTGCTGGCGCTCGAAGTGCGCGAGCGCACTCACGAGTTGGCGGTGCGTGTGGCGCTCGGCGCCGACCGCCCGGCGCTCGTCCGCCTGGTGCTGTCGCGCGGCGTGCGGCTCATCGCGCTCGGGCTGGCGCTCGGCTGCGGCCTGGCCTGGCTGCTCTCCGCCAGCCTCGCCAGTCTGCTGTTTCAAACCCCGCGGCTCGATCCGCTCGCCTGGACGGGCGCGCTGCTGGCGCTGGCGCTCGCGGCGCTGCTCGCCGGCTGGCTCCCCGCCCGCCGCGCCGCGCGCGTGGACGCCGCCCGCATGCTGCGCTGGGAGTAATTTATGCGACTGAAAATCTGGCGCCGCGCGCGCCACGAACGCGAAATCGCCGAGGAACTTGCCGCCCACGCCGCGCTGCGCGCCGAAGCCAGCCAGGCCGCCGGCTTGCCGCCGGATGCCGCGGCCCGCGCTGCCGCCCGCCGTCTCGGCAGCGACCTCGCCCTCCGCGAGCGCACCCGCCTCGCCTCGATGTCGCGGGCCGGCGTCGCCGCCGAAGAACTCGCGCGCGATCTGCGCCTCGCCGGCCGCGGCCTGCGCCGCCGCCCCGGCTTCACGCTGCTGGCGGTGCTGACGCTCGGGCTCGGCATCGGCGCCACCACGGCCATGTTCAGCGTGGTGCGCGCGGTGCTCGTGGATACGCTCCCGTTCCCGCATCCCGAGCAACTGGTCATGGTTCTGAGCCGCGGCGCGACGGTCGGGGACGCGACCATGAACTTCGACAACGTCCCGCGAACGGCCTTCGACGCCCTGCGCCAGAGCCGCCTGTTCGCCAGCGTCGGCTACTCGGGTTATGTGGACGCCGGCGGTACGATCTATGTCGGCGGCGTGGTGGTGCCCGGCGGCGTCATGCGGGCCTCGCGCGATTTGTTCACCACGCTCGATGTCCATATGGAGCTCGGCCACGGCTTCCGCGGCAGCCAACCGCAGGCCATAGTCAGCGACCAATTCTGGCGCCAGCACCTCGGCGGCGATGCGGCTGCGCTTGGGCGCCCGCTGCGGGTCAACGATCAGCTTTATGCGCTGGCGGGCGTGCT
Source organism: Terriglobales bacterium (assembly GCA_050745565.1). Lineage (GTDB taxonomy): Bacteria > Acidobacteriota > Terriglobia > Terriglobales > SCQP01 > SCQP01. The sequence continues at coordinate 544 of JBOGKJ010000163.1, read as the reverse complement.
GCCGCCAGGCGAGGCGTGGCCGACGGGCTTGAGCGCCTGGCTGAACACGATACCGGCTCTGGGAACCGGCATGGTGGTGGCGCGGCTGCGCGCGAACCAGCCGCCTGCGGAGGCGCTGAAGCAAGCCGAAGCGGTGGTGGCGGCCATCGGTGCGCGTGCCCATGCGCCCTGGAGGCCGAACACGCTGGTGGCCGAGCCGCTCGAGCGCAACCTGGCCACGCCCGAGGCCAGCACCGCGCTCTGGATCCTGCTCTCCGCTGCCGCCTGTCTGTTATTGATCGCCGCGCTCAACACCGCCAACTTATTGCTCGCCCGCGGTCTCGGCCGCGAGGCCGAGTTCGCCATCCGGCGCGCGCTCGGCGCCACCCGCTGGCGCCTGGCGCGGCTGGGGCCCGCGGCGGTGCCGCGCTTGGGCGCCGTCCGCCTCGATGCCCCGGCGCTCGCTTTCGCCGCCGCCGTGGCGCTGGCCAGCGGCTTGGGCTGCGCCCTCGCCCCGGCGCTGCGCCTCTCCTCCACGCGGCCGAGCGCCGGCGCCTCGCGGCTG
>JBOGKJ010000162.1:0-5001 GCA_050745565.1 Terriglobales bacterium | reverse complement strand
CAAGACGTATTCAAAATTCCCCAACGCCATTTAAACTACATTGTAGTTGAAATTGAGCGCTGGCTGGTCAGATTTATTTTTGTTGGCGTCCCCGACGGGATTCGAACCCGTGTTATCGCCGTGAAAGGGCGGTGTCCTAGGCCGGGCTAGACGACGGGGACGTTGGGCAGGCGCGCCGGCCGCCGCGCGGGCGCGACGGCAGCGCAGTGCTCATTTTAGCATTGCGGGCTGGGCGCGGGCGCTCACGAGCCCTCCCACCAGGGTTCGACGCAGCCGGGCACATCGTGGGCGGCGTGGTTGACCAGCGGGCGCACGGGATGGAGTTCGAGGTCCTCGGGAATGCGGCCGAGCATCGCCATCCGCTCGTTGACCTCGAGCGGCGCCGGGCCCAGCCAGCCGGCGTAGTCGGCGGGCGCGAGCATGGCGGGCATGCGGTTGTGCAGCTCCTTGAGCAGCGGCACGGGCTCGGTGGTGACGATCGTGCACGCCGCGCCCGTCCACAGGCCAGCGAAGGCGAACATGCCGTCGCCGGCGCGGTGCACGAACCAGGGCTGCTTGCGCTTGCCCTCGGCCTTCCATTCATAAAAGCCGTCGGCGGGGATGAGGCAGCGGCGGTTGCGGAACGCCTGGCGGTAGACCATTTTGTCGGCCAGGGTTTCGGCGCGGGCGTTGAACAGTGCCGGGGGCGGCTTGTCGGGCGCCGACCAGGGCGGCACCAGGCCCCAGCGCAGCAGGATCAGCTCGCGTCCGCCGCCGGTGGGGTTGATGCGCACGACCGGCACCGGCTGCGTGGGGGCGAGGTTGTAGTGCGCCGACCAGTGGCCGACGCCGGCGCCGGCGCCCTCCTGGACCGGCTCAGCCTCGAACTGCTGCGCCAGGGCGTTGCCGTCGCTGCGCAGCGTGAAGCGTCCGCACATGGGAATCAGTGTAGCGCCGGCGTGGCGGTTCAGCGGAAATCGCGGGCGGGGATGAGCGCAGCGCCGGCGGGCTCGCTGGCGGCGTTGAGCGGGGCGACCGATTCGGCGAGCAGGTGGATAACGCCGCGCTGGCGCTGCAGGCGGCCACGGATGCGGACCTGGGGGGTCGCGACCCAGGCGAGGCGGTGGCGGGCGAACACGTCGGGCCAGATGATGACGTTGGCGATACCGGTTTCATCCTCGAGGCTCATGAAGACCACGCCGCCGGCGTTTTCCGGGCGCTGGCGGGCGATGACGATGCCGGCCACCTCGACCGGCTGGCCATGGCGCAGCCCGGCCAGCTCGCCGGCGGTGACGCAACCCTGGGCGCGCAGCCGGGCGCGCTCGAACGCCAGCGGATGGGGGCCGAGCGTGAGCGAGGCGCCGCGAAAATCGGCCAGCATCCGCTCCCGGGCTGACATGGGTGGAAGCGGGGATGCGGCATCGTTTCGAGGCAACTTGGACGCGCTCTGAGCAGAGCGGGCGGGCGTTGCCGCCAAGCGAATTTCGACCGCAGCCCGGCCCCCGGGGCCCCCAAGGCGCTTGCGCCTTGGGGTGGGAGCAATGGGAGAGCGTCCAGAAAAGGGCGGCCGCGCCGCTGGCGCTGCGGCCTGCGGCCTCCGCTTCGGCTCGCTTGGGCGCGGTGGCACTAGCGCCCCACGCCCAGACTGCGCGGCCTCCTCCTCCTCTGGCGGCGCGGCGGCGTAGAGCCGGCCGGGGGCGCGGTGGGCGGCGGCATCGTTTGGCGCTGCGGCCTGCGGCCTCCGCTTCGGCTCGCCTGGGCGCGGGGGCACTAGCGCCCCACGCCCAGGCGGCGCGGCCTCCTCCTCCTCCTCCGGCGGCGCTTCGGCGTAGAGCGGGCCGGGGTCGCGGTGGGCGGCCTCGATCTGCCAGAGGGCGTCGCGGCGGCCGTGCCCGTGAAACGCCCCCAACTCGGCCAGCGTGCGGGCTTCGTCCACTTCGAGCAGCGGCACGCGGCGGCAGAGGTCGTCGAGGGACGTGAAGGGCTGGCGCTGGCGCTCGGCCACCAGTTGCCGGCCGGCGCGCTCGCTGAGCCCGCGCACATAGCGCAGGCCGAGCCGCACCGCCCGTCCGCGTGGGGCCTGGCGGTAGCCGCCCGTGGTGCACTCCCACGCCGAGGCCGCCACCGAAATCGGCAGCACGGTGACGCGGTGGCGCTGCGCGTCGGCCACCAGCGTGGCGGGGTGGTAGAAGCCCATGGGCTGGTGGTTGAGCAGGGCGGTCAGGAACTCCTCGGGGAAATGAACCTTGAGGTAGGCCGAGGCGTAGACCAGCAGGGCGAAGCTGGCGGCGTGGGATTCGGGGAAGCCATAGAGGGCAAACGAGGTGATGGAGCGGATGATCTCGTCGGCGGCGGCGCCCTCGACGCCCTGCCGCGCCATGCCCTGGCGCAACTGCTGTTCGATTTCCGCCATGCGCCGCTCGCTGCGCTTGAAGCCCATGGCGCGGCGCAACTGCTCGGCCTGTCCGCCGGTGAAGCCGGCCACCACCATGGCCATTTTCAGCAACTGTTCCTGGAACAGCGGCACGCCCAACGTGCGGCGCAGGATGGGCTCGAGCAGCGGATGGGCGTAATGCACCGGCTCTTCGCCGGCACGGCGGCGCAGGTAGGGGTTGACCAGGTCGCCGGTGATGGGGCCGGGGCGGATGATCGCCACCTCGATCACCAGGTCGTAGAAAGTGCGTGGGCGCAGCCGCGGCAGCGTCGCCATCTGGGCGCGCGACTCGACCTGAAACACACCGACGGTGTCGGCGGCGCGCAGGGCGCGGTAGACGGCGGGATCTTCCTCCGGCAGCCAAGACAGATCCGCGGTGACTTCGGGCGGTGAGGTGGCGGCGCGGGGCAGGCGCGGACGGGCCAGCGCCAGCGCCTCCTGGAGCGCGGCCATCATGCCCAACCCGAGCAGGTCCACCTTGATGATGCCGAGGTCGGCACAGTCCTCCTTGTCCCACTGGATGACGACGCGGCCGGGCATGCTGGCGGGCTCGATCGGGACGATTTCGGCCAGCGGCCCCTGCGACAGCACCATGCCGCCGGAGTGCTGACCGAGGTGGCGGGGCAGGTCCTGCAGCGCCTGGCAAAGATACAGGAAGCGCAGGAGGCGGGGCTGGGCGAGGTCGAAGCCGACCTGGGTGAGTTCGGCGGCGAGCGCAGGAGCGATGGCGGCCTCGGCGGGTGGGTAGCGGGGCAGGTTGCCGCGCGTGGCCAGCGCCTCCTGCCAACTGGGCGGCTCCAGCACCTGCGGCGCCGAGCCCAGCAGCGCCGAGAGGCGGGCGATGTCGGCGGCGCCGAACTCGAGCACCTTGCCCACCTCGCGCGCGGCACCGCGGCCGCGGTAGGTGATGACGTTGGCGGTCATGGCGGCGCCGGTGGAGGCGGAGGCGGCCACGCCCGCGCCGCCCACGCCGCCGCCGTAGCGGCTGTAGACGTACTGGATGACCTGCTCGCGCAGCGCGCCCGAGGGCAGGTCCACGTCAATATCGGGCCACTCGCCGCGCTCCTCCGACAGGAAACGCTCGAACAGCAACTCCATACCCACCGGGTCCACGGCGGTGATGCCGAGGCTGTAGCAGACGGCGCTGTTGGCGGCCGAGCCCCGGCCCTGGGCCAGGATCCGATGCTCGCGGCAGTAGCCCATGATGCCGTCGAGGATGAGGAAGTAGCCGGCGAGGTTGAGCCTTTCAATCACCCCCAGCTCATGCTCGAGCTGGCGCCGGGCGCGCTCATGCAGCGGACGGTAGCGGCGGCGCGCGCCGGCGAAGCTGAGCTCGCGCAGCCAGGTGGCGGCGGTGTGGCCGGCGGGCACGGGCGGCTGGGGAAACTCGTAGCCGAGATGGTCGAGCGTGAACTCGAGCCGGCCGGCCAACTCGGCGGTGCGCTCGACCGCCGCCGGCTGGTCGCGGAACAGTTGCGCCATGCGGGCGGCGGAGGCGAGGTAGCGCTGGGCATTGGGCGCGAGGCGGCGTCCGGCGCGCGCCAGCGTGGTGTGGTGGCGCAGGCAGGTGAACAGGTCGAGTACGGTGCGGCCAGCGGGGGTGGCGTAGCGCACGCCGTTGCTGGCGACCACGGGCAGCCCCAGGCGCGCCGCCAGCCGCAGCGCGGCCTGGTTGCGGGCCTCCTGCTCGCGCAGCAGGTGGCGCTGCAGCTCGAGGTAGACGTTCCCGCGGCCGAGCAGGCCCGCCAGACGCTCCACCGCCGCCGCACCCCCCTCCTCGCCCCCCCGCGCCAGCGCCAGCGCCAGCGGCCCCTGCTCGTCGCCGCTCAGTGCCACCACCCCTTCCAGCTCCGCCAACTCGGCGTAAAACATCCGCCCGGCCCCCTTGGCCGGCGCCCGCAGGTGCATGCGGCTCAGCAGCCGCCCCAGCGCGCGGTAGCCGGCGCGGCTGGCGACCAGCAGCGGCAGGCGGCTGTCATCCTCCAGCGTCACCTCGGCGCCGATGAGCGGGCGCACGCCCAGGCGGCGGCAGGCCTGGTGGAAGCGCGGCACGCCGTAAAAACCGTCGGCATCGAGCAGCGCGAGCGCCGGCATCTCCAGCGCGGCGGCGCGCTCGGCCAGCTCTTCCGGCAGCGAGGCGCCGCGCAGGAAGCTGAAGGCGCTGGCGGCGTGGAGTTCGATAAACACAGTTGTCAGTTATCAGTTATCAGTTGTCAGTTGTCAGTTCACGACTGCCGTTTGCGGGTTGCTCGCTGGGGGCTGGCAACTGGGGACCGACAGCTTCAGTCGTAGATGCCGAGCAGGAACCAGCGGCGTCCGCGGCGGTCGTAGCGCAGGCGGTAGTGGCGGCAGCTGGCGAGTTCGACGTCCCATTCGTCGTGGCTCCAGGCAGCCTCGCTCCACCACTCGCCCGAGGTGCGCCACGGCCCCCAGGCGCGGCGGATGCGCTCAGCGGGGCGGCGCGGCAGCGCGCACCATGCGCCCTCAAGCCGCCACTCGCCCGTCGGCGCCGGCAGCGCCGCCATCTGCACCTGGATCGCCGGCGGCGGGCGCTGCAGCCGGAGCGCGCGCGGCGGACGGGTGAAGGC
>JBOGKJ010000161.1:0-5989 GCA_050745565.1 Terriglobales bacterium | reverse complement strand
CTTCGTTTGCCGGGAGCGGTGAAAGCGCCACTGGCGCTTTCACCCCGTTTGGAATGCCGCGGCCCTTCGCGCCGATTTTGCCCGCGCGAGTTGCCCACGCGGGGTTAGATGCCGCGGAGCACTTCGGCGGCGGCGCGGCCGCCGCTGCGCAGCGCCCCCTGGACGGTGGCGTGGTGTCCGGCGGGATCGGTGGCCTCGCCGGCGAAAAACAGCGTGTTTTCGAGAGGCTCAGCGAGGGCGGCAAAGGCGTCGGCGCCACCCACGGCGGCGTAGCTGTAGCCGCCGAGGGAGTAAGTATCGGCCTGCCAGTCATGGGAGTGCGCGGCCACCAACTCGCGCCGCAGCACGGCTGGCGCCGTCCCCAGCAGCCCGCCCAGATCCGCCAGCGCCCGCCGGGTTAAATCCTCAATGGGCATGCCGACGAGCGTGGAAGCATGCCGCCCGGCGGCCCAGCCGGTAATTTGCGCCCCCGCGGCGCCCGGCGGTAGCGGCTCGGCCCACCAGGTCGGGAAATGCCCGCTAGCGGTCACGGCGCTGGCGCCGAACAGGAAACGCAGATCGGGCGGCCAGAGAGCCTGACGCAGCCGCAGCGTGATCCGGCGCGCACCGCCCATCACCAGGTGCCGCAGAGCAACGTACTTGGCGGCAAGCGGAGGATCGAAGCGCGGCCAGCCCCGCTGCAGCAGGCTCAGCGGCAGCGTCACGATGGCGTGGCGGGCCTCGAGCTCGCGTCCGCCGGCGATGCGCAGCACCACCTGGTCGCGACGCCAGCACACCTGCTCGACCGGGGAGCGCAGCCACACGGGCCCGCGCGGCTGCAGCGACCGCAGCCACTTCCCATAGCCGCCACGTGGCCGGCGGGGGCCGGACCAGCCTTCCTCCCCCGCCTCCTGCTCTTCGGCCTGCTGCTCGCGGATCAGCGACGCCACGCTGATGCGCGCCGGGTCGGCCGCCTCGAAGCCCTCGACGTAGCTCAGCGCCTGCCGATGCGCGGCGGGCGAGGCTCCGCGGCAGGAGGCGAGAAAATCGGCAAAGCAACGATCGGGCCGGCCGGCTTCGGCGTGCATGCGCTCGAAGATGCCGTCCGCGCCGAAGGCCAGCTCGCCCGCGGGGTGAAGCCGCCCCCGCTGGCGCGTGTAATCCCTGCCCTCGGTGGCCGGCGAGGCCACCGGCATCAACTCGGGCGGCGCACCATGAATGAATTCCGCGCCCAACTCCACCGGCGCCGGCCAGCGCTCGATATGGAGCGTGCGGATGCGCCCCCCCACGCGCCCGCGCGCCTCAACCAGCACCGCGTTGCAGCCAGCAGCCCGCAACCGTGCGGACGCGGCCAGTCCGGCCACCCCCGCGCCCACAATCGCCACCGTGGTGCGCTCCATAGCGTTACTGTAGCCCGGCGCGGGTGGCGCCAGTGTGGCCGGACCGTAATGGTTGGCGCGGACCGCAGCGCGGGCTCGGCGGCACTGCCACGTCAATCGCAAGCGGGCCCGGGCCCCGCATCGCGGCCCGCCGTGCCTATTTTGCCCGCGGTGCCAAAGGCGCGACCTGCGCGATATACCGTACCATTGACCTGAGGTGGCTTGGGCCGAGTCCAACGAACGCAAGCGGGATCCAGAACTGACGGCGAGCTATCAGCGCTGGTGTCCCCTGCCGGCCGGCATCAGCGCGGGCGATGTGGTGGATGACGCCACCTGGCGGGATCTCGATCTGGACGCCGTCTCGGGCCAGCTCGACCGCACGCTGACCACGGCGGGCGAGTGCGTGCTGCACCGTTTATTGCGGCTGCCCATTGGCGGCACGCCCGAACTGGAGGCGCGCCGGCGCGCCATCGCCGCCCTCGATGCGGACCCGGCGGCGCGGCAGCAAATCCTGGCCGCGCTGCGCCCGGCGGCCCGGCGCTGGGATTCGGGGCCGGACCTTCTGCGGCTGGTCTGGGACAAATCGCCCGAGCCCGGCCCGCCCGCCTGGTATTTCACCGCCATGGTGCTGTTCGCCATCCTGGCCACGCTGGCGGCTGTCGGCACGCTCAGCCTGGGATGGTTTCTGGCGGCGATGGGAATGTTTGTGGCTAATTTTGCGACGCACACGGCCGTGGTGCGCCGCTCCGAGGGACGGCTGAGCGCGATGCGCCAGTTGCGCGCCCTGCTGCGCGCCGCGCGCGGGCTGCAGGCGGCGCAGCATCCGGAATTCCGTCCGGCGCGCGAACCCCTGGACGGCGCTCTGGGGACGACGCGGCGCATCGAGCGGCGACTGGGTTGGATGCTGCACAACTCCCGCGTGGCCTCGAATGACTTCGCGGAGCTTTTCATGGACTACCTCAATCAACTGCTGTTGATCGAGGTGCAGCTTTACTACAGCCTGCTGCCGCTGTTGCGGACGCAACGCGCGGCGCTGCAAACGGTTTTCGAGACGGTTGGATCGTTCGACGCCTGGCAGGGGCTGGCCGCGCACCGCAGCGCGGAGCCGGAGTGGTGCGAGGCGGAGTTTGGCGAGGCCGAACCGGTGCTGGCGATCACCGCCGCGCGGCATCCGCTGCTGGAGGAAGCCGTGCCCAACTCCCTCGATCTGCGCAGTGCCGGTGTCGTGGTCACCGGCTCGAACATGTCGGGCAAAACCACGTTCCTGCGCACGGTCGCGGTGAACGCCTTGCTGGCGCAAACCATCGGACGGTGCCGCGCGGAGCATTACCGCGGCCAACGCCTGCGGATCTTCTCGCTGCTCGATCAAAGCGACGACCTCAGCACCGGCACCAGTTACTATCTGGCCGCCGCCGAGCGCATGCGCACACTGGTCCAGCTCGCCGAGGAGCCGGCGACGGTGCTGGCGCTGGTGGATGAACCACTCGACGGCACCAACTCGGCCGAACGCTTTGCCGCCTCGCAGGCCATTTTGCGCTACGTGGCCGAGCGCAGCGGACGCGTGCTGGTCACCACGCACGACCTCGAGCTGGCGCGCCTGCTGGAAAGTTGCGGGCTGTTCACCAGCCACCATTTCTCCGATTACGCCGACGCCACCGGCATGCATTTCGACTACACCATGCACCCCGGCCTCGCCTATCACGCCAACGCCATCGCGGTGCTGGTGATGCTGGGCTTCCCCAAGGCGATCACCGACGCGGCCACGGCGGCGGCGACGGCCGCGGCCGCTCCGATGTCGCTAACCCCGCGTCTTCACTAGTACCTAGCCAATTGTTTGACGGGCGCGGACCCCTGCGCAGCTATGCCGTCCCCGCACCGGTTTTGCACGGTCGCGTCGGCCGGGGCCCGTGCGCGCCCAAGGGGCGCGAGCAGCACCAGCATGGCAATTGTCGGGCGCGGGCCCCTGCCCCTGCTTGCTGAGACGCTCGCAGCGCCGCGCCCGCACTCGAGGGGCTTCGGAGCGCCGACCCGGGGCCCGGCGAGCCCAAGGGGGCGCGAGCGGCATTTGGCCGGAGGTCGGGCCGCACCCCTTCGTTTGCCGGGAGCGATGAAAGCGCCGGTGGCGCTTTCACTGCTTCGGACTATTGACGGGCGCGGGCCCCTGCCCCTGCTTGCTGAGACGCTCGCTACGCCGCGCCCGCACTCGAAGGGCTGTGGAGCGCCGGCCCGGGGCCCGGCGAGCCCAAGCCGGCGCGAGCCTCGCGGCCCTTCGCGCCTACTTTGCCCGCAGTGTAACCGGCGCGACTCCCGCCATTATCAACTTTGTTGCGGCACGGCCGCCCTTCTCAGGACGCCCTTCCGCTGCTCCCACCCCAAGGCGCGAGCGCCTTGTGGGCCCCGGGGGTCGGGCTGCGGCCGGAATTCGCTTGGCGGCAACGCGCGCCCGCTCTGCTCGGTGAACGCGCCACTGGCGCCTTCACCCGTCCAAGTTGCCTCGTTGTGCTAGCATGTGCTACATATGGCGAAACGGGCAGTCCACCAGCGCAAACCGAAAGAACAGGTGGGCATCCGAGAGCTTCGGCAGAACCTAAGTGTCTATGTGGCCCGGGTAAAGAAGGGAGAGCGGATCGAGGTGACCGAGCATGGCCGCCCGGTGGCGCTGCTCGTGCCGTTGCCGGCCGGCACATCGGCACTGCAACAAATGGTTGACGCCGGACTCGCCACCGCGCCGACCCGGCCTTGGGGCTCGCACGGACCGCCGCTTCCTTCCTCTCCGGGGACGCCGACGGTGGTGGAGATGTTGGATGAACTACGCGCTGACCGCTTCTGAGCTGCGGGGGCCACTGTACCTGGACGCCTCAGCGCTGGGGAAGCTTATTGTCGCCGAAGCGGAAAGCGAGGCCCTGGAGAGTTTTCTGGAGCCTTGGCCCGAGCGCGCGTCGAGCAAGCTGGCGACGATTGAGCTGGGCCGACTTTTGTTGCGACAGCGCCCGGGCGAGGACCCCGCTCCGCGGCTGGAAAGCATCATGGGAGGAATTGTGACGATTGCAATCAGCGATGCCATCGTCTTGCGCGCCGGCGCGATCCAGCCTCCGCGGTTGCGCTCGCTCGACGCGATTCATTTGGCCACCGCGCTGTCCATCCCCGGGCTGGCTGGCATGGTGGTCTACGACGGCCCCCTCGCCGAAGCCGCCCGTTACCACGGGCTCACCGTCTTTTCGCCCGGAGCGGAAATTTAAGGCGTGATCGAAGAACGCTTCGCGCTCGAGGTGGATGGGGTCGAGATTCCGACGGCGCTGACATTGCCGGAGCCGGCGCGGGCGAACGGCTGGGCGCTGCTGCTGATACCGGGGTCGCTGAACTCGGACGTGGACGGCAACTACGCTCCGATGTTCCCGGGTCAGCCGCCGGCGCGGACGCACGTTTATAAGGACCTGGCCGGGCAACTCGCTGCCGAGGGGGTCGCGGTGCTGCGCTTTTCCAAGCGCGGCCCGGGCACCGGCTGCGTCACCCGCGACGAGGCGCTGGCGCGCGAGCGTTACCGCGAGTTCCCGCAGCGGGTGCGGGTGGCCGAGGCCTTTCTCGACGAGCTGCGCCGGCGCCGGCCGGAGGCGCCGCTCGCGGTTGCCGGCCACAGCGAGGGCGCGGTGGTGGCGACGCTGCTGGCGCAGCGGCGCAGCGAGGCGGCGCGGCTGATCCTGTTGTCGGGTCCGGCGAAGCCGCTGCTGCAGCTCATGATCTGGCAGCGGCATGAGGCGAGCCGCCGCGGCGGCGAGGCGGTGTCCGCCGAAGATTTCGAACAGGCGATGGGCTGGGCGACCGACTACGCCGCCGGGCGCGAGTTACCCGCCGAGCGCTCGGGCAACGCCTACGCGCAGTTGATTGATTTTTTCCTGCGGCCGGATGCCCGGCCGTATCTGCAGAGCGTTGAGCAGGTGGACCCAGCGCAGGCGCTGGCCCGCGTACGGCTACCGGTACTGCTCGTGCAGGGTGGCCGCGACACGTCCGTGAACGAGCCCAATGCTGATTTGCTGCTCAAGGCGCAGCCGCGCGCGGAGATCGTCCGCTTCGCCGAGCTGAGCCATTGCTACAAGCGCGCGCCCGAAGGCCTCGATTCGCAGGCGTCGTTTCTGCTGGAGGGCGACTCCGACCCCGCCGTGGCGGCCGCGGTCGCCCACTGGCTCAACTCCACCTGCGCAAGCGTCAATTCGTAAGCGGCACGGCCGCCCTTCTCTGGACGCCCTCCCGCTGCTCCCACCCCAAGGCGCAAGCGCCTTGGGGACCCCGGGGGGTCGGGCGGCGGCCGGAATTCGCTGGGCGGCAACGCGCGCCCGCTCGGCTCGGTGAACGCGCCACCCGCGCCTTCACCCGTCCCGGTTGCCTCTATTGACGGGCGCGGGCCCCTACCAGGCTATGCCGCGCCCGCACTCGAAGGGCTGTGGAGCACCGGCCCGGGGCCCGGCGAGCCCAAGCCAGCGCGAGCGGCATGGTTGGAAGGGGGCCGCGCCGCTTCGTTTGCCGGGAGCGGTGAAAGCGCCACTGGCGCTTTCACCCCGTTGGAATTCCGCGGCCCTTCGCGCCGATTTTGCCCGCAGTGCAAACGGCGCGACTCCCGCGTTTGGCCGCAGCGG
>JBOGKJ010000160.1:0-7069 GCA_050745565.1 Terriglobales bacterium | reverse complement strand
TACAGCAGATACTGCGCGCGCAGGGACTTGAAGGCGTCGAGGGTATCGGACCAGTCTTCGGCGATGCGGCGTGGGTCTTCGCCGCTGCGGATGGCGGCGACGACCGCCTGGGAGCCCGCCAGCCGGGGCATGTTGGTGCTATCCCATTGGGTGGGGTAGAGGCGGGCGAGGGCGCTGGCGATCTCGACGCCCATTTCGGGCGAGGCCAGCAGCTCGCGGTTGGTGAGGATCAGGCTGATGCCGTGGCAGAGCTGGCCGGCGTAGGTGGCGCTGGTGGGCGTAAAGCTGGTGGGCATGAAGCGCACGCCGGGCAGGCGGCGGTCGTTGAGGGCCGAGGCGAGCTGCATGGCGTTGATCCAGGGCGCGCCCAGCAGCTCGAACGGGGTGTCGGTGCCGCGGCCGACACTGACATTGGTCTGCTCGACCAGGGCAACGCCGGGGTAGAGCGCGGATTCGGTGAGGTTGCGCAGATTGGGCGACGGGTTGATCCAACTCAGGCCGGTTTCGTCGTACCAGTCGCCGCGGCGCCAGCCCAGCATTTTGATCACGGTGAGGTCGGCGCCGATTTTGGCGTTGAACAACTGCGCCAGCTCGCCGATGGTCATGCCGTTGCGCACCGGCATGCCGGGGTAGTAGCCGACAAAGCTTTTCTCGGCGGCCGCCAGCGCCGGGCCTTCGACGTGGATGCCGTCAATCGGGTCGGGGCGGTCGTACACGTAAATCGGGATGTGGCGGGCGGCGGCGGCCTGCAGCGTGTAAGCGAGCGTGGTCTCGAAGGTGTAGAAGCGCACGCCGGCATCCTGAATGTCGTAGACCAGGGCGTTGACTTGATTGAGCCCGGCGGCGGGCAGCGTGTGACTGGCGGTAGCGTCCTCGTAAGTGCTGAAGACGGCGACGCCGGTCGCGGCGTCGCGCGTATTGCCCACCGCTCCGTCGAGTTTACCGCTCCAGCCGTGTTCGGGGGCGAAGGCGGCGGTGACATGGATGCCGGCGGCGAGCATGTCGTCGAGGTTGCGGCGCCCCTCGCGGTCGAGGCCGGTGGGGTTCGTCACCAGCCCGACGCGTTTGCCGCGCAGCAGCTCGAAGCGGCGGGCGAGGGCGACATCCAGACCGGTCCAGACCTCGCCGTTGCGATAGACGGTGCGATGCGCGCCGGCGCTGGCGTCGTTGTAGCCGGTAATGCGCTCGAGGCCGCTCTCGACCCGACCCCAGGTGGTGGGGTCGTCGAGGCTGAGGAGGGCGGCGACGCGTGTGGCCACCTCCGAGCGCAGCGCCAGAATGCGCTTCAGATGCGCTTTCTGGGTGGGATGGATGGCGTTCGACAGGATGATGATGAAGGTCTGCGAGCTCGGGTCCATCCACATCGAGGTGCCGGTGAAGCCGGTGTGGCCGAACGAGCCCACGGGCAGGAAGTCGCCGCGGTTGCTGGAGAACGGCGTGTCAATGTCCCAGCCCAGGCCGCGGACATCGGGGATGTTGAACGGGGTCTGCGGGGTGGACATTTTGGCGACGCTGAGCGCCGTCAGCACGCGCTTGCCGTTGTCGCCGACGCCGCCGTTCAGCAACATCTGCGCGAATTTGGCCAGGTCGACGGCGGTCGAGAACATGCCGGCGTCGCCGGCGACGCCGTCCATGGCCCGCGCCGTGGGGTCGTCCACCACGCCGTGCAGGATGTGTCCGCGCGACTCGCGCTCGGTGGGCGCGATTTTCGGCAGCCAACTGGCGGGCGGCAGGTAGCGGGTGTGGTTCATGCCCAGCGGCTTCCAGACGTGGGCGAGGGCGTAGCGGTCAATGCGCTCGCCGGTGAGGTGGCGCACCAGTTCGGCCAGCACGATGAAGTTGATGTCGCTGTACTCGAAGTGCGACCCGGGCGGGAAGGCGGGCACGATGGCGAAGGCCTTGGCGATGCCGGTGTCGTAGCCGGACCAGAAGGGGCGCGCCGGAATGTCGGGCGGCAGGCCGGAGTAGTGGGTGAGGAGGTCGCGGATGGTGATCTCGTCCTTGCCGTTCTGCGCAAAGCGGGGCAGGTACTTGGCCACCGGGTCGTTGAGCCGGAACTGACCCTGCTCCAGCAACTGCATGATCGAGGGGGTGGTGGCGATAACCTTGGTGAGCGAGGCGCAATCGAAGATGGTGTCGGTGGTCATCTTCTCGCGGCGCGGCAGCAGCGAGCGCTCGCCAAAGGCCTTGCGATAAACGATTTTGCCGTTGTGGCCGATTTCAACCACAGCGCCCGGCATTTCACCGCGGGCGATGGAGCGCCGGATGATCGCGTCAAGACTCGACCAATCGGGGGCCGGCGCCGGAGGCGGCGGCGGGGCGGCCCATGCCGGAGCCAGCAGGAGGGCGGCAAGTACAAGCGGAAGCAGGCGGCGGAGCATCGGCGAAGGCACGGGAGTGACGGTATTCGAAACGGACGGACAGCAGAGTGGGTTGTTAGAGTGTTATAGACGGAAGCGGCGGGAGGTGTCAAATGCTGGGGAAGAAGTTGAGGGTTGAGGGTTGAGGGTTGAGGGTGGAGGGTGGAGGGTTGAGGGCGGAGGGTGGAGGGTTGAAGGCTGAAAGCAAAGTGGGGCGGGGTCAGCGGACGGCGCACGCCTTGGCAACGGAGGCGGTGAACCCGCGCACAGCGGGTCTGGACCGGCTGCCGACGCTCGCCATGCTGCGGCGCATGCAGGGCGAAGACCGGGCCGCGGTGGAGGCGGTGGGGCGGGCCCTGCCGCAGATTGCGGCGGCGGTCGAGGCCATCCTGCCGCGGTTTCGGCAGGGGGGGCGGCTCATTTACGTGGGCGCCGGCACCAGCGGACGGCTGGCGGTGCTCGATGCGGCCGAGCTGCCGCCGACGTTCGGCCTGCCGCCGGGGCGGGTGGTGGCGGTGATGGCCGGCGGCAGCCGGGCGCTGCGGCAGTCGGTGGAAGGCGCCGAGGACGACGTTGCGCAGGCGCGCCGGGACCTCGAGCGGCTGCGGCTCCGCGCCGGCGACAGCGTGCTGGGCATCGCCGCCAGCGGCCGCACGCCGTACACCGTGGCGGCGGTGCGCTACGCGCGGCGGCAGGGGTGCCTGACGCTGGCGCTGGCGTGCACGCCGCGCTCCCCGCTGGCGCGGGCGGCGAAGCTGGCGATTGAAACCCTCACCGGCCCGGAAGCCATCGCCGGTTCCACCCGGTTGAAGGCGGGCTCGGCGCAAAAAATGACGCTCAACCTGCTGTCCAATGGCCTGATGATCGGCTGCGGCCGGGTGCGGGGCAACCGCATGACCCACCTGCGGCCCACCAACACCAAGCTGCGCCGCCGCGCCGAGGGGCTGGTGATGGAAGCGGCCGGGTGGTCCGGCGCCGCCGGGCAGGCGCGCGCCCGCCGGCTGCTGGTGAAAACGGGGGGCGACCTGCCGGGCGCGCTAGGACTATTGACGGGCGCGGGGCCCGGCCCGGCTCGGCCGGGCCCGCACTCGAAGGGCCTTGGAGCGCCGGCCCGGGGCTTGGCGAGCCCAAGGGGGCGCGAGCGGCCTCTCGCTGGGGCAGAATCACGGTGGCTGTGGTCAACCGAACGGCCGCGTGGCGCCGGCCGGCGGCCGGCGCGCGGGTCAGCGACCCGGTCCAAACGGCGCGAGGCCCGCGAACTGGGAATACCGTCATGACCGTGCTCGTCAGCGCCGGTCGCGTGTTCGCCCCCGAGGGGACAATCGTCGGCGGCGCGGTGATGATCGAGGATGGCCGCCTCACCGCCGTCGGCCCCCGCGCCGCCATGACGGCACCCGCCGGAGCGCGCGAGCAGGACTGGGGCGAAGCCGCCCTCGCCCCGGGGCTGGTGGACATCCATGTGCACGGCGGCGCGGGGCTCGACTTCATGAGCGCCGACGCCGCCGGCGTGCACGCCGTGGCCCGCCACCTGGCGCGGCATGGCGTCACCAGCTTTTGCGCCACCACGGTGACCGCGGCCTGGAGCGAGGTTCTGGCCGCGGTCGAGCGCCTGGCCCTCGCCGGCTGCGACATTCACCTCGAAGGGCCGTTTCTCAGCCGTGAGCGCCGGGGCGTGCACCCGGAAGCGGAGCTGCTCGCCCCCACCCTCGAGCGCCTGGAGGCGCTGTGGGAGCGCAGCCGCGGCCGGCTGCGCATCATTACCCTCGCGCCCGAGCTCGACGGGGCCTTGGAGTTCATCGCGGCGGCACGCGCGCGCGGCATCATCGTCGCGCTGGGGCACAGCGACGCCAGTGCGGCGCAGACGCTCGCCGCGGTCCAGGCCGGCGCCACCCACGTCACCCATGCCTTCAACGCCATGCGGCCGCTGCACCAGCGCGAGCCCGGCCTGTTGGGCGTGGCGCTGACCGAGCCCGGCCTTACCGTGGACGTGATCGCCGATGGCCACCACGTGGACCCGCGCCTGGTGGCCATGCTCTGGCGGCTTGCGGCACGCCAGCGCACCGTCCTGATCAGCGACGCCATCAGCGCCACCGGGTGCCCGGAGGGCGAGTATGCGCTGGGCGGCATCACCGTTGCCGTGGCCGGCGGCCGCTGCCTCGCCGGCGGCCGCCTGGCCGGCAGCGTCCTCACGCTCGACCGCGCCGTCGGCAACTTCATGAACTTCACCGGCTGCGACCTCGCCACCGCCTGGAACCTCGCCAGCGGAAACCCGGCCCGAGCGGCAGGGCTCAACCAAAAGGGGCAGTTGTGCGCCGGCGCTGATGCCGATTTGGTAGTGCTGTCACAGGCCGGCGCGGTTCAAGCGGTGTATGTGGCTGGCCAGCAGCTAGACTAGAAAGGACGGCGCCGCCAGCGGCATGCGGCGATAAACGGATTCCATGGACAAGCTCGTCATTCGCGGTGGCCGGGCGCTCAATGGCAGTGTGCGCATCAGCGGCGCCAAGAACGCCGCCCTGCCCACCATGGCCGCGTCGCTGCTGACCGCCGAAACGCTGACGCTCAAAAACATCCCGGATGTACGCGACATCCAGACCACGCGGCGGCTGCTGGAGGCCATGGGAGTGGTGACGGAGGGCAGCGGCGGCCACCACCGCATCAGCCTGACGGCGGCCACCGTGGCCCATCCGCAAGCCGACTACGAGTTGGTGAAAACCATGCGCGCTTCAACCCTGGTGCTGGGGCCGCTGGTGGCGCGCACCGGCGCGGCGCGGGTGTCGCTGCCGGGCGGCTGCGCGATTGGGGCGCGTCCCATTGATCTGCATCTGAATGGACTGGAGCGGCTGGGCGCGACACTACGTCAGGAACACGGCTATGTGATTGCCGAAGCGCGGCGGCTGCAGGGCGCCGAGTACAGGTTTGACCGGGCGACGGTAACCGGCACCGAAGACGTGCTGATGGCCGCAACCCTGGCGCGGGGCGAGACCGTGCTGCGCAATTGCGCGATGGAGCCGGAGGTGGTGGATCTGGCGGCGCTGCTGGGCAAAATGGGGGCCCGCATCGAGGGCGCCGGCACGCCCGTGATCCGCGTGCAGGGCGTGGACCAGTTGGGCGGCGCAACCCACGCCATCATTCCGGACCGCATCGAGGCGGGCACGTTCCTGATGGCCGCCCTGATCACCGGCGGCGACCTGATGCTCACCCATTGCCAGGCCGCGCACGTCGCCAGCACCATCGCGCTACTGCAATCGGCCGGAGCCAGCATCGAGGATACCCCCGCCGGACTGCACGTGCGCGCCTCCGCCAGCCTGCGCGCTCTGGACATGTCCACCGCTGAGTATCCGGGGTTCCCCACCGACCTGCAGGCCCAGTACATGGCGCTCATGACTCAGGCCCAAGGCGCCTCCACCATCACCGAGACCATCTTCGAGAACCGTTTCATGCACGCGCTGGAGCTGAACCGCATGGGCGCCAGCATACGGATCGAGGGCAATCGGGCGGTGGTCCATGGCCCGGCGCCCTTAAGCGGCGCGGCAGTGCTGGCCAGCGACCTGCGCGCCAGCGCCTCGCTGGTGCTGGCCGCGCTGGCGGCCGAGGGTGAAACCATCATTGACCGCATCTACCACCTCGACCGCGGCTATGAACGGCTGGAGGAAAAACTGCGGAACGCCGGCGCTGCGGTGAGGCGGCTGGGCCACCTGATCCCGATGAGCCGCCCGTCGTCGGTGGGGCAATAGGGGCTTACCGCCTTGCCGTTTTCGGAAGCGAGATGATCGTGCGCATCCTCAAAGCCTGGTTGCCGGTCGCCGCCATGTGCGTCGTGATTTTCCTGTTTTCGCAGGATCCCCACTCCGGCCGGCACAGCGACGACGTGCTCAGTTTCCTGCTGAGCCTGGTGGGGGCGAACACGCCGCATTGGCACCGCCTGCTGAATGGGCCCTTCCGGAAATTTGCCCACGTGGTGGTGTATTTCATTTTGGGGGCGCTTGCCTACCGCGGATTTTCGATGGGCCGGCACCGCTATGACCTGGCGGCGGCGGCGCGCAGCCTGCTGTTTTGCGTAGCGTACGCCGCCACCGATGAATATCACCAAAGCCTGGTGCCGGGCCGCGGCCCTTCGCCCCGGGACGTGCTTCTGGATAGTAGTGCCTCGCTGCTGGCGCTGGTTTTGCTGTGGGTTTGGATGCGCTCGCGAACGAAGGCGGTGCCCGCATTGCAGCGCGGGGAAGCGATGAGGGATAGGCGATGAGCCGTTAGCCATTAGGCGTTAGCCGTTAGCCGTTAGCCGGTAGGAGTTAGCCGTTGGCCGTTGGCCGCGGCTGCGGGTGATGGCGGGGTGCGGCTCTGCCTGCGCCGGGCGTGCCGGCGGAGCCGGCGCGTGAAGAAGATGTCCAACTTTCGGGCCCGCATTGCGGTGCCATGCGGGCAGCAATTGCGGGAGGATCAGAGTTGCTGTAGTTACCCGAACTATTGACTGGCGCGGGCCCCTGCCCGGCTGCGCCGGGCATCCCGCTTGGGCTCGCGCCGGCCCGGGGCCCGGCGAGCCCAAAAGGGCGCGAGCGGCTTTTGGCTGGAGGTCGGGCAACGCCGCTTCGTTTGCCGGGAGCGGTGAAAGCGCCACTGGCGCTTTCACCCCGTTGGAATTCCGCGGCCCTTCGCGCCGATTTTGCCCGCAGTGCAAACGGCGCGACTCCCGCGTTTGGCCGCAGCGG
>JBOGKJ010000159.1:0-11595 GCA_050745565.1 Terriglobales bacterium | reverse complement strand
AAAATCAGCCCATGGCCTGGGGGGACCTCCGCCGCACCGGCTAAGGCCGAATCAAAGTAGGTGTGGCAAAATGAGCAGCCTTCTGACCGGCGCCACCTCCCGTGGGGCGGGTCGCCGACCCGCGCGCTGGCCGCCGGCCAGTGCCACGCGGCAGTTCGCGTGACTACAGCAACTGTGATTCTGCCGCAGCGTCCCCCAATCGCGCGAGGCAACTTGGACGGGTGAAGGCGCCAGTGGCGCGTTCACCGAGCAGAGCGGGCGCGCGTTGCCGCCAAGCGAGTTCCGGCCGCAGCCCGGCCCCCCGGGGCCCCCACGGCGCTTGCGCCTTGGGGTGGGAGCATCGGGAGGGCGTCCTGAGAAGGGCGGCCGTGCCGCTCCATGCGTCCCTTCAGTTTTCGGCGTCGTCCTTGAGCGTGAACGGCTCGGTCACCACCGCCCCGGCGCGCTTCACCAATTGCTCGACCTTGCCCTCGGCGGCATCGAGCTGCTGCCGGCAGGTCTCCACCAGCGCCATCCCCTCTTCGAATAGCTGCACCGAGCGCTCCAACGGCAGGTCGGCGCGTTCCAGCTCAGCCACCACGGTTTCCAGGCGCTGCAGGTTGACCTCAAAGTTCTCCATGTGCGGTGTCCTTGGGCATCAGCGGCAAGTAGGCGGCGCCCACCAGTCCCGCATCGGCCCCTAGCGCGCTGGGCACGATCCGGGTGGGGCACGCGCGGGCCACCAGCGAGCGCTTGCCCACCTCCGCCATCATACTCGGAGCGAACGCGTCCCAGCCCCGCGCCACGCCCCCGCCCACCACATACAGCGGCAGATTGAAAATGTTGATTAAATTGGCGATTGCCACCCCGAGCGAGCGCCCCACCATCTCGAAAATCTCGCGCGCCACCACATCGCCCTGCTTGGCCTTGATGTAGACGATCTCGGCCGTCAGCTCGCCCAGCTCCTCTGCCTCCCGCGCCAGCTCCGCCGACCGCCCCACCCGGATCGCCGCCATCGCCATCCGCGTGATGGCGCTGGCGGCGGCGTAGGCTTCGACGCAGCCCAGGTTGCCGCAGCCGCACAGCGCGCCGTTGGTATCAATGGTCATGTGGCCGAGCTCGCCCGCCATGCCATACATGCCGTGCCAAATTCGACCGTTCAGGATCAGCCCACCGCCAATGCCGGTGCCCAACGTGATCATGCACAAGCTGTTCACGTCCCGCCCCGCGCCCACCCACTTCTCGCCCAGCGCCGCGGCGTTGGCGTCGTTTTCCAAAATGACCGCCGTCGCCAGGCGCTGCTCCAGGTCGGCCCGCACCGGAAACTCGCTCCAGCCCGGCAGATTGGGCGACTGCCGGATGGTGCCGTCGGCAAGGTTGATGATTCCCGGCACTCCGATGCCAATGCCCAGCATCCGCCCGCCCGCCAGCCGCTGCTCGATGTCGGCCACCGCCGAGCACATGTCCTCGACCACCCGCTCGCGCCCCTGCTTCACCTCGGTGTCCAGGTGTATCCGTTCCAGGAACGTCCCATCCGGCGCCAGCGCCGCGATCCGCAGGTTGGTGCCCCCCAAGTCGATGCCGATGCTGAAGTCCATCGCTACAGTTTCAAGTTTCGGGTTTCAAGTTGCAAGTCTTACGGCTCGCCTGCGGCCCCGGCGCGGTGATAGGACGCCAAAGCGTCGGAAAGCGTCAGCACCCCCAGCAGCACGCCGTGGGCACGGTGGATCACCGGCAGCAGCGGCTCGTCGCCCGCCTCGCGCAAAAATGTTTCCAGCGGCTGGTCGGGGTAGAGCACCGGCAGCCGCCAGTCGGGCTCGAGCATCGTGCGCAGCGGGCGCTCTTCCTCGGCCCTCACCACCATCGGCGCCAGCATGTCGAGCGTCACCCCGTACCAGGCGCCGTGCCCGGCGTCCACCAGCACGAAGTTGCGCGGCGCCGTCTGCGCCTTCATCCAGGCTTCGCGCACTGGCCGTTCGGCCGCCACCACCGGAATGCCGCGCCCGCCCGGCCCGCTGTTGGGCCGCATCGCGTCCTCCACGTGCAGCACCTGTTCCTCCCGCCTCTCCTCCATCGAGGGCAGCGTCAGCCCGTCCTGTTGCGTCAGCAGATCGAAGATCGGCGTTGGCTGCCAGCGTCGGCTGATGACGTACGCCAATGTGTTCGAGATCAGCAGCGGCAGCACGATGTCGTAGCTGCCCGAGACCTCAACCACCATGAACACCGACGTCATTGGCGCCCGCAGAATGCCGGCGAACGCCGTCCCCATCCCCACCAGCGCATACACCCCCACCGGCGCCGTCAGCCGCGGCAGCAGCAGGTGCTCCACCCCCCCCACCGCCCCGCCCATCATGGCGCCGATGAACAGCGTGGGCGCGAACATCCCGCCCGGCGCCCCGCTGGTGAACGACAGCGCCGTGGCTCCGATCTTCAGCAGTGACAACGCCAGCAGCGTCGGCCACAGAAAGCTGCCGCCCATCGCCTGGTTGATGGCCCCGTAGCCCGCGCCCATGATCTGCGGATACCAGATGCCGATGACGCCGATGATCAGCCCGGCGATCGCCGGCTGAAAATAATGCCACCCCCGCGGCATGGCCTGCAGCCGCGGTCGCATCCACGCCACCAGTTTCACGAATAGCAGCGAGCCGAACCCGCCGGCGATCCCCAGCACCGCATACGCCCCCAGCTCCGATACGTGCCGCAGTTCGAAGGGCGGCGCCTGGAACAGCGGATGATCCCCGAAAAACGCCCGCGCCACCACCGTCGCCGACACCGCCGCCAGCACCACCGCCCCAATCACCCCCGAGCTCCAGCGCCCGATGACCTCCTCGATCACAAATAGCACCGCCGCAATCGGCGCGTTGAACGCCGCCGCCAGCCCCGCCGCCGCTCCCAGCGGCGCCACCAGCCGCTGCCGCGCCCGCGTCAGCTTCAGCCGCCGCCCCAGCAGCGACGCCAGCCCCGCCCCCACCTGCAGCGACGGGTCCTCGGGCCCCAGCGACTGCCCGCTGCCGATCGCCAGCGCCGCCGTGATGAACTTGCCGATTACTGTCCGCAGCGCGATGTAACCGTCGTAGATGTACAGCGCCGCCTTGGTCTGGTTCACGCCGCTGCCCCGCGCCCCCGGAAACAGCTTGATCACCAGCGCCGCAATCACCAGCCCCGCCAGCGCCGGCGCCAGCACCGAACGCAGCGGCGCCCGCGTCGCCACCGACCCCAGCAGCTCGGCGTTCAGTACGTCAATCGCAGAGCGGAACGCCACCACCGCCAGCCCGGCGATGATCCCGATCACGATCGCAAAGACGAAAAATAGCTGCTCCGAGCGCGCGTACTGCCCCAGCCGCCGCAGCCATCCCAGCGCCGCCGCGCGTTCCGCCACGGGCGCCGCCGCGCCCAGGCTAGGCGGGGACAAGCCGCACCTCCAGCCCCAGCGCCGCCGCGGCTTCCGCCTGGCGCCGATCGGCGGTCAAAAAGGGCACCGGCACGCCCAAGCGCTCCTGCAGCAGGGCCGCGGTGGCCAGATGGATGGCGTCAAGCGCGCGCACGCGCTGCGAGTCCGCTAGCCCTCCCGCCCGCTCCAGCACCAGTTCCGCAACCGGAATCAGCGCCCAGCCCGCCCGGTCCCGGGCCACCCGCTCCCGCGCCGAAATCCATTCCCGCTCACTCAAATCCCCCGCCGCCCGCCGCCGCGATAACAGGCTGCGCAACTCCACCGTCAGCAGACCGGAAGAGGTGCAGCTGAACCGCCCCGCCCACGCCCGCACTGTCGCGCTGCCCTTTTCCTGGAGATAGACCTTGGCCAGCGCGCTCGTGTCCCAGTAGGCCGACGGCGCGCTAGGTGCGGTCTGCACGATCCTCGATCACCGTCTGGGACGCGCTCTTGCCTCCGCGCAGCTTGATCGGCTTCCAGCCCCGCAGGTCCATCGGCCCCGGCCGCGTGGCGCGGATCAGTAGCCCCTCGGCGGCCATCGCGTTCAACCGGGACTCGAGTTCCGGCCCCAGGCCGCCCGCCGCCTTCCGTGTCCGCCGCCGCACCGGCTTCACTTCGGCCAGCGGCTTGCCCCGGTCGGTGAGCAGCACCGTCTCCCCGCGCCGCACCGCCCGCACGATTTTCGAGAATTGCTGGTTCGCCTCCCGCAGCCCCATCGTCATGTAGTGATGATACTACTCCGTTGGAACGCGCTCATGGCACCACCATGATCCGGCCCCAGTCGCCGGCGCGCGGTCGCCAAGGCGAAAAATTGCAGTAGTAAACGACGCCCGGCCGCTGCACCCGGTACAGCAGCGTAGCCGTATAGATGTTGCCTCGCAGAGGCGGCGGCAGCGCGCGCTCCTTGACGCAGCCGCTGCCGTGGTGCGAGATCCCGCATATTTCCCGCGGAAAACCCGCCCACGGCGCTGGAGCCGTCGTCGCGGTCAGATCCGGATAGGGCGGTCGCAGGACGCGGCTGATCACGAACGCACCCCCGAGTCCCGGGCTCAGCGTCATCGCCGTGACCGTCAGCGTCGCGCCCCGCGCCAACTCGATATCCGGGTAGATCAGGCCGGCAATGCGCATCTCGGTGTCGGGGCGGCTGAACTCGACCCAGAGGTGCACATTCTTCTGCAGACACAACAGCCGGTTGAGATCGCGCTCAATGCGGCACTGCCAAGGGGCCCAGCCGAACTTCGGCATTCCGAAGCGCTGGGCGCGCCGCAGCGCCCAGCGCCCCCGACAAATGACACCGGCACCAAGTTGACGTGGCACTGCCACGTCAACTTGGTGCCGGTTGGGCAAAAGGCCGGTCGTGGTTAATGACTGGTCAGCGCCCCCGCGTAGAAGCGCCGCATGTCGGCGCGCAGCTTCTTCACCGCCGCCTGGTCAATGTACACCATGTGCCCGCTCTCGTAATGGCCGGTCATGATGTTGTTTGCCCGCACCGACGGCGAAACCTGCATGTGCGACAGCGTCCACTCCACTGCCCCGTACGGCGTCGCGAAGTCGTAGTAGCCCATCGCCACCATCAGCTTCAAGTACTTGTTCCGCGCGAAAGCGTCTTCGAGGTTGGTCACCGTGTCGTAGCTCCCCGACCAGCGCCCGATGCCGCCGCCCAGCACGTAGTAAATGTCCGGGTTCTTGTAGTTCAGTTCCTTCCGCATGTACTGCTCGAAGGCGGTCAGGAACGAGTTCTCGATATTGGCGTCGCTGGCGTCAAACGGCGTGGACTGCGCGCCCCCGTTCTGCAGGTAGCCGCTGAAGCGGCTGTCCAGCCGCCCGGTCATCACCTGCTGCGAGCGCAGCAGCTCGGTCGAGAACTGCCCCAGGTTGATGCGCAGGTCGTTCTCGGCCAGGTAGGCGGTGGGCAGCCCGATGAAGTTGTGCAGGTCCTGAGTGGCCTTGGCGCGCTGCGCCGCGGTCATGTTGTAGTCGTCGAAGAGCGCCTGCTGGTATTCGTGGCTCGCGAAGTTCATCGCCGCCGCCGACATCTGGTCGGCGCTGAGCTTTTGCAGCTCGGGCGACACCTTGTGGTGATACCAGGCCGTCATCGCCTGCGTCGGAATGTTGTTGACGTAGCGCAGCGGCCCGGCGCTGGCGTTGGTGTTGATGATGGTCGAAAGCAGAAATACACCCGTCACCGGAATGTCATGGTCGGTCAAGTAGCCCGCGAGGCCTGCCGAGCGCGTCGTCCCATAGCTCTCGCCCGCCAGAAACAACGGTGAGCCCCAGCGGTCATACGTGTCCATGAAGTCGCGGATAAATTCGCCAAAGGCGGCAATGTCGTTGGTCACGCCCCAGAAATCCGGGCCGTACTTGGGTTCGGTCGGCCGGCTCCAGCCCGTCCCCATGGCGTTGATGAAGCACAAGTCCGTCTGGTCCAGCAGCGTGTTCGGGTTCGGCTCATAGGTATAGGGCGGAATCGCTTCGCCGCTCGGGCTCAGTTTGATCTTCATCGGCCCGAATGCGCCCATGTGCAGCCAGATCGTCCCCGAGCCCGGTCCGCCGTTGTACGCGTACGTGATCGGGCGCTTGGCGAGATCGCTGACCCCGTCTTTGCTGTAATAGGTGTAGTTGAGGTAGCCCTCAATCACGCCTGTCGTCGCGTCCTTGATCGGCATCATCCCCACCCGCGCCGTGTAGCTCACCTGCTCGCCGTTCAGCGTGATTTGATGATGGGTCTCGACCGGCGGCCCCACCGTCGGAATCGGCGCCCCCGCGTGCGCCGCCGGGTTGTAGCGGAACCAGTCCCCCACCGGCCCGGTCGGCGCCGCACCCCGTCCGCGGCCCTGGGCCGGCAAAAACGTCACCAGGCCCAGTCCCACCGCCACCACCAGGCCCATCCGCAAGTTCCATCGTGTCATGACATTCTCCTCATGCAGGTTTATGACCAGCTACGCTGGCATCGTACACCGTTTCGTGCTCCTCGGCGCGGGAATATCGTCCCGCTCGCCGCCAGCCGGCCCCGCGCCAACTATACGAGGCGACTTGGGCGCGTCCTGAGAAGGGCGGCCGCACCGCCTGGTTAATGCCTGAGAGCAAAGTTCACTGTGATCGTGGTCGAGACCGGCCCCGGCAGCCCGGCCACGGCATCCCAGCGCCAGGCTCGCACCGCGCGCAATGCCACCTTCGCCATGTCGGCCCATGTGGCTGCAACGACAATGGCTTGTTCAATACGCCCCTTGGCATCAATCGCACCATCAATAACCACCGTCCCCTGCTCCCGGTTCGCCAGCGCTGAGGCCGGATAGTCCGGGGTGGGGCAGTGTTGGCAGTCAAGCTTCAACGCCCGCCCAGGGCCCTTGTCTGCAGGCAACGGGGGCCAGCTCGACTGCGCTGGCGAATCCAGCCGGCAGCGCAACTGTTCGCTGACGTGGCAGACGGCGCCGCCGGCGGCTGCCCACTGCTCCCAAACCTCACCGCCGCTGTCGGTCGGCTCCGCGTGATATTGCGGCGCCGCTCCGGTCAGGTTCACCCAGCCCCCGCCCACAAGGCAGCCCTCAGCCGTGCACTGCGCCAGGGAAACTGGGCTCTCGCGCACCGCGGTCCACGTCGTCCCATCCGCTGATCGCAGTACCGCCGACGTGCCGCTGACCTCGCCCGCGGCCCAATAGGTGCCCATTGAGGGCCGCAGCGCGTCCAGCTCCAATTTGGCGGGCATCTGGAAGACCTTCCAATGGCTGCCGCCATCGCTGGTCGCAAACACGGTTTGCCCGTTGAGCAGCGCGATTGCATACTTGCCATCCACTGCCCCAATGTCGAAGCGGTCGCTGTCCTGGCCGGATGGATGTCTCAGCGCCTCCAGTTTCCAGTTGCGCCCCCCGTTGTGGCTCGAGCCAATACCTTGGGGAAACGTGGCGTAAAAATCCTTCCGGTTGACCTGCTGCACCTTTGTGATTGCAAAAGGAGGGGAGGCCAACCACCGCCGCCAATGCGCCCCATGGTCTTGAGATGTGTAATTCACCCCGCCACTGCCGAAGACCGACATCTCACTGTCATAGAAGGCGAATTGAAACAACATCTGGCCGCCGCCGCGCTCGTGCTCCACCGTCCAGTGCCGCCCGCCGTCGGAAGACTCCGCGATCATCTCGTTGCTGCCGCACACCCACAGCGTGCCGCCATGTTCGGCAAGACCCAGCGGCATATCCGGCAGCGCCACGCTGCTCCAGTCCGGCCCCAGTAGCGGGGCGATGGCCGGTGCAGCGGACTGTGCGCGCCAGGGCAATAGCAGCGCCATGGCCAGGATGGCTGGAATCATTCGCTTAGCGCCTGTCGGAGCATAGCAGGACGAGGCAACTTGGACGCGCCCTGAGCAGAGCGGGCGCGCGTTGCCGCCAAGCGAATTCCGACCGCAGCCCGACCCGGGGGCCCCCAAGGCGCTTGCGCCTTGGGGTGGGAGCAACGGGAGGGCGTCCTGAGAAGGGCGGCCGCGCCGCTCGCCCCGCGCAATTATTCGCAACCAGGCAACTTGGTCGGGTGAATGCGCCGTTCACCGGGCAGAGCGGGCGCGTTGCCGCTCAGCGAATTCCGGCCGCCGCCCGACCACCCCAACGGGAGGGCGTCCTGATTATTTGCACGTCGGTGCGGCGGGTGTCGCGTCGAGCTTCAGTCCGGCGCCGGCCTCGATTGCGGACCAGCTCGCAAGCGCGCGCGTCAGCGCACTGCAGGCGCTCTGGAAGTTCTCCCCCATCGCCCGGGTCGGGGCGTCGTCGCTCAGCTCGATCAGTGTCAACAGGTTGCCCAACTGGCCGTTGAGCGCCGCAAAGCTCGGTGTGCCTCCACCGCCGCCGCGCCGCCCGAAGCCACGCCGCCCCCGCCCGCCCGAGCCGCCCAGCGCCGCTGCCGCTTGCGGTAGTTGGCCCGCCGGCACCGACGCCACCTGCTTGGCCGCGGCGTAGCTCGCCCGCATGGCGGCCGCAATCGCCACCCCCAGGTCGCGCTGGGCCACGAGCCCGGCGTTGCTGGTGGTCACGCGCGGGTCCTCAATCACCTGCAACGGTTGCGTCCGCGTGCGGCCGCCGACCGTCAGCCGCACTTCGAAGCGCCCGGGCGCGACAAACGCTCCGCGCGGATCGCTCGGCGTGTCATGCAGCAGCGCGGCGATCGGCTGGGTGTGCTGGAGCGAGGGCGGCGGCGTGTAGCGCAGATCCCACGCGACGCGGTGCATGCCCGGCGTCGTCGCCAGCGGATGCGGCTCGGCCAGCCAGTAATTGGGAATTTGAAGCTCGGGCGTTGGCCCCGCCGGCGGCGCCACGCTGGTGAGTGTCCGCACCAGCGCGCCGGCGTCGTCGTAGATATTCAGCGTCACCTCGCCCGTCGTGTCCGGCGGCAGGTAATAGTCAATGATTGCGCCGGCGGGAGGGTTCTCGCCCGTCGCCATCTCCGGCGGAAACGGCGTGTCGTAGTTCACGTTGGGCTGCATTCGCGTCGCAACCGCAGGCGGAAACAGGTAGGCCGCATCGGCCGCCGGCGGCGTGGCGGCCAGCGCCCGCAGCGGGCTGAGGTCGTCCAGGATCCAAAGCGCCCGCCCGTAGGTCGCCGCCACCAGATCGTTGTCCTGAATCGCCAGGTCGCGCACCGACGCCCGCGGCAGGTTCAACTGCAGATTCTGCCAGCGCTCGCCGTAGTCGAAGGAAACGTACACGCCACGCTCGGTCCCGGCGTACACCAGTCCGGCCCGCTCCGGATCCACCACCACCGCCCGCACCATGTCGCCCGCCGGAATGCCGCTGACTGCCTTCGTCCAGCTCGTGCCGCCGTCGCGGGTGCGGAAGATGTAAGGCGAAAAATCATCCTGCGCATGGCGCTCGATCGCCACATAGGCCGTGCCGGCCGCGTGCGGTGAGGCCCCGATCGCCTCCACCGGCGTCCCCGCCGGCATCATCGGCGGTGTCACCCGTTGCCAGTGCTGGCCGTCAGCGCTGTACTGCACCAGCCCGTCCGAGGTGCCCACCCAGAACGCCCGCCCCGGCGCCGGCGACGGCGCCAGCGCCGTAATCGCTGCCCGTCCGCCGCCGGTCAGGTCCGGGCTCGCCGCCTGCCACGTCAGCCCGTGATCCCGGCTGGCCAGCACCACCTGCGCCCCCAGATAGTTGGTCCCCGGCTCGTGCGGATCGCTCACCTGCGGGCCGCCAGCGTAGCGCCAACCCCCGCTCGCCGGCGGCGTGACATCCAGGATTTGCTTGGTCGTCCAGTTGTAGCGGTTTACCGCCGTTCCGCCTCCTGTGGCCAGCACAAAGTTCGGGTCGCTCAAATCCGGATGGATGTAGCCGAACTCATACGCCCCCACCGATGGCCGCCAGTCCATGAACGTGGTCTCGCCAAAGTCGCCAAAGCTTGCAACCGCGGCCGAGCCCGAGTCCTGCTGCGTGCCGTAGATCCAGAACGGGAAACGGCGGTCGGTGGCAATGTGGTAGAACTGGCTGTTGGCGAGGTTATACCAGCCCAGGCTCCAGTCTTGGCCGCCGTTCAGCGTGATGGTCGCACCCTGGTCCACGCCCAGAATCATGCGCTGGCTGTTGGTCGGGTCTATCCACATCTCGTGGTAGTCGTCCCCGCCCGGCGCGCCCTTAAAAGCGATGAAGGAGTGCCCGCCGTCGGTCGAGCGGTAGAGCGATGTCTGGCAGACATAAACTACATCCGGGTTGTCGGAGGCGACGTAGACCTGGCTGAAGTAGCTGCTGCCCATGATGCGCCGGTCGGCGGTGGCCCGGCTCCAACTCGCCCCGCCATCGTCGGAGCGGTACAGCCCGCGCGTCGTGATGGCGAACACCCGCTCCCCGTGCGTATGTGCCGCCACCGCCAGCCCGATCCGCCCCAGGTCGCCCGCGGGCAGCCCGCCGCCGGTGACCTGCGCCCAGGTCGCACCCTCATCGGTGGATTTATAAATCCCGGCGCCGGGCGTCGCCGGCGCCGCCGCGCCGAACCCGCCGCGCCCGCCCGCCCGCGGCGCATGCTGCTCCAGCCCCGCAAACAGCGTGCGCTGGTTGTCCGGGTCGGCCACCAGATTGATCGCCCCCACCTCCGGCCCCTTGTACAACACCTGCTGCCACGTCGTCCCCCCGTCGGTCGAGCGATAGATGCCGCGCATCGGGTTGGCGGCATAGGTGTGCCCCAGCGCGGCCACCAGCACCAGGTCCGGATTGTGCGGGTCCACCACGATGGCGCTGATGTGATGGCTGTCGTCGAGCCCGAGGTGGCGCCAGTGCGCGCCGGCGTCAGTGGATTTCCAAACACCGTCCCCCTGGTTCACCGACCCGCCGACATTGTCCACATCTCCGGTGCCGACATAGAGGATCTTCGGGTCCGAGGGCGCCACCGCAATCGCCCCGATCGAGTCCTGCCCCGTCGCGTCGAAAATCGGCGTCCACACCTCGCCCCCGCTGGTGCTTTTGTCCACGCCGCCGCCAGGGTTCCCGATGTAATAGACCGCCGGGTTGCCGGCAATGCCCTCAACCGCCGAGATGCGCCCCGCCCGGAACGGCCCCACCAGCCGCCAGCGCATGCCGGCATAAAAGCTCGGGTTCACAGTCTGGCCCGCGGCAGCGGCAGCCACGGCCAATAGAAGAATCGCTAGACGGCGCATAAACCAGAGAATACAGTGGCTAGTGGCGAGTTGCTAGTGGCGAGGTAAAGGCTCAGTGGTTGCCGCACATCCTGCCGCCCGTTTAGCGGCCGCGCCTTACAAGCCACTAGCCACTAACCACTAGCCACTAGCCACTTCTTTTCACTTAACGTGCGAGCCGTCGCGGCTGATGTCGAGCGGATTGCCGTCGTTGGCGAACGGCGTAGGCACGGCGACCAGCGCGCTGATGTTCCTGACGCGGGGTCTGGAGGCGGGGAAAGCGACGTCTCGCGGGAGCCGCGCCGTTTGCACTGCGGGCAAAATCGGCGCGAAGGGCCGCGCAATTTCCCGGTAAACGAAGCGGCGCGGCCCCCCTCCAGGGCCGAATCGACGTAGGTGTGGCAAAACGAGCAGCCTTCCGCCGTGGGGCGGGTCGCCGACCCGCGCGCCGGCCGCCGGCCGGCGCCAGGCGGCAGTTCGAGTGACCACAGCAACCGTGATTCTGCCGTAGCGAGACGCTGCTCGCGCCGGCTTGGGCTCGCCGGGCCGGGGCAGGCGCCGCCCTTCGTGTGCGGGC
>JBOGKJ010000158.1:0-14266 GCA_050745565.1 Terriglobales bacterium | reverse complement strand
CCGGGACGGTACTCCAGGCCCTCGCTCCAATCCCTGTGGCGCTCGAGCAGCATGACGCCCCCCCCGGGCAGGCTGAGCAGGTTGGCGGACGCGTCGCCATTCACGTCGAAACCGCGATCAGGTTCGCCATCCGACGTGCTGAGTACTTCCAGCCGCCCGCGCGTATGCACGTAAAAATGCTTGCCGCTGCCATCGAGCGTCCATTGCAGCACGTCGGGCCAGTCGCGGCACCACAGCCGTTTGCCATCCGCAGTGCGCAAGTGGCAGAAGCGTGTGACCCGGCGGGCAAGCATCGGTTGGACCCCCGCCACCCAGCTGACGATCAACAGCCCGTGGCCATCGGTGGCCGTTTGCCCCGCCAAGCGCGGGAAACGCCAGGCCAGGCGCCCGCTGCGGGTGTTCAAGGCAACGCCGTTCAGCGGCAGGTAGATGATGTTGTCGCTGACGCGGTAGAGCGGTTGCACCGCGGCCGCCGCCACCGACAGCGCCAGCGTCACCAGCAAGCCGGTTATCAGGCGCCGTAATCGGGGACGAGCACGCCGGAAGGCCAAGGCCATGCCGGCCAGCTTACGCCTGGGCCTGCGGCGCCCGCAACTGGGGTTTCGCCTTAGTGCGAGCGGCTCACTCGCTACGCAGTAGCCGCATTGGGTCGGCGGCGGCAGCACGGCGGGCCGGGATAAGCCCGGCCAGCAGCGTCGCCGCAAGCAACAAGACTGCTGCGGCGGCATATGTCGCCGCGTCAAAGGGCGATACACCAAACAACATCGCGCTTAGCAGCCGCATGGCGGCCAGCGATCCGATGCCGCCGATGACGAGCCCCAGCGCCACGATGCTGGCGGCGCTGCGCAGAACAAGCCGCAGCACACTGCGCGGCGTCGAGCCCAGCGCCATCCGGAGCGCAAACTCGCGTTGGCGTTCGGTGACCGCGTAGGCCATCACCGCGTACATTCCCATCAGCGCCACCACGAGGCTGGCCAGCGCATAGACACCCAAAAGCTCCGCCGGCAGGCGGGCGGCATCGTACTGGGAATCGGTCATTTGTCGGAGTGATTGCACCTGCTCGAGCGGCAGCTTCGGGTCCAGGCCGGCGACGGCCCGCCGCAGCGCCGATGCTACGGCGTCGGCAGTGGTGCGCGAGCGCACGGCGATAATCGCATAGCCGTAGCCCGTGGGCCCCTGCAGGTACGGCAGGAAGGCCACCGGGCTGGGATCGGTGTCCTCCGGTGACTGATAGGTGAAATTGGGCACGATGCCCACGATCTGGCGCTGGACCTTGTGCACCGCCACGGGGCGGCCCAGTGCGTCCCCATGGGGCCAATAGCGCTGCGCCATGGCCTGGTTGATGATGGCGACCTTGGGCGCCGAGGCGTCATCGGCAGAGGTGAAATCCCGGCCCTCGCGCAGTGGTATGCCCATGGTGTGAAAGAAATTGGGGCCATCGAAGTCGGTTGTGACATCCATGTCCTCGCCGTGGGCGGGCACGTAGCCGGGGACGCTCAACGAGCGACTATTGTAGCTGCCGTTGCCTCCCATAGGTAGATGCGTGGTGAGGGTGGCCGCGGCCACGCCCGGCGCCCGGCGCAACTCCGCCAGCAGCCGCGTCAGCAGAACCTGCGCCCGCGGCTGGCTGACGCCCGCCCGCGAGAGCTCGAGCGTAGCGGTGAGCGTGCCGCGTGGGTTGAAGCCGGTGCCGCGCTGGATGATGTTCAATGCCGTGCGTGTCAGCAGCCCGCAGCCCACCAGCACCATGAAGCAGATGCCCATTTGCACGCCGAGCCACAGTCGCCGGCCGCGGCGCTGCCGCGGCGTGCCCGCGGTGGCGCCGCCATCGTGCAGGGCCGCCTGCTGGGGCACGCGGAGCGCCTGGCGCACCGGCGCCAAGCCGCACAGAAGTGTCACCGCAACTGCCGCGCCGATGGCGACCGCGTCCACACGCCAGTCGTTCTGCAGATTGAACGCGAACGGGAAGCCAAAGTGCGGCAGCAGCGCATACAGGGTCCGCGACAGCGCCAGGCCCGCCGCCCACCCGCCCAGCGCGCCCGCGGCGGCGAGCATCCCGGCCTCGATCAGAAGTTGCGATGCGATGCGGCGGGGTGCGGCGCCCAGCGCCGTCCGGATGGCGACTTCGCGGCGCTTCTTCGCCGCCTGCTGGGCGAGCAGCGCCGCGACGTTCAACAACACCAGCAGCAGCAAGAGGCCCGAGGCGCCGGCGAGCAGCGGCAGGCCGGCGGCAATGGTGTAGAACCAACCCCGGCCGAAGTGCGCCGCGTCGTGCAGATTGAGCGTCCAGCCGTTGTACTCGCCCGGGTGCTGGGCCGCAAAGGAACTCGCCAGCGTGTGCAGCTCCGCCTGCGCGGACGCACCGCTGACTCCGGGACGGAGGCGGACCACTCCCTGAAGGCCGTAATGATGCAGCGGGTCGGCAGGCGCATCGGGGGAGAGGTCACGAAGGCCCGAGAGCGGCACCCAGGCGGATTCGGCAAAGCCGCCGAAGATGCCGAGAAAGCCCCGGGGCGCGATGCCGACCACCGTAAACGGATGCTGGTTCAGCATCAGCGTGCGCCCCACCGCCCCGGGATCGGCGCCAAACTGCGAGCGCCAAAGCGCGTCCGACAGCACCACCGCATCCTGCGCGCCATAGGCGAGATCGTCGGCATTCGCCTGGAAGAAGCGCCCGCGCTCCGGCCGCAACCCCAGCAGCGCGAAATAGTTCGACGACACCACGCCGCCATGCAGCACGGTGGGTTCGCGGTGTGTGATGGCGAGGTCGAAATCGGTGTCCGCCATGGCCGCCACGCCGGTAAACGACCGGCCGTTGTCACGCACGTACCGCAACTCGTCATAGTGCACGGAGTAGCCGCTCCCACCATTGCCCACCGTGGCGTCAACAAAGCGCATCGCGTCCGCGCTCGCGACCTGGGGCCAGGGGTCGAAAACCACGGCATTGGTCCAAAGCGTGACGGTGACGAGGGCGCCGACGCCGAGCGCCAACGTCAGCACGACCGAAGCGGCAAGCCCTGGCGACTTGCGGAGCTGGCGCAGGGCGTAGCGCGCATCCCGAAGCAGGTTCTCCATTGCCGGCAGGCCCGCCTCGGCGTGGTACTGGTCGCGAACGGCCTCAACCGAGCCGAGCTGCAGCGCGGCCCGCCGCCGCGCCTCCGCCGCCGGCAGTCCGGCGCCCAGGTTCGCCTCGGTCTGGCGGGCGAGATGGCCGGCCAGTTCCTCCCGCAGGCGCGCATCCAATCGTCGGCCGGTGAGGAAATTGCGGAAACGCCGCAGCAGCCGCCAGAGCCGGTTCATGGCAGGTCCTCGGCTGTCACCCGGAAGAAATTCGCGATAATTGCAGCGGTTTGCTCCCACTCCCGCGCCTCGGTAACCAGCAGTCTGCGCCCGGCGCGCGTCAGGCGGTAAAACCGCGCCCGGCGGTTGTTGTCCGACGGGCCCCAAGCCGACGCGATTGCGCCTTCCTGCTCCAGTCGCAGCAGCAGCGGATAGAGCGTGCCCTGGTTGACGAAGAGCCGGCTGCCGCTGATCTGTTCGATGCGCCGGGCAATGCCGTAGCCGTGCGCCGGGCCCACCAGATCGAGGGTCTTCAGCACCATCAGCGCCAGCGTGCCGGGCTGGACATCTTTTTTGCGCGGGTCGGTGTCCATTGCGCTACCAACACGAGCATACCCCCGTTCCATTGGGAAAGCAACAGATGCCCCCGGCGTGGGGATTCGCCTTCGCCAGGCGCGGAGTGGGCGGGCCGGGCGTAAACTAAGGCTATGAAGATGCTCTTCATCGGCCTGTTGGCGGTGACGCTGGCAACAGGGGTCGCACTTCAGGCCAGCCGTCCGGCGGCAGCCCAGGCGGCGAGCCCCGATCCCATCGTCGGCAACGCCCATTCCCCGGTTCGGGTCATCATCTACCAGGATCTGGAGTGCCCCGACTGCGCGCAGTGGCACGGCGTGTTCGAGCGCCAGATGATCCCGGAATTCGGCGCCAGGGTGGGGTTCGAGTTCCGCGACTTTCCACTGCCACAGCACTTGTGGTCGTTCAACGCCGCGGTGCTGGCCCGCTACTTCGATACCCGGCAGACCAAGGTGGGGTTGGGGTGGCGCGATTACTGTTTTACCCACCAGGACCAGCTCACGCCCGGCAATCTCCTGGATCTGGCGGCGCAGTGGGCGCATTCCTACGGCATCAGCGAAGCGGAATTGGCGGCGGTGTTCGGGCGCCAGGACCTGTTCCAGAAGGTCATGGCCGATGAATCGCGCGGCAAGCAGGATAACGTGCAGCACACCCCCACGATCCTGCTGAACGGGGTCGAAGCCACGACACCCGCGCAGCTGACCCAGATGCTCAACCACGCGCTGGCGGCGCCACGGTAGACGGCGCACCAGGCGTGGTGCGTCAGAGGCCGAGTACGCCCAAACGACACAACTTGGACGCGCCCTGAGCAGAGCGGGCGCGCGTTGCCGCCCAGCGAATTCCGGCCGCAGCCCGACGGGGCCCCCAAGGCGCTTGCGCCTTGGGTGGGAGCATCGGAGGGCGTCCTGAGAGGGGCGGCCGTGCCGCTAGCGGTTGCCATCTCTGACGCACTACACCGAGGGTTCCCGAATTGCGCCGGGCGCATCGGACCGGGATGGTGCCAATTCGGGATGCGGGGAGTACGAGGGGGGAGGGCAGAAAGCCAGCCATTTCGGCAGCCGTCCACTCCAAGCCTCCAGTGGGGAGAGGAGATTAAGGATGCGGGACAACTCCAAGCTTCGCAACGCGGTGCTGGAAACGCTGTGGAAGAGTTCGTTGGTGGGGCTGGCGATTTACGATCCCAGCGGGGGGACGCTGCGGGACGCCAACGGTGCGTTTCTGGACTTGCTCGACACCCGCTATCGCACCAAGAAGACGCTGGGGACGCCATTGGAGCAGTGCCTGCCCGAGATCAATCTCAGCGGGTTGCGGGAGGCGTTTCAGCACGCGCTGGCAAGCGGCATGGCAGTGCACGCCGATGCGGTGCGCTTCCATCGCGGGCCGGATCAGACGCTGCTGGTAAACTGCATGCTGCTGCCGATGGGGGCGGAGGGGCCGGCGGAGGGCGCAGCGGCCACGGCGCTGTTGCTGGTGGCGTCGGAGCGAAAAACGGAGCTGCCGGGAGCCGACCAGTTGAATCTGGTGGACATGCACACCCGCCAGGCGCTGGCGCGCCAGTTCCACCTCTCAGCCCGGGAAATTGACATCGTGGGCGAGTGCCTGCAGGGCAAAAAGAACCGCCAGATCGCCCAGGATCTGCACATCGGCATCTCCACCGTCAAACGCCACCTGGAAAGCGCCTACCGCAAAATGGGCATATCCAGCTCACGCTCCCTGCCCATCGCCATCCTGAACGTCTTGCGCTCCCTCAGCGCCGCCCCGCCTGAGCTGTCGGTGTCGGCGGTCGCGGTGCCAGTTCACCACGCCGGCTCCCAAGCCGCCTGAGCGCGGTGCAGGCGGCGCCGCTGCTCGGCAGTCGTCGTCGCCGCGCTCCCGCAGCCGGTGGCGCCGCCGGCCTCAGGGCTGGGGGGACTTCATCGCGCTGATGGCCTTGAGGAACGACGCCAACGTCTGCCCCACCGCTTGCTCGGCCGGCATAAATGGCAGCGCCCCGTCCCCTTGCGCGCTCATCCAGACCAAATCGCCGCCCGGATTCACTGCCTGCAACTGCAATTGGTAGTGGTAGTGGCTCAAATCGTCTGGCGTACCCATACCCAAACCAAGGCCGGACAACGCCGCGTCGTCACCCGCCAGCGTGGATGAATTCGGTGCGCCCGCGTTGCCGCTGTCCCCGAGCGCGGTGATGTCGGTGACAACCGGGCCGCTGTCGGCGGGCTTGGCGCGCGGCCGACGTCGCTTGGCCGATGCCGACTTGCTCGCGGCGATGGGCAGGCGCAGCACCCGTCCCTGGAGAATCAGGCTGGCATTGCTCTGGTTGGTGGTGACCACCACTTGCTGCGATTGGAACAGCGTTTGGGTGATGAGCCCGTTCAACGCCGCCGCATCCGCGCCGCTGAGGTTGCTGATGTAGACCCGCACGACGTTGGGCGATGCCGCAATCACCGCGCTTGGGGTCGAGGCGGTTGTGGCCGTCTGCGACGGGTTGATGTCCTTGGCATTGGCGGGGGGCGTCTGCGCCGCCGCCACACTTGCGCCCAGCAAGGCCAGGCCCAACCACCATGAACTGCGCCTCATTGTTAGAAACCTCCAATGAAATTCCGGGTAAGCCAGAAATAGTACTGGCTCTAACCTAACGTGAACAGCGGGAATTTGCCAGCCACCAATTACAAAACTATTACAGTGCCGTGGCCCCCTGCCTGCTAGCGTGGAAGTAGAAGTTCCAGAGAGTTCTGTGAGCGCCACTGCACCCGTCCCCATCGCCCCCGCCATGTCCCGGCCCGCCGAGGTCGAAATGGACATGAGCGGCGCCGCGCGCCGCCATGGGGTCAACTGGCCGACCGCGCTGGTGCTGATCGCGTTGCATGCCGGCGCCGTCGCCGCGTTCTTTTTCTTTACCTGGAAGGCGTTCCTTGTGGCCGTGGTGCTGTACTGGATTGCTATCGGCGGCGGCATCGGCATGGGCTACCACCGGCTGCATACGCACCGTTCCTACAAGGTGCCGCGCTGGATCGAGTACGCGCTGGCGGTCTGCGGCACGCTGACGCTCGAAGGCGGCCCCATTTTCTGGGTGGCCACGCATCGCCTGCACCATCAAAAATCGGACCTTGACGGCGACCCCCACTCTCCAAGGGACGGCGCTTGGTGGGCGCACGTGGGCTGGATCATTCTCGGCCGCCGCTGCCACAACGACACGCAGCGCATGGCGAAGTACGCCCCGGACCTGGGCAAGCAGCGGTTTTATTTGTGGCTGAACAGCTACCATTACCTGCCGTTGCTGGCGTCCATTGCGCTGCTGGCCTGGTGGGGTGGATGGCCGATGGTGTTATGGGCGGTATGCGTGCGCGTGGTGGTGGGTCTGCATGCGACCTGGCTCGTGAACTCGGCGACCCACATGTGGGGCGCCCGCCGCTTCGCCACCCGCGATGATTCGCGCAACAACTGGTGGGTGGCGCTGCTCACATTCGGCGAGGGCTGGCACAACAACCACCACGCGCATCCCACGTCGGCGCGCCACGGCCTGGCGTGGTACGAGGTGGACCTGACCTTTTGGCAGATTCGCCTGCTGGTCTGGTTGCGGCTGGCGAAGTCGGTCCAGGTGGCCTCGATCAAGCCCGCCCCCGGCGACTGATGGGTGGGGGGGGGCGGAGCCCCACGCCGGCTGTCGCAGCACCTCCAGGCCGGCCGGCACCTATAATTTAGGCATGCGCATTCGTGGACGGCGGCGCCGGGCGGCGGTGTTCATCGTGCTGGGGGTGTGCCTGGTGGCGCTGGCGGCGGCGTTCAATGTCGGCTGGATCATGCTGAACTGGCGCGAAGGCGCGCTGCTGCTGTTGGGCGTGGTGCTGTTCCCGCTGATCGTGGCCGGCCTGGTGTTAAACACGATCTTCCTGGTGCGCGAAGTCCGGCGCAACGAGCAGCACAATGCCTTCATCAATGCCGTGACGCACGAGTTGAAGACGCCCCTGGCCTCGCTGCGCCTGTACCTGCAGACGCTGCAATCGCGGCCGGTGGACGAAGGCCAGCGCCAGGAATTCTACGCCGCCATGCTGAGCGACAGCGACCGCCTGCTGGACTCGGTGGAGCAGATACTGCGCACCGGCCGCGCCGGCCACGTGCGGCGCCGGGTCGCGGAGCAGCGGCTGGATTTGGTGGTTCTGGTGCGGGAATGCGCCGCGGTGGTGGGCGCGCGCTACGAGCTGCCGCCGGACGCCATGCACTGCGCAGTCGCGGCCGGCGCCGAAGCGGCCGCGGTGGTGGGCGATGCCGAGGAATTGCGGTCGGCGGTCAACAACTTGCTGGACAATGCGGTCAAGTACTCCGGGGCCGGCAAGACCGCGGGCATCGAGGTGGAACTCGCCGCCGGCACCGATGGCGAGCGTTGGGTCCTGCGCGTGCGCGATCACGGCCTGGGCATTCCCCGCCCGGAACTCAAGGCCATCTTCAAGCGTTTTTACCGCGTCCCCAACCATGCCGGGGTGGCGGGCACAGGGCTGGGCCTGTTCATCGTACGCTCAGTCATCCGGCGGCACGGCGGGCGCGTGCATGCCGAAAGCGACGGCCCCGGCCAGGGCAGCACGTTTGTGGTCCAACTGCCGCGCGCCAGCAGCCAGGCATGAGCCATATCCTGATCGTCGAGGACGAGCGCCATCTGGCGGAAGGGCTGCGGTTCAACCTGCAGGCGGAAGGCCACGAGGCGAGCGTGGTGGCGACGGGCGAGGCGGCGCTCGACCGGCTGGCCGCCGGCACTGCGGTGGATCTGATGGTGCTGGACGTGATGCTGCCAGGCCAGGATGGTTTTGCCGTTGCGGCGGAATTGCGCGCCCGGCGGTGTTTTGTGCCCATCCTGATGCTGACCGCGCGCGGCGGCGCCGAGGATGTGCTGCGCGGCTTTGCCAGCGGCGCCGACGATTACCTGGCCAAGCCGTTCGAGCTGGCCATCCTGCAGGCGCGCATCCAGGGCCTGTTGCGCCGCCGCCAGTGGCAATCGGCCCCCAGCGCCACCGATGTGGTCGAGTTTGACGGGCGCCGCGTGGACTTCACCCGGCAGGAACTGCGCTCGGGCGACCGCTGCTGGCCGCTGACCCTCATGGAGGCCAATCTCCTGCGCTATCTCATCCAGCACGAAGGGACGGCCGTATCGCGCAAGGCCATGCTCGAACAAGTTTGGGGCCTGAGCGAGGATACTGATACCCGCGCCATTGACAACTTCATCGTCCGTCTGCGCCGCTACCTGGAGGACGACCCCCGGCGCCCGCGCTACCTGCTGACGGTGCGGGGCGTCGGCTATCGCTTTGTCCGAAATTAGGGCCAAAACAGCCTCGCGGTAGCCACCGGGCAACTTCCCGGATGCGGCTTTGCCACCAGCCAAGCCGCGCGTCCATATCCACCCTTGGCTATGCCAGCGTTATTTTTGCCTGGCTGTCAGCCGCCGCCTCGCCCCCGGCGCCACACTTCCCCCCGTCTCCGCGCTATGCTGTTCAGGCATGGCCGTCGCTACCCTGGAAGCGGCATTCCGCCTGCGGTTTGGCGGCGAACCCGAGCTATGGCGCGCGCCCGGCCGCATCAACCTGATCGGCGAGCACACCGATTACAACCAGGGCTGGGTGATGCCGGCAGCCGTTCCGATGTCGGCCTCGGTGGCGGCCGCGTCCCGCGATGACCGGCGCGTGGTGCTGTATTCGGAGCACTTCGCCGGGGCGGCCAATTTCAGCCTGAATGCAAGTTCGCGTGCCCTGCCGGCGTGGTCGCTCAGCCTGCGCGGGGTGGCGCTGCTGCTCGACCGGCATCGGCGCCTGCCGGGCGCCAACCTGCTGCTCCGCAGCGAGGTGCCGGTGGGCGCCGGTCTGAGTTCCTCGGCCGCGGTGGAAGTGGCGGTAGCCCTGGCGCTGGCGGCGATCGCGGGGGTGCGAATGGACGAGATCGAGCTCGCGCGGCTGTGCCAGCAAGCCAGCCACCAATTTGCCCACACCCGCTGCGGTCTCATGGATCCCTACATTGCCTGCCGCGGGCGGGCCGGCCGCCTCCTGAAGCTCGACACGCGCTCACTGGAGGAAACCTGGTTCGTCTGGCCGCCGGAGTGGTCGCTGCTCGCCTTCGACAGCGGCGTCCGTCACACGCTCGCCGCCGGCAACTACAACCGACACCGTGAGGAGTGTGAGGTTGCCGCAGGCATGTTGGGCTGCTCGCTGCGCGACCTCGAGCTGCAGGAACTGGAAAAGGCGCGCGACCGGCTGGGCGCGGTGCTCCACGCCCGCTGCCGGCACGTACTCACCGAAAACGCTCGGGTGGGGCAGGCGGCCCGAGCGCTGACGCGCCACGATGCGGAGGCCCTGGGCGCGCTGCTGAATGAGTCGCATGCCAGCCTGCGCGACGATTTTCAGGTGAGCTGCCCGGAGCTGGACACGCTGGCCGACATCTGCCGCGGCCAGCCCGGCGTGTTTGGCGCCCGCATGATGGGCGGCGGATTTGGCGGCAGCGTGCTGGTGCTGGCGCACCATGACGCCGCCCCGGCGCTCGAGGCCGCGGTGGTCAAAGCCTATGAAGCCGCCAGCGGCCGCACCACCACCGCCTGGGCGTGCCCACCTTCCGGCAGCGCCGGCCCCATCGCGTACGGGGGCGAGCATGCTTGAGCTGGCCGCCGCCTCGCATCGCCGTTTCAACCCGCTGACTCAATCGTGGGTGCTGGTTTCGCCGCATCGCAACGACCGGCCTTGGCAGGGGGAACGCTCGTCGGTCGCGCGCGCTGTGGCGCCGGCCTATGATGCCGGCTGCTATCTCTGCCCCGGCAACCTGCGCGCCCATGGACAGCGCAACCCCGGTTACGCCTCCACGTTCGTGTTCGACAACGATTTTCCCGCGCTCGAAGACGCTCCCGCGCCCGCCGCTCGCGCCGCCGACCCGCTTTTCCAGGCTCAGACGGAAACCGGCCTGTGCCGCGTCATCTGCTTTTCGCCGCGCCATGACCTCACCCTCGCGCGCCTGCCGGCCGCCGCCATCGCGCAGGTGGTGGACGTGTGGGCCGAACAGTACGACGAGCTCGCCTGCCGCGACGGCATCGCCGCCGTCACCATCTTCGAGAACCGCGGCGCCATGGTGGGCGCCAGCAACCCCCACCCCCACGGCCAGATCTGGGCCAACTCCCGGCTCCCCAATCTGCTCGCCACCGAGTGCAAGGCTTTGGCCGACTACCGGCAGGCCCATGGCCGCTGCCTGCTGTGCGACTATATGCGGCGTGAACTCGCGGACGGCGAGCGCGTGGTGTGCGAAAACGAGTCTTTCGTCGCGCTCGTGCCGTTCTGGGCCTACTGGCCCTTCGAGCTGCTGCTGCTGAGCAAGGAACATGTTGCCGGCCTCGCCGGCCTCGATGCTGGCGCGCGCGCCCGGCTGGCCGACCTGCTGCGGCGCGTGAACGTCCGCTACGATCACGTGTTCGAAAGCCCGTTTCCCGTCTCCTGGGGCTGGCACCTCCCGCCCTGCGAAGGCGAGCACGCCGCCTGCCATCTCCACGCGCATTTCTTCCCGCCGCTGCTGCGCTCGGCCAGCGTGCGCAAGTTCACCGCCGCCTACGAACTGCTGGCCATGCCGCAGCGCGACCTGTCGCCGGAGAGCGCCGCCGATCTGCTCCGCGCCCTCAGCGACCTTCCCGGCCCCGAGGCCGCGCCATGACCGCCGCCGCCCCGCATCTGATCACGCTGCACCCGGTGGACTTCGCCATCATTGGTATTTACTTTGTGGCGACCCTGGGCCTGGGTTTTTATCTGAAGCGCTACAGCGGCACCGGCGAGGATTTCTTCCTGGCCGGCCGCGAGATGACCGCCTGGGTGGCCGGGCTGGCCTTCCTGGCCGCCAATCTCAGCTCGCTCGAACTCATGGGCTGGGCCGCCTCCACCTATCAGTACGGCATCCTGACCGCCCACTGGTACTGGATCGGCGCCGTGCCCGCCATGCTCTTCCTGGGCGTGGTGATGATGCCGTTCTACTACATCTGCAAGACCCACTCCGTGCCCGGCTATCTCCATCTCCGCTATGGCGAACCCACGCGCGCGCTCTCGGCGGTCTGCTTCGCCGCCATGACCGTGCTGGTCAGCGGGGTGAACATGTACGCCATGGCGCTGGTGCTGAAGATTATGCTGGGCTGGAGCCTGAGCTTCAGCATTTGGGTCTCGGCAGCCACGGTGGCCATTTATGTCGGCCTCGGCGGGCTGCGCTCGGCGATCTTCAACGAAGTCCTGCAATTCGTGCTGATCTGGGCGGGCGCGCTGGTGGTCGCGGTGCTGGGGCTGATCGAGACCGGCGGCTGGAGCGGCATGGTCGCCCGCATCCACGCCAACTTCCCCGGCCAGGATTACACCCACCTCTGGCGCGGCCTCGGCCATTTCGGCTCGAACCCGATGGGCATTCACTGGACCGGCATCGTCTTCGGCCTCGGCTTCGTGGCGGCGTTCGGCTACTGGACCACCGATTTCCTGGTGGTGCAACGGGTGCTGGCGGCGCGCGATCTGCGTTCGGCGCAGATGGCTCCCATCATCGCCAGCGGCTTCAAGATGCTGGTGCCGCTGATCGTGGTGCTGCCCGGCCTGCTCGCGCTGGCGGTGCTGCCGGTGAAACTGGTGGGGGCGGCGCAGGCCGCCGCCACCGGCGGCTACAGCTACAACGAGGTATTGCCGCTCATGCTGGCCCGCTACTGTGGCCCGGGCCTGCTGGGGCTGGGCATCACGGCGCTGATGGCCGGCTTCATGTCGGGCATGGCGGGCAATGTCAGCGCCTTCTCGACCGTCTGGACCTACGACCTCTATCGCCCATTCCTGGAGCGCCGGGCGCGCGTGCGGGCCGCCGCCGCCACCGGCGGCAGCGCGTCCGTCAGCTCTTACCCCGACCGGCATTTCGTCCGGGTCGGACGCATCGCGATCCTGGCCGGCGTGCTGGTCAGCATCGGCACGGCGTATTTCGTGATGCAGTTTGCCAGCATCATGGACTATGTTCAGGCGCTATTTAGCTTCTTCGTCGCGCCGCTATTCGCCACCGTCATTTTGGGCATGCTCTGGAAACGCACCACCGATGCCGGCGGCTTCTTCGGTCTGCTTGCCGGCACGCTCAGCTCGGTCGGCATGTGGCTCTGGGTGCGGGCCAACCCCGGCGCGCTGGCCGTGATCGCGCTCTCGCCCCACGCCAAGGCGATGGCCGAGGACATGTACCGCGCGCTCTGGTCCTGGCTGATCGCGATGGGGGTCACCATTGCCGTCAGTCTGGCGACCGCGCCGCGGCCCGCCGCAGCGCTCGAAGGCCTGGTGTACGGCTGCACCCGCCTGCCCGAAGCGGGCTCGGGTGGATGGATGCGGCGGCCCGCGTTCTGGGCCGTGGCCATGATCACGGTCCTGTTTGTGGCGAATTGGATATTCTGGTAGCACGCATGGCGTCCCGCCCCCAAATTTCGATCTGGTTCTTCATCGGCTGCGTGCTGACGCTCGACGGCGCACTCATTCTCGGTTCCGGGCTGTGGCAGCTTTCGCATCCGCCCCGGGTCGTGCTGGCGCGGTTGCACGCCGGCATCTGGTGGGGCGCGGCGTTGCTCGCGCTGGGCCTGTTCTACGCCTCCCGGTTCCGGCCGCGCGCTCACCGCCGCTAGCGCCGAATCAAAGTAGGTGTGGCAAAATTAGCAGCCTTCCGACCGGCACCGCCTCCCGGGGGGCGGGTCGCCGACCCGCGCGCCGGCCGCCGGCCGGCGCCACGCGGCAGTTCGGATGACTACAGCCACTGCGATTCTGCCGCTAGCGCTGCAGTTCAGCCGTGAAGGCCGAAGGCGTAAACGATGACCTCGTGGTAGTGCTCGCCCGGCTTCAGTTCCGTGGAGGGGAAATTGGGGCGATTGGGCGAGTCCGGGAAATGCTGCGGCTCCAGGGCGAACCCATCGTGCAAGCCGTAGATGTGCCCGTGCTTGCCGGCGACATGGTCGAGGAAGTTGCCGGAATAGAACTGCACGCCCGGCTGCGTGGTGTAGACGCGTAATTCGCGGCCGCTCGCGGGATCCCAGGCTTCGGCGGCGAGCGCCGGCGGCGCCGCCACGCCCCGGGCGGCGTCCAGCACATAGTTGAAGTCATAACCCCCGGCGAACCGAAGCTGCTCGTTGTCGGCGTGGATGCGCGCGCCGATAGCGGAGGGGCGGGTGAAATCGAGCGGCGTGCGGGCGACCGGCGCGATCACGCCAGTGGGAATCAGGGTGGCGTCGATCGGCGTGTAGTGATGGGCGTGGAGCGTGAGCATGGTCGAGAGCATGGTGCCCGAGCCCTCGCCGGCGAGGTTGAAGTAGGGATGGCTGGTGAGGTTCACCACCGTGTCCTGGTCGGTGGTGGCGTAGTAGTCGATCCGCAAACGACGGCCGCTTTCGAGGGTGAAGCGCGCCCGGACGTGCATCGTGCCCGGATAGCCCTGGTCGCCGTCGGGGCTGACCATGGTCATCTCGACCGCGGGGCCCTCCGGCGTCATGAGCGTCCGCGCCGTCCACAGCTTGCGGCTGAAGCCCTCGGTGCCGCCGTGCAGCGAGTTCGGCGGGTTGTTGATGGGTAACTCGTACAGATGTCCGTCGAGCCGGAAGCGCCCTTTGGCAATCCGGTTGGCATAGCGTCCAACCAGCGCG
>JBOGKJ010000157.1:0-3296 GCA_050745565.1 Terriglobales bacterium | reverse complement strand
CCGCCAACGACCAGGCCCAGGGCACGTTCCGGCGTTTCGAGTTCAACGTCACCGGCCAGTTGCAGGCCGGGCGCAATGCCCTGGCGGTCCTGGTCTACGCGCCGCGGGTCCAGGATTTGGCCATCACCTTTGTGGATTGGAACCCGATGCCGCCCGACAAGGATATGGGGCTGTGGGGCAAGGTGGTGTTGCGCCGGTCGGGGCCGGTGGCGATCCGGCATCCGTGGGTGCAGACCCGCCTCGATCTGCCCAGCCTTGCGACCGCGCACGTCACCGTGGCCGCCGACCTGGTCAACGCCACCGATCAGGCGCAAAACGGCACGCTCGAAGGGCGGCTGGGGTCCCAACGCTTTGAGCGAACCGTCACGCTGGCGCCCAACGCTTCGATCGAGGTCAGCATTCCACTCGATGTCAACCACCCTAGGCTGTGGTGGCCGAACGG
The DNA here is from genome assembly GCA_050745565.1 of Terriglobales bacterium. Classification (GTDB taxonomy): domain Bacteria; phylum Acidobacteriota; class Terriglobia; order Terriglobales; family SCQP01; genus SCQP01. The sequence continues at coordinate 2,854 of JBOGKJ010000157.1, read as the reverse complement.
CATGGGAGCGCCCACGGTTTATGCGCTCGATCTGAGCTTCGTGCAGCACGGCGTCACCAGCGACGCCGACAGCCGCAGCGTAGGGTTGGACCAGATCACTGCCGCCAAAAACGCCGGCGGCGCCGAGCAGTTCTACGTCAACGGCCAAAAAGTGTTTGTCCGCGGTGGCGGCTGGACGCCGGACATGATGCTGCGCGATGGCCCCGCGCGCTGGGCGACCGACTTCGCCTACATGCGCGCGCTCAACTTCAACACCGTGCGCCTGGAAGGCAAGTTGATGGACGACGCCTTCTTCGACTTGGCCGACCGCAACGGGATCCTGGTGATGGCGGGCTGGTGCTGCTGCGACCACTGGGAGGAGTGGCCGAAATGGCAGGACGGCGAAGAGCAGGTTGCCACCGCCTCGCTCCGCGACCAGGCCATTAAACTGCGTGGCCACGCCAGCGTGCTGGTCTGGCTCAACGGCAGCGACAACCCGCCGCCGGCGCCCATCGAGCAGGCCTACCTGGCGGTGCTGAAGAGCGTGGGTTGGCCGAAGCCGATCCTATCGTCGGCGTCGGGCAAACCGACGACGGTCACCGGCGCCTCGGGCGTCAAGATGACCGGCCCCTATGCTTACGTCCCGCCGGTCTACTGGCTGGCCGAGCCGCAGCATGGCGGCGCGCGCGGCTTCAACACCGAGACCAGCCCGGGCGCGGCCATCCCCATGGTCGAGAGCCTGCGAAAGTTCATTCCGCCCGATCACCTTTGGACCGGCACCGGCCCCGGCCAGGGCCCGAACGATCCTTACTGGACCTTTCACGCCGGCAGCGGCGGCTACTCGAACCTGCATCGCTATCTGCCGGCGCTCGACGCCCGCTATGGCCCGCCCACCAGCCTGCGCGATTTCGTGTGGAAGTCCCAGGCGATCGCCTACGAGGGCGAGCGCGCCGAATTCGAAGCGTTCGGGCGGCGGCAGGGCGAAGCCACCGGCGTCATCCAGTGGATGCTGAACAACGGCTGGCCTTCGCTGATCTGGCACCTCTACGATTACTACCTGCGTCCGGGCGCCGGCTTCTACGGCGTCAAGCTGGCGAATGAGCCGCTGCACGTGCAGTACTCGGACTTCGACCGGACGATTAGCGTCGTGAACCACACGCTGGCCGCGGCCAGCGGGGACAGCGTCCACGCGGCCGTCTACAGCCTGCAGGGCCAACTGCTGTACTCGCACTTGCAGCCGGCGGTCGCAGTGGCGCCCGAGTCAAACACTGACACGTTCACCCTGCCGACATTCTCCCACGACGTGTTCCTGCAACTGGCGCTGGCGGACCAGAACGGGCGGCGGATCAGCACCAACTTCTACTGGGTTTCCTACCGCCCCGATATTCTGGAGACCAGGAAGGTCACCTACTTCCTCGCCCCCGAATCCTCGACCGCCGACTTCAGCGCGCTCGAAACGCTGCCCGCAGCGCACGTCGTGACCTCGGCGCGCTTCAGCCGCAAAGGCGCCGAAGGCACCGCCGTGGTGCACATCAGCAACCCCGGGCCGAATGTCGCCTTTCTGGTGCGCCTGCGCATCACCCAAGGCCCAGGCGGCCCCGACGTGCTGCCCATTTTCTGGCAGGACAATTACATCTCGCTGCTGCCGGGCGAGTCGCGGACGCTGACGGCGGGGTATGCCCTGGGGGAACTGCACGGGGCAGCACCGATGCTGGCCGTGGATGGGTGGAATGTGGTCGGGGAAAGTGGGAAGTGAGGAGTGGGGAGTGGGAAGGCGCGGCGGCGTTTCTGCCCGGGCGTGCGGGGCGTGCCGAGGGCGCGCTCACACTAGCCACTGACCGGGGAAGTGGGGAGAAAGCGGGAAGTGAGAAGTGAGAAGTGGGAAGGCGCGGGGGTGGGGCGCCTAGGGGTGTATATTGGCTGGGAGTCGCCTATGCGCATTGAATACCGGGTCACGTTCAAGGATTTTATCTTCGGTCGCAAGCACGTTGCGGCGCACTCGCCATCGTGGCGGGCTCGGATGGCGCATGATGGCCCTTCAACGGCGTTTGTGGTCCTCTTCGCTGCTCTGGAGATTTTCATGGGCCGGGGACATTCAACGCTTGTCCTCTGGTGCGGCGCGGCGCTCCTCGGCGCCTATATCGAGTGCCTTTTCTACCGGCGCCTGCGCACGAAGAGGGCTTACTTGAGCGCGCCGACCGCCTATGACAACGCGTGGCTGGAGGCGGGCGACGACGGCCTGAGGCTACCGGACGGAGAAGTGCCGTGGAGCGCACTGCGCGAGTGCGTGGAGCTCAAAGACATGTTCCTGCTCTACCGCGACGACGCCGACGCGGTGATTGTGCCCAAGCAAGGCCTGTCGGCGGATGATGTCTTCCGCTTCGGCAGCCTGTTGCAGACCATGGCGGGGCGCTACGCAGTGCCATGGCAGCGATAAGCGGTAAGCGATAGGCTCAGGGCGCGGCGGTGGGGCTGCCCGAGCTTGCTGGGTGTGCCGAGGGCTACCGCGTTCGCACTAGCCGCTGCGGCAGCATCACGGTTGCTGTCGTCACGCGAACTGCCGCTTGGCGCCGGCCGGCGGCCGGCGCGCGGGTCAGCGACCCGCCCCACATCAGCGGCACGGCTACAGCATCTGGGATTTTGCTGCGGCTACAGCATCTGGGATTCTGCCATGACTACAGCATCTTTGATTCTGCTGCGGCTACAGCATCTGTGATTCCGCTCTGGTTACGGCTTGGCCGCTTTCAGTACAGCAGATACTGCGCGCGCAGGGACTTGAAGGCGTCGAGGGTATCGGACCAGTCTTCGGCGATGCGGCGTGGGTCTTCGCCGCTGCGGATGGCGGCGACGACCGCCTGGGAGCCCGCCAGCCGGG
>JBOGKJ010000156.1:0-3817 GCA_050745565.1 Terriglobales bacterium | reverse complement strand
GCTTGGGGGCCCCTGACCCCAAGCCGCGGCTGCGCCACGCGGGGGCCGCGCAGCGGCGGCTAAGAGACAGGCGGGCACGTTAGCGCAATTTGCCCGCTCAGGCGGCACACGGTAGCATTGAACTATGAAATTCACCGTGACCATTGATCGCGACGAGACCGGTACTTGGGTCGCGGAGTGCCCAGCGATCCCCGGTTGCGTCAGTCAAGGCGCGACAAAACCCGAAGCTCTCAAGAACGTCCGTGAAGCCATCCAGCTTTGCCTGGACGTGCGCGCCGAGCGTGGCCTACCTTTGACCATCGAGACGAAGCAGGTCGAGGTCGCCGTCTGAGTCCAGGGTTGCCGAAATTGAGTGGGCGCACTGTCGTCAAGGCGTTCGAGCGGGACGGCTGGGTGTTGGCTCGCCAGAAAGGCAGCCACATGATTTTGGCAAAGGAGGGCAGTTGAGCGACGCTCTCCGTGCCCGATCATCACGTGGTCGCACCTGGCACTTTACGCGCATTGATCCGCGCCAGCGGCCTCACAATGGAGCGGTTCGCGGCTCTAGCGAAAAAGTAGCGCGGCCTGTGTAACGCCTGATGCCTAACCGTTATTGTGGAACTGACCGGCGTAATGCGCCGATCAAAAGCTCGTTCGTTCCCACATGGCGGGTTGCACACGGCAATTGCAGGCCCGGCGTCAGGTCCCCGTGGCGGCTTGCAGTTCTTCCGGCGAAACGTTGACACGAACCCGCCAACCGGAAGCATATGGGCCATCATGCGGAATCATCGGGTCGAGTGGGGAATAGGACAAGCGCCGTTGAACCGATGCAGCCTCCCGGCCTAGGCAGCCTCGAGGGCACAACGGCATTTCGCCCGCTTCTGGTGACCAAACGGCAGGCGGCGCGGATGCTGGCCGTGAGCGTGAGGACCGTGGAATACCTGCTTGCCCAAAAGCAACTGCCGCTCCGAAAGCTCGGCAAGCGCACGCTGATCCCGTACTCTGCCGTTGCTCAACTCGCCCGCCACCGCTCGTGCGCGGCCCTTCAGGCCGAGCGTCGGATCGAGTTCGAAATTGCCCTCAATATCGGAGTGCGGTTCAGCTGTTCGATCAACATGCCATCGCCCCCTATGTCCCAGAGTGATCCCCACAATTTCCCCGTTGGGTTGGGAACCACTACGGGGCGAAAGCCGCTAGAATAGGGGGATTGGCGCGAAGCGGAGAGGTGGCCGAGTGGCTTAAGGCGGCGGTTTGCTAAACCGTTGTACGGTCAAAAGCTGTACCGGGGGTTCGAATCCCCCCCTCTCCGCCATGACCCAATTTGACGTTGAAAACGTCAAAATCGGGCGACGGTCGCGGAGTCAGTGCGGCTGGGACCCCTGCCGCATCCTTCGAGGGTTGAAGTGTGCGAAGCGTCGGCGGGAGGCGGCCGGTACCAGACAGGACCCAATGCAGCTTCGCGGAGGAGATTTGCACTGGGCAGGTAGAGTTAGCTAAGCTAGCTTAGCTAGATCATGTCAACCGTCACCATCCATCAGGCGAAGACCACCCTCTCCCAACTCATCCGCCGCGCTGCCGAGGGCGAAGAGATCATCCTGGCCCGCGGCCGCCAGCCGGTGGCGCGCCTCGTGCCCATTGGCGCGGTCGCTGGGCGCCGGCGCCCCGGTTCGCTGGCCGGCCAGTTCCGGGTTGGCCCGGCGTTCTTCGCGCCCTTGCCGCCGGCCGAGCTGAAGCGCTGGGAGTAACCAAAGCTGCGCGTCCTGCTCGACACCCACGCCCTGCTCTGGTGGCTCACCGACGACCCCGGGCTCTCGCGCCCGGCGCGGGCCGTGATGGCCGACGTGGGCAACCAAGTGCTGGTCAGCGCGGCTTCGGCCTGGGAAATTGCCACCAAGGTCCGGCTCGGCAAGCTGCCGGGCGCGACCCCGCTCGTCGCCGAATTCACCCAGCACTTGCAACGGGAGCACTTCGATGCCTTGCCGGTAACCCTGGAACACGGCATCCGCGGCGGCCTGCTGCCCGGCCCACACCGCGACCCCTTCGACCGCATGCTCATCGCGCAGGCGCAGTGCGAAGGATTGCCGATCGTCAGCAACGATAAGGCGTTCGACGACTACAAGATCCGCCGCATTTGGTGACCCGCGGCGCCGCGAGCGCGAAATTGGCGCTTGACATTGCCCCGAGAATACACAACCATAGGGTTGTGGATAATATCAGTGCAGTCTTTGCGGCGCTGTCCGATCCCACCCGCCGGGCGTTGATCGAGCGGCTGTCGCATGGGCCTGCATCCGTGAATCGGCTGACCGAGCCGTTTGCGGTTTCGCAGCAGATGATTTCAAAACACATCGCCCAGCTGGAACGGGCGCGGATCGTGGTTAAGACCAAGCGTGGGCGTGAAAGCATTTGCACGCTTCGGCCCAGGGCCATCAAGACCGTCAATGACTGGGCGATCGGCTATCGCCGGTTCTGGGAAGAGAGTTTCGACAAGTTGGACGCGGTTGTAATCCAAATGAAGAAAGCGGAGGTGAAGCATGACAAAAAGCACGGTGAATGAAGTCGAACGGTTGGTGGTGACGCGGGTTTTCGATGCCCCGCGCGAATTGGTATGGAAGGCGTGGACGGACCCGCAATATGTGAAGCAGTGGTGGGGACCCAACGGTTTCACGTCGCCCGTTTGCCAGGTCGATTTTCGCGTGGGAGGGAAGTTTCTCTTCTGCATGAAAGCGCCGGATGGGCAGGAGTTCTGGAACGCCGGCGAATACCATGAGATCGTTCCGTACGAGAAGATCGTCTCCTCCATGTACTTTGCGGACTCGCAGGGCAACAGGATCGAGGCTGCCCAACTGGGCATCGAACATACGGCGATCGAGGGGGCGTACGATGTGACCCTCTTTGAGGATCTGGGCGACGGCCGGACGAAGCTCACCTTCATCGGCAACGAAGCGATGCAGGATGCCATCAAGAGCGGTCAATTCGAGGGCATGATGCAGGTCCTCGACAAGGCCGCCGCAGTGATTGCCGAACTCGCGCGGGCGAAGTGAGCGGCAGGACAACCGCCAACTTCAGCCGCGGCGGGCGGCCGCCAGGCGCTCGACGATGGCGATCAGCGGCGCGTCGGCGAGGTCGGTGACGTCGACGCCATAGAGCTCGCGCGTTCGGGCGAGCCAGGCGTCCACGTCGCCGCCGAAATCATGCAGGTGCGTTTTATCGGAAATCCAGGCTTCCGGGTGGCCGAGCACGCGCGTGGCGAAGTCACGCGTCAATGTCGCCTGGCGCTCGACGCGCTCGGTGGCTGCAAACTCTATCGGCACCTCAACGCCAGGGGCCGGCAGCGGTTCGCCGCGCGCGGCGTAGTCGCTGCGGGCCTGCTCAAAGTTGGCCTCCAGTTCGGCCAGCGCCTGCTCGCGGGTGTCGCCGAAGCCGACGAGCGTGGGCCAGCCGTCGATGCGCGCGAAATATGGCGGTATGGCGCCGCCGTCGCTTTGCTGCCGCACCGTGACAGGGTAATCCCGTAACGTTCGCATCGTATCCAAACGACTTGGACGCGTTCTGACGAAAGCGGGTCGCGCCGCCCTCAGTGTAGCCGGGTGACGGCCTCAACGGCACCGGCCCCGCCTCGCGATGAGGCGAGGCGTTCAACCAGCGGCGGCGCGGCCGCCCTTCTCGGCGAACGCGCCACTGGCGCCTTCGCCCCCTCCCGCTGGTCGGGCTGCGCGCCGTGGAGAACGGCCGTATCTATGGCTTGGATTCGGCTTGCTTGATCAGGGTGGCGACTTCGGAGTTGGGGCCCACATCTTCGATCATCAGGATGTGACGTGCCTCGAAAAAGGCCTCCGTT
>JBOGKJ010000155.1:0-16657 GCA_050745565.1 Terriglobales bacterium | reverse complement strand
CACCAGCGTGATGATCACGACCAACCTGACCTTCGGGGAATGGGCCAGCGTCTTCGGTGATGCAAAGATGACCACAGCGCCGCGGAAACCGTAAGGCCGGTGGCCGCCCGCACCCGCTTCAGCGTTGCCTCCTCGTCCTGGTTCAGCCGAACCGTCCGCAAGCTCATGCTTATATTTTGATGCAAGCGCAGGCTGCGGCGCGCCGGGTCACCGGGGTTGCAAGGTGATCGTGCTTTCGGTCACCGACTGGACGCAGGGCAGGGAATAGCAGACGGGGAAATAGGCGCCCACGGACCACATCGGGTAGAGGTCGCGGTAATGCGGGCTGCGGACGTCGCCGGACTGGCCGGGGTTGTTGATGCCCATGGAGAGGTCCCAGTCGCCGGTGTCGGCGATGATCTTGAAGGAGCCGCCGGCGGTCTGGTTGGGGCCGCCGCCGGTGGCGTCCACGGTGTAGGCGTCGCCGCTGCGTTCGGCGTTGCCGACGTCGTAGAGTCCGCCGAGCAGGTGGTGGATCACGGCATGATGGATCGCGCCCCAGCGCCAGGCGCTCTGGTCCGGCCCCAGCTTCGCGGTCAGCTCCGTGACGGCCTCGCCCAGGCTGCGGGCAATCGCCGGATCCGCGGGGTGCTGTTGCAGCCAGGCGATGCTCTTCGACAGGCTCAGGTTGCCGATGAAGGGCCGGGCGGCGGCGGGCACGCGCTCCAGCCGCAGGTCGGCCAGCAGATGGCGCTGCCAGGTTTCATAGATGGCGGCGGCGGCCGAGTTTTTGTCCATGACATCGGGCGGGGCGACCGGCGTCGGTGCGCCGATACCGTCCCAAGACAATAGCGTTGTGGCGGCGGCGCGCTCGGCGGGTGGGGTGAGCGCCGCGCCGCGCAGCAGCGGGACTAACTCGCGCGCGGGAATCGAGATGTAGTCGTCCTGGAGCCGCTGCATATTGGCGACGGTTGCGCCGTGGGTGGCGCCCAGCACTTCGGCGACACGCTCGGCGCGGAACGGGTCGGCCCACTGATAGTGCAGCGCGGCGGGGTGGTTCCAGTTGGGCGGGATGAGGAAATTGTTCGAGGTGTTAAAGAAGCCCTTGGCCGGGTTGAGCACGTGCGGCAGCTCGAGGATGGGCAGAAAGCCGTTCCACTCGTAGCTGCCGTCGCCCGGCACCGGCAGCAGGCCACTCCAGTTGGGGCGGCGGGGGGTGATGCCCACGGCCTGCCATCCAATATCGCCGTTCACACCCGCCCAGACCATGTTTTCGCTCGGGACGCGGCTGTAGGCGCAGGCTTGGCGGAATTCGGTCCAGTTGCGCGCCTGGTCCATGCGCAGGCTGGCGAGGTAGGGGGCGCTGCCAGGCTCGAGCCAGGCGGCGCGCACCGCGTAGGCGAGGTGGCGGGCGGCGTCTTCGTAGACCACGGGACCGTGCCGCGTGTACTTCAACTCGACCTGCCGGGACGGAGCGCCCTTGACCGCGACCGTGGTCGCGACCACGCGCATCGAGGCCCAGGCGCCGCGGTACCAGTACTGGTCCGGATGGGCCGGGTTGGTGCGGTAAACGTAGAGGTCCTCGGAGTCGCCGCCGAAGATCGTCAGCCCCCAGGCGCCGTACTGGTTGTGGCCGATGGAGACGCCGGGCAGCGCCGGCTCGCCCGCGCCAATCACGTCCCAGCCGGGCGCGACCAGGTGGACCCAGTAGCGCAGCGAGGGCGCCCCCTGCGCGCGATGCGGATCGTTGGCCATCAGCGGATGGCCGCTGGCGGTGCGCGCGCCCGCCACCACCCAGTTGTTGCTGCCGATGGTCTGCAGGCGGCGCTCGAGGTCGAATGGCGTCGGCCAGGCGTCCGCCGCCGCGCGGCCACGCGCCGCGCTGGCAATGCTACTTAGCCGCAAGGGTCGGCGGAAGGCGTTGTAGAGGGCCAGCACGCCGCGGCCGAAAGGGACGTTTGCGAGTTGCGGGTCGAGCTTCAGACTCGGGGGCTGGGGTTGGAAATTCTCGAGTTCTTCAACCTGGGCGGCGCCAACGGCGCGCACCGCGCCGGCGATGTTGATCTCCTGGGTCACGTTGCCGAGCAGGCCGTTGAAGCGCGAAATGACCACCGCCGTCGTCCAGCGGCCGGGCTTGAGGCCGAGCGTGGCAAACTCGGGCGATAGCAGCGCCGGGTCGCGCTCGGTGCGGGCGATGTAAGCGTTGACGCCGTCCACGAACGCCTGCACGATGGCGGCGCCGTGGGGGTGATACCAGTTCAGTTCCTGGGTGAGATCGCCGCGATACTGAAACAGGCGGTTGCCAATGTCGCGCTGCAGGTAGGCGGGGCCGAGGACCTCGGCCAGCGTTCCGGTGGCCTGCCGGCGCCAGAGCTCGAGCTGGAAAAGCCGGTCGGAGGCGACGTTGTAGCCCTGGGCAAAGAACAGATCGTGCTCGTTTCGGGCATAGATGTGGGCGATGCCCCAGCGGTCGCGCCGGATGGTCACCGGCGCCTGCAGGCCCGGAACTTGCAAGGACTGCGCCCCCGCGCCCGCCGCCAGGAACAGTAAAGTTAATCCGACCACACGCATCAGCCAGTTGGTCTGCCGCATGGCCGGGATTATAAGGCAAGTTGCGGCTGCAGGCGATTCGAGGGAGTCGCGCCGTTTGCACTGGGGGCAAAATCGGCGCGAAGGGCCGCGGAATTCCAACGGGGTGAAAGCGCCAGTGGCGCTTTCAACGCTCCCGGTAAACGAAACGTCGCGACCCCCCTCCAGGGCCGAATCAAAGTAGGTGTGGCAAATCCAGCAGCCTTCCGACCGGCGCCGCCTCCCGTGGGGCGGGTCGCCGACCCGCGCGCCGGCCGCCGGCCGGCGCCTCGCGGCAGTTCGGGTGACCACAGCAACCGCGATTCTGACGTAGCGCGATGCCGCTCGCGCCCCCTTGGGCTCGCCGGGACCCGGGCCGGCGCTCCACAGCTCTTCGAGTGCGGGCACGACGCTGTGAGCGTCTCAGCGAGCAGGGGTAGGGGCCCGCGCCCATCAATCGCAGCGTGGCAAAGGCGTTGTCCACGACGGCGCGGGCGCCTTCGGTGGCGAAGCCTCGCCCCCAGGGCGACGCCGCCAGGCGCCAGCCGATCTCGACACAGGGCGTGAGTTGCGCCTGAAACGGCGGCACCAGGAGGCCGATGTAGCCGAGGAACCGGCGGTCGGCGACGAGTTCGACCGCCTACAGGCCGAAGCCATTTCGCGCCAGTGGGCCTCGGCGCGGGCGATGCAGGCGTTGCTGGCCGCTGGGGTGAGCGGCGTGGGCAGGAACTCGCTTATGCGCGGGTCGGCATTCAAGGCCGCGAACGGCGCGCGGTCGGCCGCCTGCCAGCGGCGCAGCCGGAGGCGCGCGGTCAACAGTTCATTGCGACGGGCGGGGCTCATAGGAAGCGATTAGCGATTGGCAATTAGCTCGGGGCGTCGGGCTGCGGTGGGTTATGGTTCGAGGCCGAGGCGCGCCTGCAGAACGCGCCGGCCGGTGCGGGTAAGTTCGAGGGCGCGGGAATCGAGTTCGCGGCGCAACCAGCCGCGGCGCAGCATGAGTGCCAGCAACGCGGCGCCCAGAGCACCGGCGAGGTGCCAGCGGCGCTCGGTCCAGTCGAGGCAGCCAAAGGCGAACTGGCGGTGGGCGGCGCGGGCTGCCGCGAGGTCAATGCCGAGCGCAGTGAACGCTTGCTCGCCGGAGGGGGTGGGCGAAAAATCGCGGGCAGCGGTGCGGCGCAGCCAACCCATCGCGACCAGGCGCTCGTGCAGCCTCACGCCCAAAATGCCGGCCAGGTGGTCATAGCAACTGCGCGCGGCGCGCAGCTCGGACATGGGCGCGCCCGGGCTGGGTCGGGGGTTGGGGGCGCCCTGAGCGGCCATCACGCAGGCGGCCTCCAGCCAAGCGGCCGTGCTCGCATCGCGGAGTTGGTAGTAGCGATGGCGGCCATTGACCTCGGCGACGACCAGGCGCGCCGCCAGCAGGCGGCGCAAGTGGGCGCTGGCGGTCGGGGCGCCGACATTGCCAATGGCGGCCAGTTCCGTGCTCGAACGTGGACGGCCGTCGAGCAGTTCCAGCAGAATGCGGGCGCGTGCGGGAGCGCCAAGGGCGGCGCCGACATGGGCAAGGCGGGCCGGCTGATTGTCCTGTGCCGTCATAGTTTGATGATAAGCGAAGCGTCGCACCAGCCAGGATGCATACTGGCCGGCATGATTGCTACGCCGCTGACACGCCGCTCGGCCTTGCGCCTGCTGGGCGCGGCCGGAGTGCTGCTGCTGCCGGGGCGAGCCGCCGGTTCGCGCGGCCAAAAGGAGAACTCAGCCGTGATCACCTGCTTCATTCGCTATCAGATTGACCCGTTTCAGCGGGCCGCCTTTCACGAGTACGCGGCGACGTGGGGCGAAATCATCCCCCGCTGCGGCGGGCAACTCGTCGGGTACTTCATGCCCGATGTCGGCACCAATGACATCGCCTATGGATTGATCTCCACCCGCAGCCTGGCCGATTACGAACTGTATCAACGGCGGCTGGCCGGCGATGCGGCGGCACAAAAGAACTTTGCGTTCGCGGTGCAGAAGCGTCTGATCCTGCGCGAAGAGCGGACGTTTCTGGCGCCGGTCGAGAAGTCCTAGCGGCGGTGCCCGCACGGCGGCCGCACGCTTACTTGCCTGGCTTGTGCGCCGCCGTCAGGCAGAAGGTGACGGCGTTGTTCGGGTTCAGCGCGGTCGTGCTGACCTCGACGTGGCGGATGATGCCTTGCTTGTCAATGACAAACGTCGTGCGCCGCGCCAGGCCGAAGGAGACGCCCTTGAAGTCCTGATTTTTGATCAGGACGCCGTAGCTGTGCTCGACGGTGCCGCCGGGATCGCTCAGCAGGGGGAAGGTGACCCCAATCTGCTTGGCGAAGGCGTTGTTGGCCGCCGGCGAGTCCATGCTCATGCCCAGAACGACCGTATCCGCTTGCTGCAATTTTGGGCTATCAGCCTGATAGCCTTGAAGTTCCTGTTTTCAACCCGACGTGAACGCCAGCACATAAATCGCCAGCACGACGCTGCTCTTGCCGCGGAACTGGCTCAACTTCACGGGCTGGAAGTGGTTGTCGAGCAGCGTGAAGTCGGGGGCCTTTTGCCCCGCCTTGAGCTGGGTCACTGGAATGGCGGGCTGCTGGGCGGCCGCCGCGGCGGCCAGCAAAATCCCCAGAGCCAGCGTACCGAGCGCAATCTGCCGTGCTTGCTTCAAGGCCATACATCCACCTCCTGCACGACAGTCTAGCAGATAACGTTCTGATTTGGCGCGGGCCCCAGTGCGGCTTCGCCGCGCGCCCCGCACCCGAAACTTGGCGGGCCTGTCGCGGGAGTCGCGCCGTTTGCACTTCGGGCAAACTCGGCGCGAAGGGCTGCGAAACGAGGCAACCTGGACGCGCCCTGAGCAGAGCGGGCGCGCGTTGCCGCCAAGCGAATCCCGGCCGCAGCCCGACCAGCGGGAGGGCGTCCAGAGAAAAGCGGCCGCGCCGCAACTGTCGCCGGCGCAGCCGGCAAGTGAAGCGGATGACTCGCACTCTCATGCGAGGGGCGGGGTCGCCCCGCCCCTCGCAGGCGTAAGCGGGATGGGTGGCGAAGCCACACAGGGGCCCGCGCCAAATTACGCCCGGTTTTTCGGCTACATGAACCTGTTCGTAGCCTCGATGCTGACCCTGGTGCTGGCCAACAACCTGCTCCTGCTGCTGCTCGGCTGGGAAGGCGTCGGGCTGTGCAGTTACCTGCTGATCGGCTTCTGGTACCGCGACGAAGTCAATGGCCTCGCCGGCCGCAAAGCGTTCATCGTCACCCGCGCCGGCGACACCGCCTTCATCCTCGGCCTCTTCCTGCTCTTTGACCGCCTGGGCACGCTCAACATTCAGTTGCTGATGCAGCGCGCCGCCGCCCACTGGCATGCCGGTGCGGCCGTCGCCGAGGTTGCCGCCTTCCTGCTGCTCGGCGGCGCGGTCGGCAAGTCCGCACAGCTCCCGCTGCAAACCTGGCTGCCCGATGCCATGGCCGGCCCCACGCCCACCAGCGCGCTGATTCATGCCGCCACCATGGTCACCGCCGGCGTCTACCTCATCGCCCGCACTCACGTGCTCTACACCCTCGCGCCCGCCGCCATGTTGGCGGTTGCCATCATCGGCCTGGCGACCCTGTTGCTGGCTGGCTGCAGCGCGCTCGCCCAGGACGACATCAAGCGCATCCTCGCCTATTCCACCATCAGTCAGATCGGCTACATGTTTCTGGCCCTGGGCGTCGGCGCATGGTCGGCTGCCATCTTCCACCTCGTCGTCCATGCCTTTTTCAAGGGCTTGCTGTTCCTGGCCGCCGGGGTCGTGATCCAGGCGCTCGATGAGGAGCACAACATCTTCAAAATGGGTGGCCTGCGCCACAAAATGCCGCTTGCCTTCTGGTGCTTCGTCTTCGCCGGCGCCTCGCTCGCCGGCCTGCCGCTGATCACCGCCGGCTTCTACAGCAAGGGTCTGATCATCTGGCAGGCGTGGGCCAGCACCGGCTACCCCGTTGGCGGCAGCGCCGGCCTGTGGGCGGGAGCTCTGCTCGGCGCCTTCCTGACCGCGCTCTACATCTTCCGCCTGATCTTCGTCGTCTTCTACGGTGCTGAGCGCAACCCCCGGCCCGCGCCTCTGCCCGGCCCGCGCATGCAGTGGCCCATGGCGATTCTCGCCTTCCTCTCCATGCTCGCCGGCTTCTTCGATCTGCCCGCCGCCTTCGGCGGCCGTGCCTTGCTCAGCCATTTCCTCGCCCCGGCGCTGCCCATGCTCGACCTAGCCCGCCCCAGCGGCCTGACTGAGCCCCTCAGCGAGATCATTGCCGCCATCGTCTTCTTTGCCGGTCTCTACCTCGCCTGGCTGTTCTACCTGCAAAAACCTTCGCTCACCGAGGCGCTCATGGCGGGCGCCTTCCCGCGCGGCCTCCGCCGCTACTGGTTCAGCGACTGGGGCATGGACTGGCTCTATGACCAAGCCCTCGTCCGGCCCACCATCGCCTTCGCCCGCGTCAACAAGGGCGATGTCGTGGACCGCGCCTTCGAGGGTGTCGGCGCCGCCTGCCGCGGCTTCTATCACCTGCTCGCCCCGACCGAGTCGGGCTACCTCCGCCGCTACGCCGGCTGGATCGCCGCCGGCGCCATCTTGCTCGTGATTCTGGGGATGGTTAAATGATCCTGCTCTGGCTCCTCGTCATCCTCGCCGCCGCCGGATCTCTTGCCGCGCTCGCCGCGCGCTGGAGCGACCAGGCTCCGCGCTGGATCTCGTTCATCGCCTGCGCCGTGGACTTCGTCATCGCGCTCGAGCTGTGGCTGACGCACCCCGCCTCCGCCTTCCTCGCCGGCAACGGCGGCCACTGGATGGTTCAACTCGACTGGAACTGGATTCCCAGCTTCGGCATCCGGTTCCACCTCGCGCTCGACGGCCTCAGCCTGCTGCTGTTGCTGCTGACCTTCTTCCTGGGCATGGTCTCCGTGCTCGCCTCCTGGCGCGATATCCGCACCGGCATCGGCTTTTTTCACTTCAACCTGATGTGGATCCTGTGCGGCATCGCCGGCGTGTTCCTGGCCGTGGATCTGTTCCTGTTCTACTTCGCCTGGGAACTCATGCTGGTGCCGATGTTCTTTCTCATCGCCATCTGGGGCCACGAGCGGCGCCAGTACGCCGCGGTGAAGTTCTTCCTTTTCACCCAGCTCAGCGGCCTGCTGATGCTGATCGCCATCCTGGCCCTCTACCTCGCCCACCACGCCGCGAGCGGCGTGTTCACCTTCGAGTACGCCGCGCTGCTGCACACCCCGCTCGCCCCCTCGACGGCGCTCTGGATCATGCTCGGCTTCTTCGCCGCCTTCATGGTGAAGCTGCCGATGTTCCCCTTCCACACCTGGCTGCCCGACGCCCATACCGAGGCCTCCACCGCCGGCAGCGTCATCCTCGCCGGCCTGCTGCTGAAGACCGGCGCCTACGGCCTGCTGCGCTTCGCGCTGCCGCTGTTTCCGCACGCCGCCCGCGCCTGGGCGCCGGTGGCCATGATCCTCGCCGCCATCGGCATCATCTATGGCGGCCTGCAGGCCTACGCCCAAACCGACATGAAGCGCCTGGTGGCCTACACCTCGGTCAGCCACATGGGCTTTGTGCTGCTCGGCATTTTCGCCGCCGCCGTCGGCGCCGCCTCCGGCACCGCCGCCGGCGCAGCGGCCGCGCGCTGGGCGCTTGAGGGCGTCATCCTCGAAATGCTCTGCCACGGCTTCTCAACCGGCGCGCTTTTCGTGCTCGCCGGCGTGCTGCAGGAACGTCTGCACACGCGCGAGATGGGCCGCATGAACGGGCTCTGGGAGGTCATCCCGCGCCTCTCGGGCGCCGGACTGTTCTTCGCCCTCGCCGCCGTCGGCCTGCCTGGCCTCGGCAACTTCGTGGCCGAGTTCCTGATCCTGCTCGGCACCTTCCACATCTCGGTCGGCCTCGCCATCGCTGGCGCCATCGGCATCCTGGTTTCGACCTTCTACGGCGTCGAGCTCGTCCAGCGCGCCTTCCATGGCCCCAACCGCCACGGCTGGCGCGTGCCCGACATGCTCGGCCGCGAAGCGCTGATGCTCGTCCCCATGATGGCCATCCTGCTCTGGCTCGGCCTCTATCCCCAGCCGGTTTTCGATGTGGCCGCCCCCGCCCTCGCCAACATCGAGCAGGCCGTCAGCGGCGCGCCCGTCATGCTGGACATTGCCCGGCGGGGGCCTCTGGGCGTCGCTCGCTGGGACGCTCGCACCGCCGCCCACCCCGCCTCTGCTCGGGCGCACTCTCCGGTTTTCGTGAGGCCGGTCGCTGACCGAGCGCGGGTCAGCGACCCGACCCACTCCAGCGGAGGCCGCCCGTGACCCCACAGGCCTGGACCGCCATCGCCCCACTCATCATCCTCGGCGCCGCCGCCATCGTCGCCATGGTGGCCATCGCCTTCCGCCGCAGCCACCGCCTGACGCTCATCATCACCCTGGTCGGCTTCGCCCTCTCCATCTGGAGCCTCTGGCCCGCCAGCCGCGTCACGCCCGTCGCCGCCACCCAATTGCTCACGGTGGACGGCTACGCGCTCTTCTTCTTCGGCCTCATTGCCGGCGCCGGCTTCGTCGTCGCTCTGTTCGCCTACGACTACCTCAACCGGCAGCAGGAGCCAGGCGCCAGTCGGGCTGAGGCCGGAGAGGCCCCGGCCCAGTTCAGCACAAGCGCGATGCGCGCCAGCGCAAGCGTCCCAGCGCGTCACGCCCAGGAGCCAGGCGCAGGCTGGGCTGGGGCTCATGGGGCCCCGGCTCAGCCGAGCATAAGCGGGATGCGCGGCGGCGCAGCCCAGGGGCCCGCGCCAAGGCCCGAAGAGTTTTACATCTTATTGCTGCTCGCCGCCCTCGGCGCCGCCGTACTCGCCGCCAGCGCCCACTTCGCATCGTTCTTCCTGAGCCTGGAAATCCTGAGCATCAGCCTCTACGGCCTCAATGCCTATCCGCACCGCCATCGGCTGCCGCTCGAAGCCGGCATCAAGTACCTGGTGCTGGCCTCCTCCTCGGCGGCCTTCCTGCTATTTGGCATGGCGCTCATCTACGCCGCGACCGGCACCATGGAGTTTGGCCCGCTGGCGGGCGCGCTGCCCGTCGGCCAGGGTGGCGGTCTCGAGGTGCTGCTGGTGCCTGGGTTGGCGCTGGTCCTGGTCGGCATCGGATTCAAGCTCGGCCTCGTCCCCTTCCATCTCTGGACGCCCGACGTCTACCAGGGCGCCCCCGCCCCGGTCACCGGCTTCGTCGCCACCGCCTCGAAAGCCGGCATCTTTGCCGTCCTCATCCGTTTCTTCTATATGCTCGGCGGCGCCCACTCCCACCGCGCCATGATGATCATCACCGTGCTCGCGATTGCCTCGATGATCGTCGGCAACCTCCTCGCCCTGCGCCAGACCAACGTCAAGCGCATCCTGGCCTACTCCTCCATCGCCCACATGGGCTACCTGCTGGTCGCCTTCGAGGCCGCCAGCGCCTCGCGCGCCATGGCCGCCGCCGCCGTCGGCTTCTATTTCCTGGCCTACTTCATCACCACCCTCGGCGCCTTCGGCATCATCGCCGCGCTCTCGACCGGCGGCACCGAGCCCGACCGCATGGACGACTACCGCGGCCTGTTCTGGCGCCGCCCCTGGCTGGCGCTGGTGTTCACGCTGATGCTGCTCTCGCTCGCCGGCATCCCGCTCACCGCCGGCTTCATCGCCAAGTTCTACGTCGTCGCCGCCGGCGCCACCGCGGCGCTCTGGCTCTTGCTGCTGGTCCTGATCATCACCAGCGTCATCGGCCTGTTCTACTACCTGCGCATCGTGGTGACCCTTTTTGCCGCGCAGCCCGAACTCGTCCCCGCCGATGGCCCGCTCGCCCTCGCCATGCCGCGCATTGCCGGCTGGGTGCTGGGCGTGCTCACGGTGATGCTGGTCTGGATCGGGGTCTACCCGCAGCCCTTCCTGCACCTGGTGCTCAGCCTGCCGCTGCATTGAAAACAAGGTTATTGGTTATTGGTTGTTGGCCTTTGGTTAGTATGGAGTGATGGAAGAAAACGTTCCCACGCCCGCACTGTCGCCGGCTCAGCCGACGACTGGGGACGTCGCCACGCCCTTACATGCGAGCGGCGGCGCGCCCAGCGCCGACGCAAGCAGGGATAAGCGGGATGGCGGCGCAGCCGCCAGAGGCCCGCGCCAATCAATGCAACGGCTCGAGCCGCGCCCCGACAACGCCTGCTTCGGATGCGGCGGCGCCAATCCCCGCGGCCTGCAATTGACCTTCACGCTCGACCACGCCCGCCGCCGCGTCCTGGGCGAGTTCAACTTTGGCCCCGAGCTGCAGGGCAGCCAAGGCATGCTGCACGGCGGCGTCATCGCGCTGCTGCTGGACGAGGCCATGGGCAAACTCTCGCGCTTCAGCGACGTCCGCGCTGTCACGGCCGAGCTGCAGGTTGAATACCTCCGCCCCATCCCCGCCGGCCTCGCCATCACGGTCGAAGCCGAGGAGGTCAGCCGCGAGGGCCGCAACCTGCACACCCGCGCCGAAATCCGCCGCCGCGACGGCGACCCCCGCCCCCTCGCCCGCGGACGCGCCCGCTTCGTCGCCCTCGCCCCGCGCTAGCAGCAGCGCCGCAGCCCGGGCAGCGCGATGTGGGGCGGGTCGCCGACCCGCAGCCCGGCCGCCGGCCGGGCCGTGACTTAGGTCACGATCGAGGCTCCCGCCTCGGCGCTAGACTTGAGCCATGGCCTACGTTATTGCGGAACCCTGCATCGGAGTAAAGGACACCGCCTGCGTGGACGCCTGCCCGGTGGATTGCATCCACCCCCGCAAGGACGAACCCAGCTTCGCGGCCGATACCCAACTCTTCATTGACCCCCAGGAGTGCATCGACTGCGGCGCCTGCGTCCCGGTCTGCCCCGTCGCCGCCATCTTCGCCCAGGAAGACCTGCCCGAGAAGTGGACCAACTTCACCCAGATCAACGCCGCCTATTTCGTGAAAAAATAGTCGCCTGCCGGGGGCCGCGCCCGTGAGCTTGCTGGCAACTGGCAACTGGCAACTGCTTCTGCGTCGGCCTAGTGAGTACCCGCAAGTAATCGAACACGCCGCACCTTGATGTCGTTTTCACGCTTGCGGGTTTCGGCAATGTCGTAAGACGACTGCATACGCATCAGCGTGTCCATTTTCACGCCAAAGGCTTTCTCAATGCGGAGCGCCATATCCCCGGAGAGATCCGCCTTGCCATTGAGCAAACTGGACAATGCCGGCCGCGAGACGCGCAGTGCTATCGCCGCCGCCGTGACCGTCAAGCCTGCGGCCTCGACAATCTCGGTCCGAATGAAACTCCCGGGATGGGGCGGGTTCCTCATGGGCATCGTCTCTTCTCCTTTGGCCTAGTGGTAGTCCTCTAAATTCACGTCGTAAATCTCGCGTTCGGCCGTGTCGATACGGAAGGTCAACCGCCGATTGGCCGTAACTCTCAGGCTCCGCGCGCCCTTGCGGTCGCCTGTCAAGATATGCGCCCTCCATGAAGGTAGCATCCGCAATTCTTCGGGGTCTTCCATGTCGTCCAGGAAGGCAAGCATCTTGCGGAGCTTGTCCGCCGCATCTGGCGGCACGCCCTTGTTGGCGTCGTCCGCGTAAAGCTTCTTCAAGCCCTTGTGGAGGAAGCTTCGCATCCTCACCTGCACCACTGTAGCCCGTAACCTAACACTTGTCAAATGCCCGATCCGGCTGAAGCTGTTCAGTGCGCCGCCGACTCATGCGGGCAACACGAGGCCAACTCCCAAGAGCATGCCGATATCGCAGATCCCGCCGCTGCGCAGACTAAAATCAAAGTATTGCTCGCCACACTCCGGTACCGAAGAGGCCCAAATGCCGCGGCGCCCACCTCAGCCCCGAGCAACTGGGCGCACTCGCCGTCAAACTGGCGACCGCCCCGAACCCCGCCACGGCGGCGCAGCTTTGGCCGCGTCTGACGCTCGGCTTCTGTGGCTGCGAATGTCGGCCCCTCATCCGCCAGCGCCCGTCCGCCACTAGCCACTAGCCACTAGCAACTCTTTCCTCACTTCCAGCGCCAATCGGCAATCTCCGGCGGGTCGGTGAGCTCCCGGCGCGCGTAGGCGCGGGCCTCGTCCACCTCATGCGCGCAGGCGGCCACCAGCGCCTGCTGGAGTGTGGCGTCGGGCAACGCCCGCTTCACCGCCTCCGCCGCCAGGTGGAAGCGCGACATCTCGTTCAGCACCACCATCTCGAACGGGGTGGTGGTCGTGCCCTGCTCCCTGAAACCGCGCACGTGAAAACGCTCCGGGTGCGGACGCCCGTGGATGACCTCGTGCACCGCGCGCTGATAGCCGTGGAAGGCGAACACCACGTGCTTGCTCACTGTGAACAGTTCGGCGAAGCGCTCCTCGCTCAACCCGTGCGGGTGGACCTCGGGCAGAAACAGGCACATCAGGTCCACGACGTTCACGACGCGCACGCGCAGCTCGGGCGCGTTGCGGCGCAGCCACCAGGCCGCGGCCACGGTCTCGAGCGTCGGAATGTCGCCGCAGCAAGCGAGCACGACGTCCACCTCGGCCATGGCGGCGCCCGCAGCGGGCGCCGCGGCGCCGGGCGTGCTTGCCCATTCCCACGTGGACGCCCCCCGCGCGACGTGCTCGGCGGCGGCATCGGCCGCCAGCCACTGCAACTCCGGCTGCTTGTCAATCACGATCAGGTTGACGGTGCCGCGCGTCTGGAAGCAGTGGTCGGCGATGGCCAGCAGGGTGTTGGCGTCGGGCGGAAAGTAGATCCGCGCCACGGTGCCGCGCTTCGACAGCATCACGTCAATCAGCCCCGGGCCCTGGTGGCTGAAGCCGTTGTGGTCCTGTCGCCAGCAGGTCGAGGTCAGCAGAATGTTGAGCGAGGCGATGGGCGCGCGCCACGTCAGGCTGTGCGCCGCCTCCAGCCACTTGGTGTGCTGCACGATCATCGAGGCTGCCACCATGGCGAACGCCTCGTAGCTGGCGAACAACCCGTGCCGCCCGGTGAGCAGGAAGCCTTCGAGCCATCCCTCGCACAGGTGCTCGCTCAGCACCTCGAGCACGCGCCCGTCGGGCGCCAGGCGGTCGTCAATCGGCAGGATGGGCAGTTCGAAGCGGCGCCGGGTGACCTCGAGTGTGGCATCGAGCCGGTTGGAGGCCAACTCGTCCGGGGAGAACACACGGAAGTTGGGCGCAAGCGGATCGCGCCCCGCGCCAACGTTGCCGCCGGCGTTGGCCGCCAGTATGTCGCGCAGCATCAGGCCCAACTGCCGCGTGGACTCGTGCTCGACCGTCGCCGGCGCGGGCACCGCCAGCGCGTGCGCGCGCCAGTCGGGTATGGTCAGCGGACGCAGCAGCCGCCCGCCGTTGGCGTGTGGCGAGGCGCCCATGCGGCGGTCGCCCTCTGGCGCCCAGGCGGCGAGGTCGGCGGCCACCGCGCCCCGGTCATCGAACAGCTCTTCGGGCTTGTAGGCGCGCATCCATTGCTCGAGCGCCGCCAGTTGCGCCTCGTCGCTGCGCACGGCGGTGAGCGGCACCTGATGCGCGCGGAACGTGCCCTCGATCGGCAGGCCGTGCCACTCCTTGGGACCAGTCCAGCCCTTGGGCGAGCGCAGCAGAATCACCGGCCAACGCCGCCGCCCCGGCAGCCGCGCCCGATCGCGCAGCGCGTCATGGCAGCGTTCGAGCGTAGCGGCGAAGGCCTGGTGCATGGCCTCCGGCTCGTCGCCCGCCACCAGGTGGGGCTCGTAGCCCAGGCCCCAAAAGAACTGTTCGAGTTGCGCGTCCGGCGTGCGGCCGGCGAGCGTCGGGTTGGCGATCTTGTAGCCGTTCAGGTGCAGGATGGGCAGCACCGCGCCATCTTTTTCCGGGTGCAGAAAGTCAATGCTGCGCCACGAACCCGCAAGCGGCCCGGTCTCGAACTCGCCGTCGCCCACCACCGCCACCGCCAGCAGCCCGGGGTTGTCCATGACGGCGCCGAAGGCATGCGTCAGCACGTAG
The DNA here is from genome assembly GCA_050745565.1 of Terriglobales bacterium. Classification (GTDB taxonomy): domain Bacteria; phylum Acidobacteriota; class Terriglobia; order Terriglobales; family SCQP01; genus SCQP01. The sequence continues at coordinate 2,103 of JBOGKJ010000155.1, read as the reverse complement.
CCCAGCTCGCCGCCCTCGTGGATCGAGCCCGGCGTCGGCACACTCACGTGGCTCGGCACTCCACCCGGCGTCGAGAACTGCCGGAACAGCCGCAGCAGCCCGGCCTCGTCGCGGCTCACCTCCGGATACACCTCCGAGTACGTCCCCTCGAGATAGACGCTCGCCAGCACCGCCGGCCCGCCGTGCCCGGGCCCAGCCAGAAATATCGCATCCTGATTCCGCAGCCGGATCAGCCGGTTCAGGTGCGCGTAAATAAAATTGAGCCCGGGCGACGTCCCCCAGTGCCCGAGCAGCCGCGGCTTGATCTGCTCCGCCCGCAGCGGCTCCCGCAGCAGCGGGTTGTCGCGCAGGTAGATCTGCCCGACGGTCAAATAGTTCGCCGCCCGCCACCAGCGCCCGACCATTTCGAGCTCGGCGGGCGACAACGGCCCGCACGGCATGGCGCTCGACACCTGCGCGTCAAAGCAAAACATCGCGGCCTCCTGTATTCATCCTAGGCCATCCGCCGCACGGTGCTACACTCGACCGAGATGATTCTGCCCGCCGCCGCTCTGTTACTCCTGCTGGGCGGAAGGCCCAAGCCGCAAGCGGCTTCGGCTCAGGACCATCGCGGGTTGGTCCAGCCGCTGCACGACGAGGCCCGCCAGGCAGCGGCGCAGACCTGGCCGAAAGCCGCGCAGGTGGCATTGCAGGCGGTCATCGCTTCCAACGACGAGTGGGAGCCCGATGGAATAGTTCCACAAGCTGTCATAGATTGGAAATTAGCCTTCGCCGAGGCGCTCGCCTTGCCGGAGTCGCCTGACACTGAGCAAATCAAGGCTGCCGTCGAGATTCGCGCCGTCAACCATATCTCCAGAGCTGAGCCCAACCATAGGATGGATCTGGCCCGCCGCGCTGATGCTGGCCTCGACCGGATTTGGGCCAATGTCCTCTGGCAGTTTTCCGGCAGCCCTCAACAGCTCAAGCCTGACCAGGTGTTGGCCGCCGAGCAAGAGGCCGCGCTCCGGATCGGCCACTTCCCCTGCGAAACCGCCTCACTGGCTGTCTCGGTGCTCATGGCCGAACATGACAACCGCGCCGCGTCTCTGCAGGGGCAGTACGCCACCGCAGGCTGCAATCGCAACGTTGTGCCGCAGCCTGCCCAGCCCGCCGCCCCCAGTGCGTTGGCCCGGGAAGTGGAATCGGTCGGCGCCTTGTTCGATGGCCCCGCGGTATATGCTGGCGTCTCGACTCCAACGAAGGCGCAGCTCAGCGCTGCCCTTCAGACCTTGCGCGCGGTACAGGCCGGGTTACGGCAGGACTCCAGCCTGTGGACGGGTAATCTGGCTGCGGTCGCCACCATGCCTTACGACTTTGATGAGCTTGGAAAGCCCGGCGAGGCCAGTACCTGGTCCCGGATCGTATTGGATCACCTGTTTGCAGCGGTCAATGAGAGCGACATCGAGTATAGCGGCGTAGCGCCGGGACAGCGCGCGCAGTGGCTTGTGCGTCACGAGCGTGCGCCGCTCGGAATGCTGCCGCGGGGCCAAGAGCCCCAGCCCAACCTGGTGGACTACGTGGCTTCGGTAGCATGGGGCGATTTTGATGCCACGCTGGCGCGCGTCCGGGCGAGCGGCTCAATCCTCAAGCCGCTGATGCTCGTGGAACTCGCGCGCGTGGCCGGCGGCCCTCGCGGCGACTGAACGAGGACTTGGTGCGCACGGCCCACTCCAGCCGCGCGGCTACCGCGCGGCTGGAGTGGCCTTGGCCGCTGGGGCAAAGCTGCAGCCCGGGCGGATGGGCTGCGCCGGCGGCGCGCCCAGGGGCCGCAAGGCGCTGCGGGTCAGCCGCGTGTTCCAGGCCGTGACCGTCGCGTTGTAGCTGCGGCAGTCCGCCTCCCAGGTGTCAACCATGGCCTGCGTCGGCGCCTCGTCAATGCCCACCTGCTGCGTGCTGACGATGCCGTCGAACTCGCTGTTGAGCGTGCTGAAGGGCAGCAGGGCTCCGGGCGCCGGCGCGCCGCGGCCGCGGCCGCCGAAACCGCCGCGTCCGCCGCGGCCACCGCCGAACTTGGCCAGGCTGGCGCTGAGCGTGGCATTGCCGTGCTGCGAAGCGGCGGCGCGC
>JBOGKJ010000154.1:0-17339 GCA_050745565.1 Terriglobales bacterium | reverse complement strand
CAAGACCGCCATCGGCTCGCCCGCTGGCATTGCCCTTGACGCCAGCGGCAACCTCTATGTCGCCGACACCGCCGACGCGGTTATCTGGGAAATCACCAACCCCGCCGCCGCCACCAACCCCGGCGTTCTGACCGTTGTGGCGGGCACCGGCACTTTGGGCGATTCGGCTGATGGTGCCGTCACCACGACCGCCATCACCCCGGACGGCGCCATTGCGCTGGACACCGCCGGCGACGTGTTCTTCACCGACGGCTTCTCCGTGCGCAAGGCTGCGGCCGGTGCCGTCACTACCGTGACCGGCAACCCGTGCCAACCGCTCAATGGCACCAACACCAAGTGCACCGGAACCGGACTTTACCTCGGCCCCAGCGGCCTGCAGGTGAATTCCTCCGGCACCAATGTGACCGTGGCCGATGCCCCGGCATTCGCCGTGTTCAACCCCTCCGCCACCCCAACCATGGTGGCCGGCAATGGCTTGGCCAGCACCAGCGGCGACGGCGGCGCGGCCGTCGGCTCGCAAATGGCGCCCTCCAGCGTCGCGATCGACGCCAGCGGCAACCTGATCGTTTCCGACTCCAACGAGCTGCGCTCGGTGGTACTGGGCGCAACGACCAGCGCCAACACCATCGCCGCCCTGGCCGGCAACGGCACCGCCGGTTACACCGGTGACGGCGCCGCTGCCACTGCGGCCACCGTCGCTGCCCCCGCGGGCGCGGCCGTGGATGCCGCCGGCGACATCTTCTTCGCCGACAGCGGCAACAACGTCCTGCGCGAAATTTCCGCCACCACCCACAACATCTTTACCGTCGCCGGTAACGGCGCTGCCTGCGGCAAGACCAACAACTGCTATAACAACCGCGGCGATGACGGGCCGGCCTTGGAGGCCGAGCTGAACGACCCCACCTCGGTCGCCGTTGACGGCAGCGGCAACATCTTCTTCCGCGACGCCGGCAGCTACATCATCCGCGAGATCACCGCCAAGGATGGCATCATCCACACCATCGCCGGCAACGGCACCGAGGGCACGGAAGGCGACAGCCAGTCCGCGCTCAGCGCCGAAATCGGCGCCGATGGCCAGATCGCGCTCGACAGCAGCGGCAACGTCTACTTCGCCGATCAGGACTCGGGCGAGGTGCGTGAAATCAGCAACGGCACCGTCAACGCCGTCAACGGCGCCACCGGAATCGGTACGCCCACCGGCTTGGCCATGGACGCCAGCGGCAACACCTTCATCACCGGGTCGAGCAAGGCAGGCGACCAGGTCTACGAGCTGGCCGGCGGCACCCTCACCGCGCTCACCGGCAGCGGCAAGGCGGTGACCGCGTTGTTTGCCAACGGCAGCGCCGCCAACGATGTGGCCTTCTGTGCCGTGCCGGGCGGCCTGGCCACCGACGGCATGGGCAACGTCTACGTCTCGGACGGCTGTGCCGGCGCCATTCGCGAGATTCAAACCGTGGCCAACGCCACCCTGTCGCCCAAGGCGCTGAGCTTCCCGGCGCAAGTGCAGAAGACCGCCTCGATCTCCCAGATTGTTACGGTCACCAATAACGGCGGCGTGGCCCTGACCGTTTCCACGATCGCCTTCGACAGCAAGACCACTTCCGCCGACTTCAAAGAAACCGACACCTGCACCTCCGCCACCAAGGGCATCGCCCCGGGTGCGAACTGCCTTATCACGGTGACCTTCACCCCGTCCACCACGGCGGATGAATCCCAGAACTTGGTCATCACCGACAACGCGCCGGATTCGCCGCAGTCGGTGGCGATCACCGCCGGCGGCAGCGCCACCGGCATCAGCATCTCGCCGGCGACAGTCAACTTCGGCAACGTGGCGCCGAGCGCCAGCGGCACCGCCCAGACGATGACCGTCACCAACACCTCGGCCGCGGCCGTGCCGGTTGCGATCATCTTCGACGCCGCCGGCAAGAACAACGCCGACTTCACGAACACCGGCGCCACTTGCGTTAGTGTTCCCGCGGCGACCGCAACCGCCAACGGTGCGTGCACGTTCAGCGTCAACTACGCCCCGGCTGCAACCGCCGCCGGCGCCGAGACGGCCACCGTGGACGTCAACAGCACGGCCACGACCCCGGTCCTGCTCGCCAGCGCCGCCCTCAGCGGCACCGCGGGCGCACCGGCGGTTACCTACACCGTGTTGGGTTCGGACGGCAAGACGCAGGTGGCGGCAGCAGCGGCCCCGGCGGCTGCCTTGACCTTCGCCGGTCAGATCGTGGGCGCGCCCTCGGCCTCCCAGACGATCACAGTGGACAATTCGAAAGGCACTGCGGCGTTCCTGCTCGCGACAAAGAACGCGATCGTGGCTTCCGGCGGCATAACCGGCAGCAACTACACCGCCTCGACCACCTGCGGTTCCAGCGTGGCGGCGGGCAAGACCTGCACGATCAGCGTTACCTTTACGCCTTCCACGACCGGCACCATCACTGGCGCCGTCATCGTGACCGACGTCAAGGGCAACGCCACCACGCTGGACTTTACCGGAACCGGCGAAGACGTCCAGATTGTGCCGGCGGCTGCATCCGGCTCAACCTTGGCCGGCTCAACCTCGGCCACCGTCACTCCCGGTCAGGCCGCCACCTACTCGCTCTCGGTCGGCCAGACGGGTTTCGCCGGCAGCGTGGCCCTGAGCTGCTCGGTGACTAACCAGTCCTCCAACATCACCTGTGCGGTCTCGCCCAGCTCGATGACCTTCGCATCTGGCGGCGCCGCCCAGGCGCTTACGGTCACCGCCACCACGGTGGCGGCAGTGCATGGTGCGGTTCCCGGCTTTGGGTGGTTCAATGGCAAATTCCTGTTCTGGGGCGGCCTCGGCGCCTTGGCGCTGCTCGCCATGCTGATGCTGTTCAGCGACCTGCGCCGTCAGGCGCGCCGCTGGGCGGTGTTCGGCATGATGGGTGCGGCCGTGGTAGTGATGGCGGGCTGCGGCGTGGCTGCGACCCCGGTCAATCCCAACCAGTCCACAACCACGGCCTCGCCGACACCGGCCGGCCAGTACACCATCCTGGTGAAGGCGGCGGCGACCAACTCGGGCGCGAAATCCAGCGCCGGCACGACCACCGCAACCCTCACTCTGAACGTCAACTAACCCCGCGCAAGCGGCTTACAGCTACGGCCCGGCGGGCAACCGCCGGGCCGTAGCTTTTGCTTATTGCTTATTGCTTGTTGCTTCTTGCTTGCCCCAGCACGATTTGCGGCTGGAACAAGCTTCCGGCCACGCGCCTGGCGATGGCCAGCAGTTTGCCCTCAGGCGTAAACACCCGCACCCGCACTGCGCGGCTGAATTCGGGTAGATTGGCGGGCTGGCCGTTCATCATCTTGGCCATGGCTTCGAGGGGCGCGACCACGCCCGGCAGCTCCGGCAGCAGGTCGCGGGCAGGCACCAGCGCCTCGCCGAGGCTGCCGCCGCCGGCCATGGCATCGAGTGCCTCGAGCGTATGGGAGCCGGCCAGCGTGAACTCGCCCACGCGCACCCGTTCCAGGCGGCTCAGGTGCGCGCCCACGCCCAGTGCGCCGCCCAGGTCGTGCGCCAGGGCCCGGATGTAGGTCCCTGAGCTGCAGACCGCCCTGAAACGCATCCGGTCGCCCTCCAGGCCCTCGATCTCCAATTCCCGCACCTCGACCTCAACCGGCGCCAACACCACCGGCTGCTGCCGCCGGGCGAGTTTGTAGGCGGGCACCCCAGCGAGCTTTTTGGCCGAGTATGGGGGCGGCTGCTGCAAATACCTGCCCCGAAACCTGGGGAGCAGCGGCTCGATCGCCTCCCGCGCTGGCGCTGCCTCGCTGACCCATCCCACCGGGCTGCCCTGGGCGTCGTAGGTATCGGTGGCGAACCCAAACCGGATTTCGCCCCGGTATTCCTTCTCCCGGTCCTGGAAAAACTGCGCCAGCCGCGTCAGTCGCCCGCACAGCAGCGGCAACACCCCCGTGGCCGCTGGATCAAGCGTGCCCAAATGGCCAATAGAGCGTTCACCCAAAATCCGCCGCGCTCGCGCCACCACGTCATGCGAGGTCAGCCCGGCCGCCTTGTTGATGATGAGCGCCCCGTCCAAGCCTATAGATCGTAGCAAAAAGCTGCGCCGGCAACCCGCTTCAAGGCGCTTGAAACCGAGCGGGAAGGGTGCTAGCTTATCGCTGTTGGTGCATTGGGAGGGTATCGCTTTGGATCCTGTCCAGGACTTCTCGCGACTCGCTGCCGAGCACTCCGCGCTCGACGCCCAACTGGAAAAACTAAAACTAAGCCGCTATCCCAGCCCGGATGAGCTGATGGAAGCGCAGCGGCTCAAGAAAATGAAGCTGCAGTTGAAAGACGCCATGCGCATTGTCCAGACCTGAACCCCTCAGCCCAGGGGAAGCAGCATGAGGAGGGCGGCTTCGGCCGGCTCGCGGTAGTACCGCTCCCGCCGGCCGCAGACGCGGAAACCGGCTTGCCCATAAAAGGCCCGCGCCCCGGCGTTGCTCTCCCTCACCTCCAGGAACATGGTTGCGGCGCCGCCGCACCGCGCCGCCGCAACTGCGGCTTCCAGAAGATCCCGCCCGATGCCGCCTCGCCGCGCCGCCGGGTTGACGGCCATGGCTTGCAGCTCAGCCTGATCGGCCGCGCATTGCACCACGGCATAGCCAACCAGGTCAGCGCCACGATGGGCAACCAGCAGCAGACGGCCGTCGCCCTCGCCAAAGTCGGCTTCGTGCCACGCGCCGGCGCCGAAACATTCCGCCGAGAGCCGGGCGAGCGCTTCCGCCTCGACCTCGACTCCCGCGCGGATGCTGACGCGGCCCTCAGCGCCCACCGGCAAACATCTCCGCGTCAGATCGCCGGATATAGCGAGCGTCCAGCGCTAGCGCATCCGTGGTGCGGCCTTCCCGGAATGCCTTGTACCCGAGCCGGCCCATCGCCCCGGCCAGCCACGGCCCCACCGGTGCCAGCGCCGGCAGCGCCTGCTGTAACCGTGTATCGGCGCTGACCGCTGGGCCGCGAAACTCAGCCAGCCGCTCCGCCATGAGCGCCACCAGTTCCAGTCCTTCCTCCAGAACACCGTCGCCATAGATGCCGTAGTAAACTTCACCCCGCCCCGCCCCCAGCGCCGCCAGCACCGGGCCCGCCCCAGCCCCCGCGAGTGCCGCCTGCGCGCGTAGCGTTGAGGCCGTCACCACGGGCAAGCGCAATGTCTCGGCCAGGCCCTTGGCCACGGTCAGCCCAATGCGCACCCCGGTGAACGACCCGGGTCCGTCTGTCACCGCAACCAGCCCAATCGAGGTGAAGGTGCATGCGGCGGCGCCCAGAACCCGTGCGATGGCCGCAAATACCTCCACCGCGTACCGCTCATGCCCCAGCCCCTGCTCGCCGATCACGTCTTCGTCATTGAGCAACGCCACACTGCCTTCTGCGGTTGCCGTATCCAACCCCAGCGTCAACATCCCTCCAGTCTACCGGACGCCGCCGCTCGAAGCGGGATGCGTGGCAAAGCCGCGCTGGGGCCTGCGCCAACATTCGTTCTCCGCCGCCTGCCTGTACCTGCTTTATCATGGCCTTATGGAGTCTGTTGCCGAGGACGTCTTTCAGCGCCGCATTGACGAAGGCGTCAAAATCGAGCCCAAAGACGCCATGCCGGAGAGTTACCGCCAGACGCTGGTGCGCCAGATCTCCCAGCATGCCCACTCCGAAATCGTGGGCCAACTTCCGGAAGGCAACTGGATCAATCGCGCCCCCACGCTGCAGCGCAAGGCCATCCTGCTGGCCAAGGTGCAGGATGAGGCCGGCCACGGCCTCTACCTGTACAGCGCCTGTGAGACGCTCGGCGTCTCGCGTGACGAACTGATTGCAGACCTGCTCTCGGGCAAAGCAAAGTACTCCAGCATCTTCAACTACCCCACCCTCACCTGGGCCGATATCGGCGCCATCGGCTGGTTGGTGGATGGCGCGGCGATCATGAACCAAATTCCACTCTGCCGCTGCTCCTACGGCCCCTACGCGCGCGCCATGGTGCGGATTTGCAAGGAGGAGAGTTTCCATCAGCGCCAAGGCTACGATCTGCTGTTGGCGCTCTGCCGCGGCACCACCGCCCAGAAGAGCATGGCGCAGGACGCGCTGAATCGCTGGTGGTGGCCGTCGTTGATGATGTTTGGCCCGCCAGATGAACAATCCAGCCACTCGGCCCAGTCCATGCAGTGGAAGATCAAGTTGATCTCCAACGACGGCCTGCGGCAAAAGTTCGTGGACCAGACCGTGCCCCAGGCCGACTACCTCGGCCTGCGCGTGCCCGACGACCAGTTGCGCTGGAACCAGGAGCGCGGTCACTACGATTTCGGCCCCATCAACTGGGAGGAGTTCCGCCAGGTGATCCGCGGCCATGGCCCCTGCAACCGCGACCGGCTCGACACCCGCCGCCGCGCCCACGACGAGGGCCGCTGGGTCCGCGAAGCCCTCAACGCCCACGCCGCCAAAAAACGGTCGTCAGTCGTCGGTCATCAGTTATCTGTGGGAGCGCCGCAAACCGACGACTGATGACCGATAACCGATGACCATGCTATTTGAAGTCTTCATCCGCAGCCAGCACGGCCTGGCGCACAAGCATGTCGGCAGCCTCCACGCCCCCGACGCCGCCGTCGCCCTCGCCAATGCCCGCGACATCTACACCCGCCGCCACGAGGGTCTCAGCATTTGGGTGGTGCCGTCCGAGGCGATCACCGCCAGTTCGCCCGCCGACAAGGACGCACTGTTCGAGCCCGCCAACAGCAAGGTCTATCGCCACCCCGGCTTCTACCACGTGCCGCCGGAGGTCAAAAACCTCTGAACATGGCTCCCTCCGCCGAGTTTGAGTTTGCCCTGCGGTTGGGCGACAACGATCTTGTCCTCAGTCAGCGCTTGGGCGAATGGTGCGGCCATGGCCCGGTGCTGGAGGAGGATCTCGCGCTCGCCAACATCGCCCTCGACCTGCTGGGGCAGGCGCGCCTGTGGCTCAGCCTGGCGGGCGAGTTGGAAGGCGCCGGCCGCGGCGAGGATGCCCTGGCCTTCCTGCGCGATGCGGGTGAGTTCCGCAACTTGCTGCTGGTGGAACAACCCAACGGCGATTACGCCCACACCATGACGCGCCAGTTCTATTTCGACGCCTGGCACGAACTGCTGCTCGGCGCGCTTGCCGGGCACCCCAACGCCCGCGTGGCGGAGATTGCGGCCAAGGCCTCGATCGAAGTCCGCTACCATCTGCGCCGCAGCCGCCTCTGGGTGGTGCGCCTGGGTGATGGCACCGCCGAGAGCCACCGCCGCATGCAGACCGCTGCCGACGCCCTCTGGCCCTTTACCGGCGAAATGTTCACCGCCGACCCCGCCGATGCCGCCTTCGCCGATCTGGCCGACCTGCGCGCTCCCTGGCTCGAGCTCGTGCAGGAGGCGTTCATGGAAGCCGGGCTCACGCTGCCCGCCGACCGCTGGATGCAGTCGGGCGGGAAGCAGGGCATTCATACCGAGAAACTGGGAACGCTGCTCGCCGAAATGCAGTTTCTGCAGCGTGCCTATCCGGGAGCCCAATGGTAGACGCGACGCCGCTCGCCCAGGTGTGGGCTTGGCTGGAGGAGGTTCCCGACCCCGAGTTGCCGGTGGTGTCGGTGGTGGACCTGGGTATTGTGCGCGAGGTGGCGTGGAACGGCGATGAACTGGACGTCACCGTGACGCCCACCTACAGCGGCTGCCCGGCGACGGCAGTCATCGCCCGCGACATTGAGGCCGCGCTCGAGCGGCATGGCGTTCAGCACGTACACCTGACCACCCGCCTCGCACCGCCTTGGACCACCGATTGGCTGAGCGCCAAGGGCAGGGAAGCGCTGTACCGGTTCGGCATCGCACCGCCGCTGGTCGAAATTGCACCCGCCGTCGCCTGCCCCCACTGCGGCGCCACCGCCACCGAGTGCCTCAGCCAGTTCGGCTCGACTCCCTGCAAGGCGCTCTATCGCTGCCGCGCCTGCCTCGAGCCCTTCGACTACTTCAAACCTCACTAGAATTGCCAGTACCATACGAGGATCCCGGCCCGGAGAAGGGTGGCCGGCCGCCGTGGGGCCGGTCGCCGACCGGCGCGCGGACCGCCGGTCCGCGCACTCCCGATTTGCGCTAAAGTACTTCTGGTTCGCCTCGCATGGCTCACTACCATACGCTCCAGATCGCCGAGGTTCGGCCCGAGACCCGCGATGCCATCACCGTCCGCTTCGCCCTGCCGCCGGAGCTGGCCGATGCCTTCCGCTTCACCCAGGGCCAGCACGTCAACGTCCGCGCCCGCATCGAGGGCGCCGAAGTGCGCCGCTCCTACTCCATCTGCGCCGAGGCCGGCCGCGGCGAGCTCCGCATTCTCATCAAGCGCCAGCCGGGCGGCCTGTTCTCCAACTGGGCCCATGACCATCTCCGCGCCGGCGCGACACTCGACCTGATGCCGCCCGCCGGCTTGTTCCACACTCCGCTCGATCCCGCCGTCCAGCATCGCTATCTGGCCATCGCCGCGGGCAGCGGCATCACGCCGGTGCTTTCCCTGCTGAAAACCACACTCCGCACCGAACCCCAGAGCCAGTTCACGCTCTTTTATGGCAACCGCGCCAGCAGCACCATCCTCTTCCGCGAGGAGCTCGCCGATCTGAAAGATTCCTACCTCGACCGCTTCAGTCTGGTCCATGTCATGACCCGCGAGCAGCAGGAACTGGACCTGCTCAACGGCCGCCTCACGCCGGAGAAATGCCTCGCCCTCTTGCGCTTCTGGGGTCCGATCGAGGCCATGGACGCCATTTTCCTGTGCGGCCCTCAGGAATTGAACCTCAGCCTGACCGAGGCTTTCACCGGCGCCGGCTATCCGCGTCAGCAAATCAAAATCGAGCAGTTCGCCACCAGCCAGCAGCGCGGTGAACTTCACGTTGCCCGGGCCGCCGCCGCCGCCGCGGACGAAATCAGTGAGGTGACGCTTGTGCTCGACGGCCATCGCTACAACTTCCCGGCCGCCCGCCGCCGGGAAACGATCCTCGAAGCCGGATTGCGCGCGGGTCTCGATTTGCGCTTCTCCTGCAAGAGTGGAGTTTGTGCCACCTGCCGTGCCAAACTAATCGAGGGCGAGGTGGACATGGACGGCAACTTTGCTCTCGAAGACTACGAGATTGCGCGCGGCTACATCCTTACCTGTCAGAGCTATGCCGTCACCCCGCGCCTCACGGTGGACTTCGATCAGGATTAACAATTAGCCACAAGCCATTAGCGATAAGCACGAACGTCATGCCACATCCTCTCTTTGCCAAGCATCAAGCCACGCTCGAACGCGCGCTCGAGGCCATCCAACAACGCGGTTACTGGTCCCCGTTCGTCGAGATGCCGAGCACGAAGGTCTACGGCGAGGATGCCAACGCCAGGGGCAAAGCGGCCTTCGATGCCTTGATCGGCCAGCGGTTCCCGCTCGATCTACCCGGCACCGTCGGCGAGGTCGGCGGCGAGCGCTCGCCCTATGGCTTGGCGCTCGATGTCCGCTATCCCCGGCTCGATCCCGACGTGGCCATCGCCGCCGCCCTAAAGGCGCAGGCGTCCTGGCGGCAACAAGGGCCCGAAGCCTGGGCCGGCGCCGCACTTGAAATCCTCACCCGCCTCAACCAGCGCAGCTTCGAGATGGCCTACGCCGTCATGCACACCACCGGCCAGGGATTCATGATGGCCTTCCAGGCCGGCGGCCCGCACGCCCAGGACCGGGGCCTGGAGGCGGTGACCTATGCCTGGCAGCAAATGCAGCTGGTGCCCAAAGCCGCAATCTGGGAGAAGCCGCAGGGCAAGAACCCGCCGCTCAAGATGGAAAAGCGCTTCCTGATCGTGCCCCGGGGCCTGAGCCTGCTGATTGGGTGCAGCACCTTCCCCACCTGGAATGGCTACCCTGGCCTTTTTGCCTCCCTCGCCAGCGGCAACGCCGTGCTGGTGAAACCGCATCCGGCCGTGATCCTTCCGCTGGCGCTCACGGTTCAGATCGCCCGGGAGGTGTTAGCCGAAAACGGCTTCGACCCCAACCTGGTGCTGCTCGTGGCGCATCCCGCCGGCGATGACACGCCGCAGCGGCTCGCCCTGCGCCCGGAAATCAAAATCATCGATTTCACCGGTAGCCCGGCGAACGGGGAATGGCTGGAGCGCAATGCCCGCCAGGCGCTGGTGTTCGCCGAGAAGGCAGGCGTGAACCCCGTCGTCATCGACTCCACCTCGGATTTTGCCGGGCTCGCCCGCAATTTAGCCTTTTCGCTCGCGCTCTACTCCGGGCAGATGTGCACCGCGCCACAAAATATTTACGTGCCGCGCGCCGGCATCAACACGCCCACGGGCCCGCTCAGCTTTGACCAGGTCGCGGCGGGTCTGAGCGACGCGCTGGAGAAACTGTTGGGCGACCCCGTGCGGGCAGTCGAAATCCTCGGGGCCATCCAGAGCGAGGCCATCCTGACGCGGCTTGAGCAGGCACGGCATTCCGCCAAGGTGGTGCGCCCTTCCGCCGCGGTGGCACATCCGCAATTTCCCGCGGCCCGCGTGCGCACACCCCTGCTGCTCACCGCCAATGCCAGCCAGGAGGCGCTGTTCCAGCACGAGGTCTTCGGCCCGGTGGCATTCCTCATTGCCACCGCCTCAACCGGCGAAAGCCTGGCCATGGCCGAGCGCGGCGCACGCGAGCATGGCGCCCTGACCTTTTCGGTCTATTCCGACGACTCCGCGGTGCTGCAGCAGGCGCGCGAGGCCGCCGCCAGCGCCGGCGTCTCGCTCTCGGAGAACCTCACCAGCGGCGTCTTCGTCAACCAGTCCGCCGCCTTCAGCGACTTCCACGGCACCGGCGCCAACCCGGCCGCCAATGCCGCCCTCACCGACGCCGCCTTCGTCGCCGGTCGCTTCCGCGTGGCGCAGACCCGCGCCCATATCGCCTGAGCACGCCATGAGCTACGAGTTCATCCTGGTGGAACGGCAGGACCGGGTCGCCCTTCTCACCCTCAACCGGCCGGCGGTGCTCAACGCGCTTTCGACCCCCCTGATGACCGAGCTCGGTGAGGCGCTCGAGGCCTGCGAGCGCGACCCGGCCATTGGTGCCATCGTCATTACCGGCAACGACAAGGCCTTTGCCGCCGGCGCCGACATCAAGGAAATGCAGGACGCCGGCTTCACCGACATTTTCCTTGCCGATTTCCCCAGCGGACGCGCCGCCGCCTGGCGCCACTTCGCCACCCTCCGCAAGCCCATCATCGCCGCCGTCGCCGGCTTTGCCCTCGGCGGCGGCTGCGAGCTCGCTATGGCCTGCGACTTCATCCTCGCCGCCGACACCGCCGTATTCGGCCAGCCCGAAGTCACCATCGGCACCACGCCCGGCGCCGGCGGCACGCAGCGGCTCACCCGCGCCGTGGGCAAATCCAAGGCCATGGAAATGTGCCTCACCGGCCGCCGCATGGATGCCGCCGAGGCTGAGCGCTGCGGCCTGGTCGCCCGCGTTGTTCCGGCCGCCGACCTGCGCGCCGAGGCCCTCAAGTGCGCCGCCAAAATCGCCGGCCTTTCACTCCCCGCCGTGATGATGATCAAAGAATCGGTCAATGCCGCCTTCGAGGTGCCCCTCAGCGAGGGCCTGCGCATCGAGCGTCGCGCCTTCCAGGCCACCTTTGCCACTGAAGACCGCCGCGAAGGCATGGCCGCGTTTTCGGAAAAGCGCAGGCCGAACTTTAAGAACCGCTAGCCATGTCGTTGTACCAGAACATCTTGTTCGAACTGAATAGCGGCATTGCCCGGCTCACGCTCAATCGCCCCGATAAGCTCAACAGCTTCAACGTCGCCATGCACGAAGAGGTGCAGGCGGCACTCGCCGCAACCGCCGCCGCCGCCAACTCGGCCGCCGCCCGCGTCCTGCTGCTGACCGGCGCCGGCCGCGCCTTCTCCGCCGGCCAGGATCTGGGCGACCGCGCCGTGGCGCCCGGGCAAGCACAGGACTTGGGAGTTTCCATCGAGCGCTACTACGCGCCTCTGGTCCGACGACTGCGGACGCTGCCCCTGCCGGTGGTGTGCGCGGTCAATGGCGTCGCCGCCGGCGCCGGCTGCAACCTGGCGCTGGCGTGCGACCTTGTCATCGCCGCCGAATCGGCCAGTTTCTATCAGCCGTTCTCGAAGCTCGGGCTGGTGCCCGACACCGGCGGCACCTATTTCCTCCCACGCTTGGTCGGCCCCGCCCGCGCCCTCGGCCTGGCCCTGCTTTCTGACAAGCTGCCGGCAACCCAGGCCGCCGCCTGGGGCCTGATCTGGCGCGCTGTGCCCGATGCCGAATTTGGCGCCGCTGTCGAGGCGCTGCTGCAGCAGTTGGCCCAGGCACCGACCCGCGGCCTCTCCGCCACCAAACAGGCCATCCACGCGGCGGGGTCGAACACCCTGGACCAGCAGCTCGACCTCGAGCGCGATCTGCAGCGCACGCTCGGCGCCACCGCTGACTATCGCGAGGGTGTGGCGGCGTTCCTGGAGAAGCGTCCGCCGCGCTTTCAAGGCCGATGAGTCAGATCCCCATCGTGGCGGTGATCGGAACCGGAGCCATGGGCGCGGGTATCGCGCAGGTGGCCGCGGCCGCGGGCCACCAGGTGCTGCTGAGCGACACGCGGGCGGGGGCGGCGGAGCGGGCGGCGGGCTCGATTCGCGCCATGTTCGACAAACTCGCCGCCAAGGGCAAAATGCCTGCGGCCCAAGCCGCTGCCGCCGGCCGCCGCCTGCGCCCGCTCGCGCCCGGCGCCGCCGGCCTAGCCGCCCTGGCGCCCGCCGGCGTCGTCATTGAGGCCATTGTCGAGTCGCTCGACGCCAAGCGCGCGCTCTGGGCAGCGCTCGACCGCGTGCTCGATCCCGATTGCCTGCTTGCCACCAACACCTCCTCGCTCTCGCTCGCCGCCATCGCCGCGGCCCTGGCCGCGGCCGAACGGCTTGTGGGCATGCACTTCTTCAACCCCGCGCCGCTGATGGAACTGGTGGAAATCGTCGGCTCGGTCGCCACCGACCCTCGCCAGCTCGACCGCGCCGGCGCCCTCGCCCGCGCCTGGGGCAAGCTCCCGGTTCGCGCCCGCGCCACCCCCGGCTTCATCGTGAACCGTGTCGCGCGCCCCTTCTATGCCGAGGGCCTCCGCTTGCTGGCCGAACAGGCCTGCGCGCCCGCAACGCTCGACGCCATCCTGCGGGAAGCCGCCGGCTTCCGCATGGGGCCGTGCGAACTGACCGACCTGATCGGCCAGGACGTGAACTTCGCCGTCACCCGCTCGGTCTTCGAGGGCTTCTTCTTCGATCCCCGCTTCCGGCCTTCGCTGGTGCAACAGGAGCTGGTCGAAGCCGGGTGGCTCGGCCGCAAGTCCGGCCGCGGCTTCTTCAGCTACGCCGAAGGCGCCTCGCGGCCCGCGCCCGCGGATGAACCTGTTGGGGCGGCCCCGGAACGCATCGCCCTCATCGGCGAGGGCATCCTCGAGGACGCGCTCGCGCAGCGGCTGGAAGCCGCCGCGATTGGGGTGCAGCGCGAGCCGCAGTTGCCCACTGACGTCGTGCTCCAGATCAGCGACGGACGCACCGCCGCGGAGGCCGAGTCCGCCCACTGCCGCCGCCAGCCGACCCTGCTGGTGGACTTGGCGCTCGATTACACGACCGTGAAGCGCGTGGCCGTGGCGGCCTCGCCGGGCTGTTCCGACGCGGCGTGCGCCACCGCGGTCGGCGCCCTGCAGGCGGCGGGCTTCGCCGTCTCCCGCGTGCGCGACCTGCCCGGCCTGGTGGTGCTGCGCACCGTGGCCATGTTGATCAACGAAGCTGCCGACGCCGTCCACTTCGGCATCGCCAGCGCCGCCGACGTGGACCTCGCCATGCGCAAAGGGGTCAACTACCCGCTGGGCCCGCTCGAGTGGGCCGATCGGCTGGGCCCGGCCTGGGTGGTGAAGGCGCTGCGGCACATCGGCCGCCATTACGGCGAGGACCGCTACCGCCTCTCACCGCTGCTGCGCGAGCTGGGCTACAGCGCCGGCAAATTTCACCCCGCGCCATGAGCGATCTGTTTGAGCGCGACGCGGCCTCGAAAGCGCTCGGCATGGAACTGGTGGACTACGGCCCCGGTTTCGCCCGCGTCACCATGCGCGTGCGCGCCGACATGCTGCAGGGCCACGGCACCTGTCACGGCGGCTTCATCTTCGCCCTCGCGGACTCCGCCTTCGCCTTCGCCTGCAATAGCCACGGCTATACCGCCGTCGCCTCGGGCTGCTCGATCGAGTACTTGGCGCCAGCTCAGGCCGGCGACCTGCTCGAAGCCGAAGCGCGGGAAGTGGCGGTCAACGGCCGCAGCGGCCTCTACGATGTCGCCGTGCGCCGCGGCGTGGCGCTGGTGGCGAGCTTCCGCGGCCGAAGCCGCGCGCTAAATTCCGCCGCAGGCGCCAGCAGGTAAGCCCAGGTTACGACGCGTTGGCCAGAATCAGGCCGGCAGCGGTGAAACGTAGAAAGTCGGCGCGGTTGGCGGTAGCGAGTGATGCGCCGCGGTGGATCGCGATGGCGGCGATTTGACAGTCGGGGAGCGATCCCCGGCGCCGGCCCGAAAAGTTGAAGAGTTCGGCCGCCAGATCCGCATCCTCCTCTTCCATCGGCACCGGCGCGCCCAGCAACTGCCGCGCGTACCGGCGCACCGAAATGTCGAGTGGTCCGCAAAGAAACTCGCTCCAGGCGATGGCGCTGGCTTGCAGCCGGAGCCCGGCCGCGGTCCAGGAGCGGTGGAGATGATCTTCAATTCCCCCGGGGATCCGCATGCGGATCAGGAAGTTGGTATCGAGGTGGATGGTCATTTACTCTGAAAACGTGCCAGCATGCGCCGGGTGGACGCGCGTCTTTCCAGGCGGACCTCCCGCTCCCATTTGGCGGCCTGAGCTGGAGTAATGTGCCGTGCGGCGGCTTGGTAGGCGTCCAGGGCTGCAAGTTGCGTCTCAACCGAAGGTGCTTTCGGCAGCTCCCGTTCGCGGATCAGCTTCCGCAGCGCCGCAGAGCGGGACAGCTTCCAGGCCCGCGCCAAGCGGTCCAGGCGCGTCACCGTGTCAGCGTCCAGCGCGTAGGTGGTGCGGATGATCGTCGAGGCCATGTCCAAAGTATGGTCATACCTGGATGCCCGGTCAAGCCGTAAACTGGAACGATGCGTGAAGCTTTGATCTGTGACGCGCTACGAACGCCCTTCGGCCGCTACGGCGGCGCCTTGGCCACGGTGCGCTGTGACGACCTAGCCGCCCACGCCCTGCGCGCGCTGCTCCAGCGCAACGCCGGCCTCGACCCTGCCGCCGTGGACGACGTCCTGTTAGGTTGCGCCAACCAGGCCGGCGAGGACAACCGCAACGTTGCCCGCATGGCGCTGCTGCTGGCGGGGCTGCCGGTGACCGTGCCCGGCGCGACTACGAACCGGTTGTGCGGGTCGAGCCTCGACACGCTCGCCCAGGCCGCGCGCGCCATCAAGAGCGGCGAAGCCGAGGTCGTGATCGCCGGCGGCGTCGAGAGCATGTCGCGGGCGCCGTTTGTGCTGGCAAAGGCCGAGTCCGCCTTCAGCCGCACCGCCCAAATCTTCGACACCACCATCGGCTGGCGTTTCGTGAACCCGGCGCTCAAGGCGCAGTTCGGCACCGATTCCATGCCGGAGACAGGCGAAAACGTAGCCGAGCAGTTCCACATCAGCCGCGCCGACCAGGACGCATTCGCCCTGCGCAGCCAGCAGGCTTGGGCGCGGGCGCAGCAATCCGGCTTCTACAGCGCCGAGGTCATTCCGGTCGCGGTACCCCAGAAGAAGGGCGGCCCCGTCCAGGTCACGGTGGACGAGCACCCCCGCCCCGACACCACCTTGGAAGCGCTCGCCCGGCTGAAGCCCGTGGTCAAACCCGCCGGCACCATCACCGCCGGCAATGCCAGCGGCATAAACGATGGCGCCGCGGCGCTGCTGGTGACCTCCGAAGCCGCCGCACGCCGCTTCGACCTCAAACCGCTGGCGCGCATCGTCGCCGGCGCCGCCGCCGGCGTCGAGCCCCGCATCATGGGCATGGGCCCGGTGCCGGCCACCCGCAAGCTGCTCGCCCGCGCCGGCGTCACACTCGATAAAATCGACGTCGTCGAGCTGAACGAAGCCTTCGCCGCCCAGTCGCTCGCCGTGCTGCGCGAGCTCGGCTTGGCCGACGACGACCCGCGCGTGAACCCCAACGGAGGCGCCATCGCCATTGGCCACCCGCTCGGCGCCAGCGGTGCCCGCCTCGCCGCCACCGCCGTGCATCAACTCCAGCGCGTGCAGGGCCGCTACGCCCTCTGCACCATGTGCATCGGCGTGGGGCAGGGAATTGCGCTGTTGCTCGAACGCTGCTAAAAAAGGCCGCGGCCTACACCAGCAGCAGCCGCGGGAAGTCCTGGGAGTAGCGCCGGGCGTCGAGCGTGGCCAGCCGGTCGGCGTGGACTTGCGCGTGCGCGCCGATGATGAATTCCGCCAACAGCCGCTTGGGTTGACCTTCGCCGCTTTGGCGCCGGCGTGCGGCGTAGGCGCCGTAGGCCATGCCGGCCAGCGTCCAGACTGCGGCGTCCGTGTCGTACGCCTCCGCAATGGCCGTCGCTTCGAGAAATGCATCCAGAAACTCTGGCATCGCGCGTGGGTGCGCCAGCAAGTTCGACATAGACGGTGCCGGATATCATGAACGGCCCTTCGGCCCGCCATCCGCTCAGGCTCGCGGCCGCCGCAGCCGCCTCGAATTCCATCACCAGCAAGGCCGAAAGCCCTCCTCCCGGCCGCCCGGGAACTGATTGCCCAGTATTCCCTGGAATTCGGAGAAGGGCCGGGCGCTCGCCCGCAGGGGCCTGAGCACCGTCCGGGTCCTTTCCATCACGAACTCGATCCGGTCGCCGGCACGCAGCCCCAGGCGCTTTCGGATCGCAATGGGAATGGTCACCTGGCCCTTGCTGCTGATCTTGCTGGCGTACCGGCCGGTCATTTTCCTACCACCTGGTAAAGAATAGCGCCCCGCCTGGATGGATAATGGTGCCTATGAGGGAAGGCAATGCCTGCCTCCATCGAGGCGCGGGCTGGGCTGAGACTCATGGGGCCCCCGGCCCGGCCTACCCTCGCAATTCGGGTGCGGGGACGGCGGTGCGAGCGTCTCAGCCCAGCACGCGCTGGGGTCCGCGCCAACAAACGGTGAAGCGCGCCCTCCAAGCCGGCTCCGGAATCGTCGTCGGGTTGCTGTTGTTGGCCACCGCCGCCGCTGCTCAGGTCTCGGCCAGCAGCCGTGCGACCGGCCACGAACTGCTGTCGGAGGCGCGTGCGGCAGCAGAGCAGGCGCCAGCCAAC
>JBOGKJ010000153.1:0-7792 GCA_050745565.1 Terriglobales bacterium | reverse complement strand
CTTTCACCCCGTTGGCATTCCGCGGCCCTTCGCGCCGATTTTGCCCGCAGTGCAAACGGCGCGACTCCCGCGAGTCGCTGGCGTTGGTGACGCCGATGCCAATGCCGGCTTCGATGTCAATCAGCCGGGTCTCGTGATCCACCACGCCCCAGACTTCCTGAGATTGACGCGACGCCGGCAAAATATCCCGCAGCTCACCCATGTCCGCGTACTCCTCGCCCGCCACCGCCCAGTCTTTGTTCAGGTTGTAGGCAATGCGGGCGGCCGGCCGAAGTCGAGGCCGGCCAGGCCGGCTCCGGCGACACCGGTGACGCCTACTTCTCGCTCGATGGCACCACCGACCTGTCCCAGTTTCATAACGTGAACGACGGCGACGACTTTGGCGACTGGCAGAGCTTCCCCTATCCGTTCGGCGCCAGCCCACAGGCCCAGGACGCTCTTATTGCTCCCTGCCCGTACGGCTCCACTGCCGCCACCTGCACCACTCCTACGCTGAACCGCAACTCGAACGAGGTGGTCGCCCTCGACGCCATCGGCTACAACTTGCAGCCCACGCCCGAGCCGACCAGCGTGTGGCTACTCGGCGGCGGCGTGCTGTTCCTGCTCGGTCTGACTTGGCGCGACCGCCGCCGCCTCGCCAGTTGAGACGCCGGCCAACCGCGCGTATTTGAATGTTAGCGCGGTCCCCTGCGCGGCTTCACCGCACGGCCCGCGAATGGCGCAGCCAGTCGGCGGACAGCCAGGCCGCACCGGCCATGGCGAGGGTTTCGGCAAACTCGGTCCAGTTCGAAGCCACGCGCGGATGCGCTCGCAGGATTGGCACCCACACCAGCACCGCGAAACCGAGCAGCATGGCCGTCAGCAGGTGCGCGGCGGGTACGGCTGCGCGCCGCGCCAACAGCGCCGCCGCCGCCAGCCCGAAGAAGACCGTCGTCGCCACCGCCCAGAACGTCGGCCCGGCCGGGATCCACCGCGGCACCAGCGCAACGGCCGGGGCGAAGTAGACCCACTGTTCGATCATGTAGGTCACCACGCACGCCGCAAACGCCCAGTAGGCCGCCCACCCCAGCCGCCCGGCCCACGGCCGCTGACGCCCGCGCGCCAGAACGACCACCAGTACGGCGCCGGCAAGCTCCGAGAGGACCTCGCCAGCGTTGCCCCAACTGTTGAACACCCCGGGGCTGCGCACAACGTCGGGTAGCGACAACAGCGTGGTGGCGGCATAGGCGGCGACCAGGGCCCCAGCGCCGGCGCGGACGGCCGTGGACGGCGTCCGGGGCCACAGCATCGCAATGCCGCCCGCCAACTCCGCCGCCGAGACCAGCAGGAAAAGCGCCAGCACCGCACCCGCCGGCAAATGATTCAAGGGCACGATCTGCCGCCAGCCGGTCTGGCGCCACACCAGCCCCGCGGCGCCGGCGAGCACCGCGCCCACGCCCAGCGCATACCGGCCCGGCAGCCGTGGGGCGGCCACCGCCGGCGCTCGCCGCTTCGCCTGAGTTGCCATGCAGGTTACGCTAGCCAACCCAGTTTGACCGGCCCCAATGCGCTGAACGTGGATTAGGCATCGCTTTGCAACAACCAACGCCTAGAGCCACAAGCGGACAGGAGGCGATCATCAAAGTGAGCGTACGATTTTTAGGGTTGGATGTCCATGCGTTTCGCCGCGGCCTGCGGCGCATCGTGGTCGAGGCCGCCTGGTGCCATCGGTTGCGGCGGCGCATCGAGCCGGCTGCGACACCGTAGCCTGGACGTTGACGGCGCGCGCGCCGGGCTTGACCGCGCCTTGCCGTGCGGCAACCGCACGGTTCCCGCTGCGCCCATCGCAGCTATATCCCAGTAGTTATGTTGTTGTGCGGAGCCGCCAGGGCCGGGGCGGCCGCTGCCGGCCGCAGCACCTCGCGTGGCATCGCACGCGCGAGCAGCAGTACGGTTCCGCAAAACATCAGGGTGTCCCCCACGTAGTTGAAGCCGTTGTCGAGGCTGGCGCGCTGCACCACGCCGATGGGCGCGTAGACGACCAATTCGATGAACAGCACGGTCAGCCCCAGCCACGCCGCCGCCAGCCGGGTTCTCCAGCCCGCCAGCAGCATGATGCCGGCGACCGCGTAGACCACGGCCGCCAGGTAGGTCCACCAGGCATGCCCGTAAATCCAGGTGGGCATCAGCCGCGCCAGTGGCACGCCCGGCACGTGATCGCCGTGCAGGAACTGTTCCAGGCTGAAAAACAGCACGGCGATAGCGAGGCAATAGCGCGCCACCGCTGCCAGCGCACGGGACATATGCTCGCGCGCCGGCGGCCATAGGCAGGCGGCCAGTGCCAGCGGGCCAGCGCCAAAAGACAACTCCCGCAGGGCGAGCGTCAGCGCAATCCGGTCCCGCGGGTTGTGCAACCAGGCGGGAATGTCCATCAGCGCCACGAACAGAAAAAACGTCAAGGCGAGCAGGCTGGCGGCCAAGCGCGTCTGTACGCCCGTCAACAGGCTGAGCGCGGCGGCGATGAAACAGGCCCCGACGAAGTAGGCCCAGAACTGATGCCAGGGAATCCAGCGCGGCACCATCGCGGCAATCCCGGTATTGAGCGTGAAGTGTTCAGTACCGAAGGCCGCAATGGGCGCCGCGTAGCAAATGGGCCCGAACAGGATCAACTTGTCGAGCCCGCGCGCCCGGGGCCAATCGCCGCGCACCGCAATCGCAGCCAGTCCGATGGCGGCCATCACCCCAAAGGCGAGATACGCCCACAGCAGCTGGCTCGGAATGGCGCCGGCGGCGGACACTACCGTAGCATACGCTCAACCATTGACGGGCGCGGGCCCTGCCCCTGCTCGCTGAGACGCTCGCAGCGCCGGGCCCGCACTCGAAGGGCTGTGGAGCGCCAGCCCGGGGCCCGGTGAGCCCAAGGGGGCGCGAGCGGCCTTTCGCCAGAGGTCGGGCCGCGCCGCTTCGTTTACCGGGAGCGGTGAAATCGCCGCTGGCGCTTTCACCCCCTTGGAATTCCGCGGCCCTTCGCGCCGATTTTGCCCGCAGTGCAAACGGCGCGACTCCCGCGATGGGCCGGCGGCCGGCGCGCGGGTCGGCGACCCACCCCACAACGGTCGCCGCGTTTGAGATCTGGCTGGTCCTCGGTGGCCCAGGCTGCGAATAATCGCACGACCACGCAAGGCGATGCGGCGGCGCCCCCGGCGAGGCCCGCCGCCCTTAGGGTCGCCGTCCACAGGCTGGCCATCGTCAGCACAACGACCTACACCAGCGCGGCTTCGCCGCGCGCCCCGCTTACGCGCCGGCCTCCTCAGAGCCCTTCCGCCGGCCTGGCGGCCACCACGGCGAAGCAGCCTGAGCGCCAGACCACCTCGGGAGCGAGCCCGGCGCGGCGCAGCAGGCGCAGCTCGATCGCGAGCGGCAGGTAGTGGTCCTCGGTCGCCCAGACGACGAACAATCGCTCGACTTCGCGCCGGCTTAGCGACTGCCGCATGTGCGCTCGCCAAACGGCGAACTGTGCCGCCGCCAGCGGCGGCGATGCGGCGGGGCAGCAGTCGGCGTTCACCAGCACGCCGCCCGGCCGCAGTGCGGCAAGGCAGGCACGATAGAGCGCCAGTTTACGCCGCGGCCCGGCGACGTGGTGGAGGGCCAGCGCGGTGACGATGGCAGCAGCGCGTGGCAGCGGCGCCACGGTGAAATCGGCGTGCACCAACCGGACGCGCGGCCCCAGCCGCCGGCGCGCCTGACTGAGCATGCCGGCGTCGGCGTCGAACCCGCACAGGTGGCGCCTCCCCAGCGCCAGGCATCGGGCCGACAGCGCCCCGGTTCCGACCCCGAGATCCAGCAGCGGGCCGCGGCCGCCGGCCGCCTCCGCCGCGGCCTGCAGCATCTCCTCGTAGCGCGGTATGACCTGCCGGATGCGCCGGTCGTACCGCGCCAGCTCAATGCCGAAATGCGCCGCCACGCCCACACTGCGAATCTTATATCAGCGCTGCAGGGCCGGGCTATTTCGCCATGGCGGGCAGGCTGCTGACGAAGGTGTCGAAATCCTGGCGCAGCTTGGCGCGCGAGTCCTTGTGGGCGTAGATCATGTGCCCGGACATGTAGGTTTCGAAGGTCACGTGTTTGTACTCGGCCGGGCTGATGAACAGGTGGCGCACGGCGTAGCGGGCTTCGAGCACGGGCGTGGCCTGATCAAAGTAACCCTGGCACACCATCAGCCGCAGCGAGGGATCCTGGTCGAACACGTTCGCCAGGTCCTGGCTGGTGTCATTGCCGCCGCCGCGCGCGCCCCAGCCCCCGGCGCCGCCGGTGCCGCCGATGTTGTAGGTCCATGACGGAATGCCGGCGCCGCCCATGCCGCGGTCGCCATACTCGGTCGTGTCCTTGTAGTTCAGCTCGTCCTTGAGGTAGTTGACGAACTCGTGCAGGTAGGGCGTGGACAGCAGATCGCTGGCGTCGTATTGCGGGTTGGTGGCGCCGGGGGTCTGAACCTCGCCGGTGACGGTTCCATCGTAGCGTCCGATGGTTTCGCGCTGGCTGCGCAGCAGCGAGGCGTCAAATACCCCGGTGCTGAGGCGCAGATTCCAACTGTTGAGCAACTGCGGCGACAGCCCGGTATAGCCAGCCATCTGGCTCAGCGCCTGCTGCCGCTCGGCGCCCTGCAGTTGGCCGCCGAGATCGAGATCGTGCTCGTACTGGGTTTGCGCCCACTGCTCGGCTTGCTCGACCACCTGCGGCAGCGACTCCTGCTGCAGCTTCGGTGGCAGCTTGTGGAAGTGCCAGGCGATGGCGGTTTGCGTGGGCAGCGCCAGCCAGTAGGGCAGGTCGTCGCTGTAGGAGGCGGTGATGGTGGCCATGTTGATGGCGGTGGAGAGCAGCACCACGCCGCTGAGCGGCAGATGGTGCTGCCAGAGCACATAGGCCAGTCCAGCCGAGCGGAACGTGCCGTAGCTTTCGCCGGCCAGGATCAAGGGCGAGTTCAGGCGGTTGTTCTGATACAGCCACAGGCGCACAAACTGGGCGAAACACTCGAGGTCGCCCTGGGCGGTGGCGGCCTGCATCAGGGTCTGGTGCGAGGTGGCGCGACTGTAGCCGGTGCCGATGGCATCCACGAAGACCAGATCGGTGGAATTGAGCCAGGTGTCGGCGTTGTCCACGATCTGATAAGGAGGCGCGGGATTGCTGCCATCGTCGTTCAACAGCACGCGCCGGGGACCGAAGCCGCCCATGTGCACGTAGACGGAATCCGAGCCCGGGCCGCCGTTGTAGCTGAACGTCACGGGGCGGGGGCGGCCGGGCGTGGGGTTGTCCAGGATATAGGCGACATAGAACATGTGGCCCATGGTCTTGCCGCTGGCGTCCGGTATGGCGATCTTGCCCACTTCGGCGCTGTAGCTGAGCGTGCGCCCGTTGACGGTGATGCTGTGGGTGGTCTTGACCGGCAGCGGGTCGGTGGCGGCCGGTTCGTAGGCGAAACTTTGGGCGCCGCGGCCCTGCGCGGCCGCCGGCAATGAAAGTGCGCACAGCAATAGCAAGGCCCATCCGGTGCAGGCCAGCAGGGGACGACGTGGCGACGAAGGCATAGGCCGCCAGTGTACACCGTCTGTTAGTGCTTTAGTCCTGTTGACTGGCGCGGGCCCAAGAGGGCGCGAGCGGCCTCTCGCCAGAAGCGAGGCCGCGCCACTTCGGTTGCCGGGAGCGGTGAAAGCGCCACTGGCGCTTTCACTCCGTCGGAATTCCACGGCCCTTCGCGCCGACTTTGCCCGCAGTGCAAACGGCGCAACTCCCGCGCATTGATTGACGCGGGCCCTGCCGTGGCTGCGCCACGGACGCTGTAGGCCCGGCGCTCAGGCCAGCGCGGTGGGGGCTGGCGGTGGGTGCAGCTTTTTCCGCGCGGCCAACTCGCGTTGCGCACGGCGCGCGCCAATACAGGCCAGCATGGCGTCTTCCGAGTAGGTCAGGTTCGTCACGCTGCCGGTCTGGGGGGCGTGGTCCAGAACCTCGCGACAAAGCAGCGGTAGCTCCTGCGCAAGAATGCCGTGCTTGCGGGCAAGATCGAGATTGGCGCGAACGGTGGCGGTAGACCGCGGCTCGGCCCCCGTCCGCTCGAAGGAGAACACGCGGAAGCCCAGATCCTGCTTAAATCCGGTCAGGGCGTAGATCACTTCTGGATGCTTCAAGGTGCCGACTTTCCAGGCGCCGGACGCGGAGCGGATCGGCCTGACGATCCTCGACCACGCTTAGTAGTATCGCACCGTTGACTGGCGCGGGCCCCTGCCCCTGCTCGCAGAGACGCTCGCAGCGCCGTGCCCGCACTCGAAGGGCTGTGGAGCACCGGCCCGGGGCCCGGCGAGCCCAAGAGGGCGCGAGCGGCCTCTCGCTACGGCAGAATCACGGTTGCTGTGGTCACCCGAACTGCCGCGTGGCGCCAGCCGGCGGCCGGCGCGCGGGTCGGCGACCCGCCCCACGGGAGGTGACGCCGGTCGGAAGGCTGCTAGTCCGCATTTCTCACAGTCAGGTCACGAAGCTCGCATCCAGGCCCGGCGCGCCCTAACAAATGGGCGGCGATATCGAACGGCGAGCAGGACGCGCTGTCTGGAGGACGATGGCAACAGGGCAGGTGCTGCGCCGCCCATTTTTCTAGACGGGCGCGCTATGCCGCGCGTGGCAGCGGCTGGGTTGGTGAGAAATGCGGACTAGTTTTGCCACACCTACGTTGATTCGGCCCTGGAGGGAGGCCGCGCCGCTTCGTTTGCGGTCCTTCGCGCCGACTTTGCCCGCAGTGCAAACGGCGCGAATCCCGCGATTAGTTGGTGCGGGTCGGACCGGGGCTCCGAACACCCGTGCGGGCGTGACCGGGCGCGTACGCGGTCCCGCGGGGCTGATCGGGACCCGATACGCGCCGCGACCTCCGCGGGGCGCTTCAGTGTCCGTTGGCGGCGGCGGTGTCGGCCTGCAGGCGCGTGACGGCGGCGGTGGCGTCGGCGATATAGCCGTTTGCCACCTCGACCATGGCCGGCGTCGGCGCCGCCATCGCCATGCTCACCTGGTTGGTGATGAAGCTCAACCAGGAGCGCAGCCGCGGCGGATAGACCAGCCCGCCCTCACTGGACCGAATCTTGAAATCCACCACGCCGTCGACGTCGCGGTTCAGGGCGTCCAGGGCCGCGCCGCTGGCGCCCGCGCTACGGGCGTCAATCGCCTGATTCAGGCTGGTATCGAGCTGGTTGGTGGCGTTGTGAATCCGCATCAGCAGATCGAAGCGCTGTTCGAGGCCCGCCTGGGAGGCGGCGACGTTCGGGGCCAGCTTGATCACCAACGGCTGTTTCTGGGTGGCGCCACCATAGCTCAGGGTCACCTCATAGTTGCCGGGCACGACTTCCGGGCCCACCGGCACCGAGGCGGAAAAGCCGGAGTGATAGATGCCCTTGACCTCAACCGCATCCGGGTAGCGCATGTTCCACTGGTAGCTGTTCATGCCGGCATGCAGGCGTGCGGCCCGGGCGGGACCGCCGCGGCCGCCACGACCGCCGCCGCCGAAGCCGCCGCGGCCGCCCGCGGGAGCGCGCTGGGGCAGCGAAACCGTCTCAATCACCTTGCCGGAGGCGGTGCTGAAGGTCAGCTGCACCGGCGTACCCGGGGTGTAACTGGCCGGCAGGTTGTACAACACCTGAACGCCGGCCGGCTTGCTCTCCGGGCCGGCCCCGCCGCGGCCGCCAAAGCCGCCGCGGCCGCCCCCGGCCGTCAGCCAGCTGTCCACGGGCTTGAACAGATAGGCGGAGTCGCTCGAGACGTGGGCCGAACCCAACTG
>JBOGKJ010000152.1:0-16736 GCA_050745565.1 Terriglobales bacterium | reverse complement strand
GCCGGTATGGATGACGTAGGGTTCGACCAGCGCCTGGCCGTTCCGGTACACCACGCCGTGCACCAGTTTGATGTGATCGCCGGGTAGCCCCATCAGCCGCTTCACGATGTGCGTTCCCGGCGCGGTGTCACCCAGGGAGACATCCGCATGGGTGGCCAGAAACACCACGATGTCGCCGTGCTGCAGCGGCCGGTAGGGCATCAGGGCACCGGCCCAGTGCGCGGGCGGCGACAGCCGAACTCGATCCGCCAGCAGATGATCGCCCACCAGCAGCGTGCTCTCCATCGAACCCGAGGGGATGTCAAACGGCTGAGCGACGAAGGTGATGATGAACAGCGCCACCACCAGCGTGGGAATCCAGACGCGCAGGAACGATTCCGAGAGTGGACGCGCCACCGGTTTCGATGGGGCCATGAATTTTCAGTTTAGCCGGAAATGCGGCTGGGGCCCGCATCGCTCTCCGCGAGTAGGCGCAGCGCCGCTTCGGCGGCCGATTGTTCGGCCTGCTTGCGGCTGCTGCCCTCACCCCGGGCCACGGTGTTCCCGCCGAGCGCCACTTCCACCACGAAGCGCTTGGCGTGATCCGGGCCGATCGCTTGCACAAGGCGGTAGGAAGGCAGGCCGACGCCGTGCGCGTGCGCCCAGGACTGCAGCGCCGACTTGTGCGCGAAGGCGTGCACCAAGGTCGGAGCGATCTGGTCGAACTCGGCGCCAAGGACGTGCCGATCCACGAAGCCGGCCGCCGCGGCGTAGCCGCCGTCGGCGTAAATGGCGGCGATCACGGCCTCAACGGCATTGGCCAGCAGGCGAGGACTCATGCGCGCGCCGGGTTCAGGCGGCGCCCGCCGGCAGCAGGAGGCGAGATCGAGCCGCTCGGCGGCTTCGGCCAGGTGACGGGCGCTCACCAGCCAGGAGCGCAACTGGGTGAGCTCGCCCTCGCTGCTCGCGGGAAAGCGCTCCAGCAAACGCTCGGCCACCCGCAACCCCAGCAGCGCATCGCCCAGAAACTCCAGCAGCTCGTTGTCGGCTACCGCGCCGCCGGGCTGGGCTTGCGCCCAGGAGCGGTGCGTGAGCGCGCGGCGAAGCAGCTCGGGATCGCGGAAGTTGTAGCCGAGGCGGGCGGCGAGTGCCGCCTCCGCGGCGGTGGGCTCATCAGCCGCGGGCACAGGAAGCCTCGCGCGGCCGGCGTGGCGGCGCGAGGCGGCCTGGCTGGCGCAGGCCAACCGCATGCAGCCGCGGCGCGGGGCACTGCGGCCCCCTTGTCACGGCGGGCATAAGCGGCCGACCCGCGCTGGAGCCCGCGTCAAGCGCGCAGCGGGGGAGTGGGGCGGTGGACCCTCGCCCGGCCGCAAGCACAAGCGGTTGACGTGCCACCGGCACGTCAACTGCGAAGCCGCGCCGGAGCCCGCTCCTACCTTAGATGCCACCGCCGGCCTTCCTCTGCTGGGCGATAAAGGCCCGGTTCGATTGCACCGCCTTCTGCACGCCAGGGTTGTCGGGCGCGGCCTTGCTGGCGGCATCGAGAGAGGCGAGGGCCGCGTCCCACTGCTTCATCGCAATCTGGGCGCGCGCGGTATAGAAGTAGTCCACCGCCTGCTGGCCGGGAGCATCGAGCGGGATGGCCTTGGCGTAGTTGGCGACCACGTTGGGGTAATCCTGGCCCAGATTGGCGATGCGCGCCAGGGAACTGTAGGCGGTGGCTTCGGCCTCATTCCTGGCGGCCTGCGGGAACGGCTGTCCGTTGATGGTGGCGCCAGAGGTGGAGGCAATCTTCAACAACTGCTGGGCGTCGTCGGCCGCCTCCTTGAGGCGCTGGTCGCGGTCAAGGTCGGTGTCCTTGACGTTGTTGGGAATGTTGTCGGCCAGCGTCGCCAGCACGTATAGATCGGTCGGGTCGGCCTTGAGCGCCTGCTCGCCGTAGACCAGCGTCTTGTCATAGTTCTTGTTCGCGGCGGACTGGTAGAACTGCACCGCGTAGGCGTTCACCTCCGCCAAGTAGTCGCTGGTCGGATACTTGGTGACGAAGTCGGTGACCGCCGCATCCATCTGATCCGGCGTGGTCGCCGGGTCGCGATAAAGTTTCTGCAGCGCCTTCAGGGCATCGCTTTCGGCCTTGCTTTTCGGGTGCGCCTTTTGAACCACCGCGGCCGGGGCGGCAGGCTTGGCTTGCGCGGCCTGGGTTTGCTGCGCCATCACGGCCGGAGCCGCGATCAGCAGCAGGGCCAAGGGACATGAAAGTGAGATTTTCGACATGTTGTGGAGTTGGGGATAGGAAATCATACGCCGAATCCGGCGTGACAGGTTGGGTTAGGGATGATGCGGCGTGGCGGGAGGAGTGAAGGGCGCCTTGACGCCATCTTCGGCCAGTTTTTTCGAGGCCGGCGTGTCGGCGCTGGCCGCGGCCGCGCGGTAATGGGCAACCGCCGCGGAGCGATTGTGCTCGGCATCGTACAGGCGCCCGAGGTAGATGTTGGTCCAGGTCTGGACATGGGCGCCGGGGGCCACCGGTTGTTGCAGGGCGTTGAGAAAATCCGCCTCCGCTTCCTGGGCGTGGTTCTGTTCGGCGGCCACCTTGCCCAACATATAGTAGGCCTCGGCGCGCTGTTTGGGCTGGCGCAGCGCCGCTTGGGCGAGGGTGCCGGCGGTGACGAAATCGCCGGCGTCGAAATGGGTCTGCGACTGTTCCAGCAGGCTGGGTGCGTGCACCGGCTGCACGGAGTCGGCGGGCGCGGTGGGGGCGGCGGCGGCTATGGGGGCGGCAAAGGTGATATGGCGGGCGGCGCCGGCGACTTCGTCCACGCGGATGGCGAAGGCGGCCTCGGGATAGAATTCGGCGAAGCTGGCGGGATCAACGCTATATTTCGCCAACTGATCGCTCCAGGCCGCGGTCAGCACGAGGCCTTGCCGCATGGCGGCGGTGACATCGGACTGGCGGGCCGCAGCGGTGCGGTCATCGAGTTGAATTTCGATGGCGCGCACCAGGCACTCGGTCCATAGCAGGGTGGCATCGCGTTTGAACTCGGGCGCGAGTGCCGGTGCCTGCGCCACCACCGGCAGAATGGAATGCTCGACCGGCGCGATCGCCGCCGGAGTTTGCGCCACCAGCGGATCGAGCATGAAATGCAGGTAGGTGTGGCGGATGGCGCTCCGTTGGCCGGCGAGGTGGAGATTGACGACGAGGTAGTAGTTGTCCTGGTAGCTGAGCGCATCGCCTTCGCCCGCGGCGATCTGGGCGTCGGGGAAAATGAAGAATTGACGCGACTCATACGCTTGCGGGATGCGGAAGAAAGCATTCACCTGCGTCACCGTGTTACGCACGAGGGTGGAATCCTGCCGCAGCGCGGCGGCATAGCCGGGCTGCACCTGTTGCCAGACGGCGTCCAAGTGCGCCTGGTCCCAGAACTCGCGCAGCAGCGGCACCACGTCCTGAACGGTGGCGGCCGCCGGCGGCAGCCCCGCGGGCGGGACGGTCAGCGTGAGCGCCGGTGGGTTGGCCAGGAACAGCGCCAACTGCACGTACTGGGCCAGGTCCTGGTTGGTGTCGGAGCGGCGGTGCGCCTGGAAGTAGCCGCTCAATTGCCGCAGTACGGGCACCGGCTGCGCCTGGACGGCGGCCCGCACCTGGCGGCGCAAGCTGGTGTCGGCCGGCGGCCCGCCCAGGCCCTGGTTGTACCCAGCCGCGTTCAGCGCGGCCAGGACGGCAAACAGCGCCGAGTTGGAGTCCACCACGACGTTGGAGTGAACTCCAGCCTGCGCCGCCAGCAGCGAGACACTGGCCAGCAGGGTGGCGAAGATGGCGCTCCAGCGCCCGGGCCGCCGCCCGCGATTGTTGGCGCGGGCCCGTGCGCGGCTTCGCCGTGCACCCCGCTGCGGCACGGCCGAGCTTCTCAGGACGCTCTCCCGATGCTCCCGCCCCAAGGCGCAAGCGCCTTGCGGAACCCGATGATCGGGCGGCGGCCGGAATTCGCTTGGCGGCAACGCGCGCCCGCCCGGCTCGGTGAACGTGCCACCGGCGCCTTCGCCCGTCCACGTTGCCTCGTTACGCGCAGGCAGGGCCGGGGAGTCGCAGGGGTCGCGCCAGCTTCTTTCCCCAAGGGCGCAAACGATTGACGGGCGCGGGCCCCTGCCCGGCTGCGCCGGGCATTCCGCTTGGGCTCGCGCCGGCCCGAGGCCCAGTGAGCCCAAGGGGGCGCGAGCGGCCTTTGGCTGGAGGCCGGGCCGCGTCGCCTCGTTTATCGGGAGCGGTGAGAGCGCCGCTGGCGCTTTCACCCCGTTTGGAATTCCGCGGCCCTTCACGCCGATTTTGCCCGCGGGGCAAACGGCGCGACTCCCGCGCAAGGCCAACTGAGGCGCCGGAGAGGCGGCGGCGATTCCGATGCACATCCGCTATTTCGCGCATTCCTGGCTATCAGACTGGAACCACGGCAACGCGCACTTTCTCCGCGGGCTCGCCAGCGCGCTGGCGCGCCGCGGCCACGAACTGCGCTTGTATGAGGCCATGCCCGAGCCCACCGGCGGCTGGTCGCTCGCGCATCTTTTGCTGGAACCCGGAGGCGCCGCCGCGGTGGCCGCCATGCGGGCCAGCTATCCGGAACTAACCGTCAAAACCTATGGCCGCTATGGCGACGTCTGCGATTGGGATGCCGAGCTGCGCGACGCCGAACTTGTGCTCGTGCACGAATGGAACGAAGCGAAACTGCTGCGTTGGTTGGTTGAACAGCGGCGAAAGTACGGCTTTCAACTACTGCTGCATGATACCCATCACCGGGCCGTGAGCGACCCCGACATGCTGCAGCGCCTGCCCCTGGCCGCATTGGATGGTGTGCTGGCGTTCGGCGAGAGTTTACGACGGGTTTACGAGCGCGCTGGCGTGGCGCACAGCTTCACCTTCCACGAAGGCGCCGATGTCGAGCGCTTCCGGCCGGCGTGCGGCGAGCGCTCGAGCGATGTGATCTGGATCGGTAATTGGGGAGACGAGGAGCGCACCGCCGCGCTCGAAACCTACCTGCTCGCGCCGGTGCGCCATGCCCGCGCCCGCACGCGCGTCTACGGCGTGCGTTACCCGACCGCGGCGCAAGAACAGTTGCGGGCCCAGGGCATCGCCTATGGCGGCTACCTGCCCAATCTCGACGCACCCTGCGCCTATTCCCAGGCGGCCCTGACCGTCCATATTCCTCGGGCACCCTACCCGGGTTCGCTCGATGGCATCCCCACCATCCGCGTGTTTGAAGCCCTCGCTTGCGGCATGCCGTTGCTGTCGGCGCCCTGGCGCGACAGCGAAGCGCTGTTTGAATCGGGCGCCGACTACTTGATGGCACGGACCTCGGAGGGAATGACGGCGACGATGATGCAACTTTTGCGGGATGAACAGCTTCGAACCCAACTGTCTCGGCAGGGGATGAGCACTGTCCGCCAGCGTCACTCCTGTGCCCATCGCGCCGAGCAACTGGAGGGCATCTGCCGCGAACTGGGCTTAAACTCTACGTCTTCGGCTCCAGCCTGACCTCGGCCTATTGGAACGGCGCCGCCACCTACTATCGGGGCATCTACAAGAACCTGCATCGGCTTGGCTATCGCATCACCTTTGCCGAGCCTGACATTTTCGGGCGCTTGCAGCACCGCGATTGGCCCCGGCCCGGCGAACCCGGGCCGCCCTACGCCGACTGTCCGGTATACCGCGGGCGCGCCGAATTGGACAAACTCTTGAGGGAGGCGCGAGAGGCGGACCTGATCATCAAACACAGTGGCGTCGGCAGCGACGATGACTATCTCGAGGCAGCCGTGCTGGAGACCGCCGCGGCCGCTCCCTGCGGCCGCCGCCCCCGGGTGGCGTATTGGGACGTGGACGCCGCCGCAACCCTGGCCGACGTCGCGCGCCGCCCCGACCATCCCTTGCGGGCGTGCCTGCCCCAATTCGACTTTGTGTTTACTTACGGCGGAGGGCCGAAAGTGGTGGCTCAATTCCTCGAACTGGGGGCGCAGCGCTGCTTCCCGATCTACAACGGACTCGACCCGGACACGCATTTCCCCGCACCGACCGACGGCGCCTTTCAATCCGATCTCAGCTTCTTGGGGCACCGCCTGCCGGATCGCGAAGCCCGCGTCCAGCATTTCTTCTTCGGCGCTGCGCGACGCCGCCCGGGGCTCCAGTTTCTGCTGGCGGGTGAGGGGTGGACCCAACCGCAGGAAGCCAACGTCCGCACCTGCGGGTATTTGGCGCCCGGTTTCCACAATGCCCTCAATGCCTCCGCCCGCCTGGTGTTGAACCTGAATCGCGAGGCCATGGCCCAGGCCGGCTTTTCACCCCCGACACGCATCTTTGAAGCTGCCGGGGCGGGGGCGGCTATCGTCTCGGATGCCTGGACGGGCATGGGGCTGTTCTTTGAGCCAGGACGAGAAATTCTGATCGCCGCGGGCCCCGAGCAGCTCGCCGAGCACCTCGATGCGGTCTCCCCCGCAGCCGCTCGCGCCCTCGGCCGGCGGGCCCGCGAACGCGCCCTGGCCGAGCACACCTACCAGCGTCGTGCGGCCCGGTTCGAACAGCTTCTGCATGCCCCCGGCTCCAGGGCCAACCCGGCCGTGCACAGCGCCAGCTTATGCACTTAGCGATTTTTGGGCTGACCATCACTTCCTCCTGGGGCAATGGCCACGCCACCACCTATCGTGGACTGTGCGAAGGCATGCGTCGTGGCGGGCACACGATCGAGTTCTTTGAGCGCGATGTCGCCTGGTACGCCCGCCACCGTGACCTTCCCGAGCCCTCCGCCGTTCGACTGTCGCTCTATCGCGAGTGGGCGGAGTTCCGCTCCGAAGCCCTCCGTCGCGCCCGCGCAGCCGACGCCGTCATGGTGGGAAGCTACTTTCCGGATGCGATTCCATTGCTGGAAGCGCTGCTGGGCCACACCGGGCCGCCGGTCTGCTTCTACGATATCGATACACCCATTACGCTCGCCACCATGCGCCGGCAGCGCTGCCAGTACCTGCGCCCGGATCTGATTCCGGCCCTGGACCTCTACCTGAGCTTCACCGGCGGCCCCATCCTCGCTGAGCTGCGCGCCCGTTGGGGCGCACGCCGGGTCCGCCCACTCTATTGCGCCTGCGATGAACGCGCCTACCGGCGAGGCCGCCGCCCCAGGCGGCCTCAGCATGCGCTGACATTTCTCGGCACCTATGCCCCCGATCGCACCCCCAAACTGCAGCGTCTTCTACTGGCGCCGGCCAGGTTGTTGCCCGCGGAAAGATTCCAGGTTGCCGGTTCCATGTACCCGGACGTCAAGAGTTGGCCTGCGAATGTACGTTACTCAGCCCATCTTGCGCCCGACGAGCATCCCGGCTTTTATTGCGAGTCGCGCTTCACGCTCAACCTCACGCGGCAAGCCATGGTCGAGGCCGGTTATTCCCCCTCGGTTCGCCTGTTCGAGGCGGCTGCCGCCGCCACCCCGATCATCACCGATCGCTGGCCGGGGCTGACGGACTTCTTTGAGCCCGGACGAGACATCCTTGTGGCCGACGACACCCACGACGTAACTGCCGTGCTTCATGAGTGCAGCGAGCGGCAGGCCGAGCAGATTGGACGCGCAGCCCAGGATCGCGTCCTCAGCGCCCACACCTGCCAGCAGCGAGCTCTGGAACTGGAGGGATACCTCCAGGAGCTTGCGAGGCCGGAGCCCGCCCTGCCGGTCCAGACGTAGCGCCGACTGATCGTTGCCGCTGCTGGCTGCGGCTGCGCACTACGCGGCAACTTGGACGGGTGAAGGCGCCGGTGGCGCGTTCACCGAGCAGAGCGGGCGCGTGTTGCCGCCAACCGAATTCCGGCCGCAGCGCGACCCCCCGGGCCCCCAACGCGCTTGCGCCTTGGGTTGGGCGCAACGGGAGGGCGTCCAGCGATGGGCGGCTGTGCCGCTGCTGCCTGCGGCTGCACGCACTGTCTAGTCACGATTTTATACTTCGCTCTGCCCTACCTTCAGGTCTGCGCCAAGCATCTTCTAAATTTAGTAAGCCTCCCGGGCGCGTGATTTCGAAGTTCATATGGGCGGGACCATGTTGCTACGTGCAGTTGCTCTGTTTTGCATTGTGCTCGGGGGCGGTTGGTGGTTGAACGGGTTTGCGCTGGCGCAAACGGCGAATACAACATTGGTAAGTGGCCACGTGGTGGACAGTCGCGGCACGCCTGTGGGCTCCGCCGTGATCCAGTTACTGTCCTGGAATGGGAATCTGTTGGGCACGCAAGTAACCGACGCGGTCGGCTATTTCAGCTTTCGCGGGGCTGGCCCGGGCCCTTTCACGGTTAAAATCTCCACCTTTGGAGGGACCGAGGAAATGAGCCTGGACGGCGAGATGGTCGAAGATGTCACGATTCACCTGCGTCGTACCCTGAACCGCAACGACGAGGCCAGCGCGGGCGCGGTGGCCTCGCGCGTGTCCGTGAATGATCTGGAAGCGTCCAGCAAAGCTAAAGCGAAGTTGGCCGGGGCGCAGAAGGCCATGCTCAAGCGAGACTTCAGCAAAGCCTGGAAATTGGTCAATGAGGCCATAACGGCCGCGCCCAATTGGGGACGCGCCTATATGACCCGCGGCGTACTCAGCATGGAAAGTCACAATTTTGCGTCGGCGAAGACAGACCTTGCCACTGCCGTTGCCCGCGATCCTGATGACAGCCTGGCCCTGACGGAACTGGGCAAGCTTTACGCCGCCACCGGCAAGCTGGATCTGTCCGAAACTTACTTGCGGCGGGCCTTGACCCTGGCGCCGGTGCTATGGCCGACCTACTTTGAAATGGCCAGCCTGGACCTCCAGAAAGGAAATTTTGCCGAGGCCGAGACCATGGCAGACGACGCGATGACGGATACGCCGGCGGCGCCCCCTCCGGTGCATTTTCTGGCCGCCGAAGCCGCCTACCATCTGCACGAATGGGGAACGGCAAACCAGGAGTACCGCAGCTTCATTGCCTTGGCGCCGCCCAACGCCAATCTGAATGGCGCGCTGGCACTGGCCCGGGAGCGGATCGCCACCCTGCCGCACTGAGCATTTTTTGGCGCCGGCCCCAGCGCGGCTGCGCCGTCCCCGCACCCCTAGTCTGGCAGCCTGGGCCCGGTACCCCACGAGCCCCAACCCGGCCTGCGGTTGACGTGGCACTGCCACGTCAACCTGGGGCCGCGCCTGCTTCATTTCCCAGGGGCGCGCCGCCCCTCGGAATTTCGCTGTCCTTCGCGCCGGCTTTGCCCGCCGTGCAAAAGGCGCGACCTCCCGATTTGACCACAAGGGCTGCCGGCAGCCACACTGGGGGTTGTGCGCCCAACAGACAACATCATCGGCGTGATTCCCGCACGCCTGGGAGCCACGCGGTTACCGCGCAAGCCCTTGCTGCCGGTGGCGGGGGTGCCGATGGTGCAGCGCGTTTATGAGGGCGCCTGCAGGTGCGGCCGGCTCCGCGAAGTGGTGGTGGCGACCGATGCGGTTGAGATTGCGGCCTTTTGCCGGCTGCAAGGGATCCCGGTGACGATGACATCGGCGGAACACCCGTCGGGAACCGACCGGGTGTGGGAGACGGTTGAACAGCGGGGGGCGGAGGCAGCCATCAACATACAGGGCGATGAGCCGATGGTGCGCGCAGAAATGCTTGAGGCGCTGGCGGCAAGGTTGTTCAGCGAGCCTGAAATAGAGATCGCTTCCCTCTACACCGCGGCGGGCGAACAGGACGCGGCGGCGGCCAGCGTGTGCAAGGTGGCGGTGGCGCAGAACGGCCGGGCGCTGTACTTTTCCCGGGCGGCGATTCCCTACCCGCGTTCAGGCACCGCCCGTTACTGGAAGCATCTCGGCTTCTATGCCTATTCGCGCGCGGCGCTCAACGCCTTCCACAGTTGGACGCCCTCGCCGCTGGAAACCGTCGAACGGCTGGAACAGCTCAGGTTCCTGGAGCATGGGATGGCAATTGCTATGGCGGAAACGCCCTTCGACACCATCAGCGTGGATACGGCCCAAGACCTGGAGCAGGCCAGCGCCGCGGTGGAAGCGGAGACCAGCAGGTGAGTTAGTTAGACCAGGGCGCCGTGCGCGCGGTGCAGACTGAGCTGGGGGAAAAGCACTGCCAACACCACGATGGCCAGCACGAACACGACAATACCGGCGTAGCCCAGAATCAACCCGGCAATCGCCATGCCCTTGCCCTGGGAGGCGGCCGGGGCGCGCCGGATCTGGTTGAGGGCGATGTGGCCAAAAATAATCGCCAGGATCGAGCCGATCCAGTACAACCATAAAATGCCCAACACGAGGCTGGCGATCGCCATGCCGTTCACGCCGACGGAAACCACCACTACGGGTTGCGGCGCGGGCGCGGCGCTGGAAGCGGAACCGCAGGCGGTACAGCTAAACTGCCCCGCTTCGATCGGCTGACCACAGTGCGGGCAGAACTTCCGGGCTGCAGCCGAAATCGGGCTTTCAGGTTCCACAGTGCTTTCCCCAACCGAAGGATGATCCGCAGGGGAGTATAACATCGTCGAGATGGCAAATTGGACGCGCCGTGAGCATATCGCGGGAGTCGCGCCGTTTGCACTGCGGTAAAGTCGGTGCGAAGGGCCGCGAATCGGGGCCCGGGCACGCGCTTTCGTGTTGGGGCGGTCGTAACTCCGAAGGGGCGGGGGCGTCTCAGCGCACGCCGCTCCCGGCAAACGAAGCGGCGCGGCCCCCTTTTCAAGGCAACTTGGACGCGCCCTGAGCAGAGCGGGTGCGCATTGCCGCCAAGCGAATTCCGGCCGCAGCCCGATCAAAGTGAGGGCGTCCTGAGAAGGGCGGCCGTGCCGCTCATGCTGATGCCGCTCGAGCCCCCTCGGGCGCCGCGGGCCCCGGGCCGGCGCAACCGCGCAAAACGAGTGCGGGGACGGCGGTGCGAGCTGTCTCAGCCGAGCCCGCGCAGGGGCCCGCGCGAGGCAATGCGGGCGGGCGTTGCCGTCCAGCGAATTCCGGTCGCAGCCCGACCCCCGGGGCCCCCAAGACGCTTGCGCCTTGAGGTGGGAGCAACGGGAGGGCGGCCTGAGTAAGTCGCCGGCGCCGCCCTATGCCCGCCGCACCGCCAGCACGGCGTTCAAGCCGCCAAAGGCAAACGAATTCGAGAGCGCGGCGCGAATCGCTCGCGGCCGGGCCTGGTTGGGAGTGACATCGAGAGTGCAATCGGGATCGGCGAGGGTGAAATTGGCCGTCGGAGGAGCGATTTGGTGCTGGAGCGCGAGCAGGGTGGCGGCCAACTCGATGGCGCCGCTGCCACCCATGGCATGGCCGTGCATGGACTTGGTGGAGCTGATCGAAACCCGCTCCGCGCCGGGGCCGAAGACCTCGCGAATGGCGGCGATTTCGGTGGCGTCATTGAGCTTGGTGCCCGTGCCGTGGGCGTTGATGTAGTCCACCTCATCCGGCGCCAGCCCGGCCGTGCGCAAGGCCTCGCGCATCGCCGCCGCCGGACCCTCGACGGTGGGCTGGGTGATGTGGCCGGCATCGGCGGTCGCGCCATACCCGGCCAGCTCAGCCAGTACTCGAGCGCCCCGGCGGCGGGCGCTGGCTTCGGTTTCGAGCACAAAGATGGCAGCGCCCTCCGCCAGCACCAGGCCGTTGCGATCCCGGCTGAAAGGCCGGCAGGCACGGGCCGGATCATCGCCGGCGCTGGCCAGCACCCGCATCGCTTCCCAGGCTTTGATGACGCCAAAGGTCAGTGGCGCATCGCTGCCGCCGGACAGCGCCATGTCGGCGACGCCGGCTTGAAGCAGCCGCCAGGCCTCGCCCAAGGCATGCGTGGATGAAGAGCAGGCGGTGGAGGTGGTAAAGCTGGGGCCGCGCGCCCCCGTGGCCATACAGATCTGGCTGGTGGCGGCGCTGTACATGGAGCGCGGGATCAGGAAGGGATGGACGCGATTGCGGTGGTCCTCATAGATGTCCCGAAAGCCCTGATCCTGGGTGCAGATGCCGCCCATGCCGGTGCCGGTGATGACGGCAATGCGGTCAGCGGGAGGGAGGCCCGCGGCGGCGTCCAGCCGCTCCGGCAGTCCAGCCATGGCAAGGGCCTGGCGGGTGCAATAGAGGGCGAACTGGGCAAACCGGTCGAGCATGTCCGCCTGCTTGCCAAAATGTGCCTCGCCGTCGAAATCAGCGACTTCGCCGGCGACCCGGGTGGTCAACAGGTCGGAACGGACCCGGGTCAGCGGGCCCAGGCTGGAGCGTCCAGCCGACAAATTGTTCCAGAAGGTGGTCGGGTCGGAACCCGAGGCGGACAACAAACCGAAGCCGGTGATGACGACCCGTACGGGCGCCGGCTGACTCATGCGGGCGAGGGCGAGGCCGTCGAAAGCTGCCGTCGCAGCGCTTCCACCACCTGCCGGACGCTTTTCATCTCGCGCGCGACCTCGTCGGGAATGGTGAGGTTGTATTTCTCTTCCAGCGCAAAAACAATATTCACGCCATCGAGCGAATCAATCTTGAGCTCCTCGAACGTGGCTTCGGGAGAGATCGAATCCGGGGGCAAGCGCTGCTCGCGGGCAATGACGGCGATCACATCCTTGGTTAAATCGTCAGACACACTTCTCTCCGTTGAAAGCATAATCATACAACGGAAGGGCCGCAGGCGGGAATGCGGCGAAAGAGTTCATGGAAAACCGTGAAGTTGCCGAGCGCTTGCGCCAGACGGCGGACCTGCTGGAGGTGGCCGGTGAGGACAGCTTCCGCGTCCGCAGCTACCGCAAGGCTGCCGATGTGGTGGACACCTGCCCGGAGCCGGTGGCGGCACTATGCTTGGACCCCAAGCGGCTGCTGGCCTTGCCGGGAATCGGACGAACCATGGCGGGCCACATTCAGGAACTGGTGAGCAGCGGTGAGCTGGGGCTGCACCGCGAGCTGCTGGCGCGCTTTCAGCCGGGAATGCTGGAACTGCTGCAGATCAACGGCTTGGGCCCTAAAACCGTCGCCATGATCTGGCAGACCTACCAAGCCGGGACGCTGGATGCGGTGGAGGCGCTGGCGCAGGCGGGCCAGCTTCAGGTGCTGCCGCGGATGGGGCCGCGGGCAGAGGAAAAGATTTTGAAAGGCATTGCCGCTTACCGGCAAATGCGGGGGCGGATGCGGCGCGACCAGGCGGAGGCGGTGCTGCAGCTCCTGCTGCCGGGCCTGGCGTCGGCGCTGGGCGTTGCGGGGGTGGCGGTGGCGGGCTCGTACCGCCGCGGCCGGGACACCGTTGGGGACTTGGACATCCTGATGTGGGGGCCTGGCTTCCCTGCCTCGGCGGCCGCCGCCAGAGAGCGCGTACTGCAGGCGCCGCGGCTGGAGGAGGTGCTGGGGCAGGGGGACAACAAGATTTCCCTGCGTCTGCATGCCGGCACGCAGGTGGATGTACGGTTGCTGCCGCCGGAAAGCGCTGGCGCCGCATTGCAATACTTTACCGGCTCGCAACAGCACAACATCCAACTGCGGGCGCGGGCACAGCAAATGGGGTTGAAGCTCAACGAGTACGGCCTGTTCCGCGAAACCGGCGGCGCACCCGGCGAGCGCGTGGCTGGCGATAGCGAAGAGGCCGTGTATGCAGCGCTGGGACTGGCCTGGATCCCGCCCGAGTTGCGCGAGGCGAGCGGAGAAATTGAAGCCGCCGCCGCCGGACAGCTCCCGCGCCTGATCGAAGCGGCGGACCTGCGGGGCGATTTGCACATGCACACCACCGCCAGCGACGGGCGAACCGGAATCCTGGAAATGGCCGCCGCTGCCGCCGAACGCGGCTATCGCTATGTGGCCATCACCGACCACTCCCAGGCCCTGGCCATGGCCAATGGACTCGACGAGCGCCGGATGCTCGAACATCTGGAGGCGATCCGGGCCGCCGAGCGGACCTTTCAGCAGCAGCATGCCGGCTTTAGAATTTTCGCGGGCATCGAGGTGGACATCCTGGCCGACGGACGGCTGGACATGGCCGACGAAGTGCTGGCGCAACTGGACTGGGTGATCGGGAGCATCCACTCCCGCTTTGATCAACCGGAGGCGGAGACGACGGCGCGGCTGGTGCGGGCTGTGTCCAACCCCCATCTCGACGTTCTCGGTCATCCCAGCGGGCGGCTGCTGCTGCGGCGCGAGGCCTACCGCTATGATTTTGAGCAGGTGGTGGAAGCCTGCCGCGAGCACGGTGTGGCCATGGAGATCAACGCTTCGCCGGAGCGGCTTGACCTGAACGAAGTGCAAGCGCGGCGGGCGCGGCAGCGCGGGGTTATGCTGACGATCAATACAGATGCCCACCATCCGCGTCACCTGGACAATATGCGCTACGGTCTGGCGACCGCGCGGCGCGCCTGGCTGCAGGCGGGCGATGTCGTCAACACCGCAAGCGATCCGCTGCGGCTTGTTCACCGCGAACCGGCCAGCGGCTGAGTGCGACGCGGGTCAGGCTGGGCTGTTGCCGGTCTCCGCAATCGCTTGCCCGACCTGGACCCGCGCACCCGCCGACACCAACAGGCGCGCCCGCGGGGCGAGCAAAATGACGGTTGAGCCAAACTCGAACCGACCCAATTCCTGCCCGCGGGCGAACGCTTCCGGCGGGTTATATTGCCGGTGGCTGGCGTGCCGGCGGCGGGAAGCCGCATTCCAGCCGGGGTCGTAGTTTACGCGGATGCCGCCCACCAGGCAGGCGCCGACCATGACCACCGCGACGCGCCCGGCTGACGTGTCGAGATAGCTGACCAGCCGCTCGTTGGCCGCAAAAAGCGCCGGAACCCGCGCCACCGCCGACGGATTCACCGGGAAATAGGAGCCCGGAATATAACGCGCCTCCCGCACCAGCCCAGCCTCAGGCGCGTGGACACGATGGTAATCGGACGGCGCCAGATAGATCGTGCAGTAGCAACCGCCGACATAAGCCGCCGCCGCCGCCGGATCGCCGAGCAGGGCGCTCAGCGTGTACCTGTGCCCCTTCGCTTGGAATAACTGCCCGGCGGCATCCACCGGGCCACAGCCGCCCAGCACGCCATCGGCCGGGGAAGTCAGCACGTCGGCGCCAGCGGCCACGGGCCGCAGGCCGGGCGCCAGCGGCCGGCAGAAAAACTCCTGCAAACAGCTGAAGCCGTGCAGGGGAACGCTGTAGCTGTCAGGCGCAACGCGGTAGTGGCGGGCGAACCAGGGGATCAGCAGGCGCGACCAGCGGGCGCGCGCCATACGGCCGGCCGCGCGCGAGAGCGCGGCCCGGATGGGCGTTGCAACCATCTACTCGTAACGCAAGGTCTCGACCGGCAGCACCGCCAGCGCCCGTTGCGAAGGATAGAGCGTGGCCAGATAGGCAACGGCCAGCGCGATCACCGCCACCAGCAGGCCGTCCCAGGCCTGGGGAGCGAAGGGTATGAAACTGAAGCCGTAGACAGTGGCCGAAACGTGGATCCATTGATAGCGGTTGGCCGCCCAGGCCAGCGGATAGGCCACCCCCAGCCCAATCGCGGTCCCCAGCGCCGCGATCCATACTCCCTGCAACACGAAAATGCGGCGAATCTGCCGCCGCCGGGCGCCGAGGCTGACCAGCACCGCGATCTCCTTCCGTTTTTCCATCACTAGCATCGTGAGCATGATCAGCACATTGAGCGCGGCCACCAGCACCACCAGGCTGATCACCACGATGGTGCCCAGTCGCTGCAGTTGCAAGGCCTGAAAAATCGGCCGGTTCTGGTCAATCCAGGTGACGGCGGCATAGCCGGGGCCGGCGGCGGCCTGGGCCAGTTTCGCGACTGCGGGCGCCGCGTACAGGTCGTCGAGGTGGAACTCGATATCGCTTGCCCACTGGCCCGGCGTGTCGGGCGTCAGCGCCTGGGCGGCTTGCAGTCCGGTGAAGGCCCAACCGCTGTCAAAGTCAAGATAGCCAGACTCGAAAATACCCACCACCCGGAAGCTGGTGAGGCTGCCGGTCAGGCCCAGCGGCGTCAGCTCGGCGCCGGGACGATACAACTCGACCGAGCTACCGACCCTCGCCTGCAACTTCGAGGCCAGCCCGGCACCGAGGATGACGTTGGGGGCGCCCGGATGCTGTTCCAGCGGGGTCAGGCTGCCAGCCTTCAGGTTGAGCAGCAGGTGGCCGATCTTGACCTCCTGGCTGGCCACAATGCCTTTGAGAAATGCCTCCTGGCTGTGCTGGCCGCGGATCAGCAGGCCAGTGTAATAAATCTCGGGCGCCACCGCCGTAACATGGGGCAGGCTGCGAACTTTGGCGATCAGTGCCGGATAGTCGGGGATGGACTCGGCGCTGCTGCGCAGCAGGTTGAGCTGGCTGGTGGCGCCCACCAGCTCGTTCTGCAGCGCTTGGCGAAACCCGTTGGTGACCGCCAGGGCTAGAATCAGTGCCCCCACGCCGGCGGCGAAGCCGGCGACGGCAATGAGGGTAACCACCGACAGCACTCCCCGGCCCCGCCGCGGCTGCAGATAGCGCATGGCAACGAATCCGGGCAATTGCACCCCTTGAGTTTAGCCGAGGCTGGGTTGGCGCGGACCCTGGCGCGGCCTAGCCGCGCGCCCCGCGGGGTTGGCACAGGACCCGGCGCGGGCGCCTCGCACCACCGCGCCTTACACTGACGGGCGCGGGCCCCTCATGCCCCTGCTCGCTGAGACGCTCGCAGCATTGACGGGCGCGGGCCCCTGCCCGGCTACGCCGGGCATCCCGCTTGGGCTCGCGCCGGCCCGGGGCCCGGTGAGCCCAAGCCGGCGCGAGCCTCGCGGGGCGGCCGCGGCTATACTCGCGC
>JBOGKJ010000151.1:0-4343 GCA_050745565.1 Terriglobales bacterium | reverse complement strand
CTTTCACCCCTTCGGAGTTTCGCAGCCCTTCGCGCCGACTTTGCCCGCCGTGCAAACGGCGCGACTCCCGCGAGAGTTGGCGCGAGCCCCAGCGCGTGCCCGCTGGGATGCTTCTGGCCTGCGGAATTGCGGCCTCTCTTGCACTTCAATGTGAGTGCCCCCGCGGCGCCCGCGCTGAGGCCTAGACCGCAAATAATATATTTGGTGTGAAGGGACCACGGCGAGTGCTACACTCCTCCCATGAAACTGCCGCGAGCGGGGCGCATCGGGTTGGGACTGGCCGGCCTATTGCTAATGGCATCGCCGATGGGCATGGGTGCACAGCAGGGGACCCGCGCATCATGGGAGGCGGTGCAGGCGTTGCCCGCCGGAGAAGCGGTGGAGGTCATCCAGACCGACCTGCAAGTCGAACGCGGCCGGTTCCGCTCGGCGAGCAGCGACCAACTGACGCTGGACCTCGACGTTGGCGAACGCACACTGCCGCGCTCCAGCATCGCACGGGTGTCGGTGCGGCGCTCGCATCGCTGGCAGAACGTGCTGCTCGGAGCCGCCAGCGGCGCCGGGGGCGGGGTGGTGCTTGGAACCCTGCTGCACTCCGGCTCCGGCGGCTTTGACGCCGCCGATTCCTATGGCATTGCCATTCCCGCCGGTGCGTTGCTCGGAGCCGGCGTCGGTGCGCTCCTGCCCGCCGGAGCCGATTGGCGGGACATTTATCGTTCGAGTCCTTCATTGGCCGGTGCGGGCCTCAGCGCGCGCTCGACTGA
Source organism: Terriglobales bacterium (assembly GCA_050745565.1). Taxonomy (GTDB): domain Bacteria; phylum Acidobacteriota; class Terriglobia; order Terriglobales; family SCQP01; genus SCQP01. Next base: position 3,579 of record JBOGKJ010000151.1, on the reverse strand, counting down.
GACGCTCGCACCGCCGCGCGTCCCGCTTGCACGCGCGCTGCCGGCCGCCTCCGATGGCGGTTGGGCACAGTTGAGCGGACTCCTTCGCGGCCAGACCATCGAAGTCGTCGAAATGAATATGTCCACGGACCGCGGAAGGTTCGAGCGCACGGACGAAACTCAGCTGGTCCTGACCCAGTCCGGCGCCTCCTTGTCGGTGCCGCGCGTCCGCGTGGTGCGAGTGTCCGTCCGCGGCTCCCATAGGGTGCGCAACGCCACCTTCGCCGCGGCAGGGGCGGCAGGCGCGGGGGCGGCGATCGAGGCCGCCATCGCCGGCAGCACCAACGACGGCCAGGATTACGCCGTTGCCGCCGTCATTTTCGGGTTGATCGGCGCCGCCGCAGGCGCGGCCGTCCCCAGCTCTACCTGGCACGAGGTCTATCGCGCCCGGCCTGCCAACCTGCCCCCCGCCCGACGCCAACCGCGCTGAGCCCCACCCCGTACCCGCACCGGGGGGCCGCCGCACCCCGCCAGCCACTGTGTCTGGTGCGACTCTTAACCGGCTGCCATACGGCGGAGTGCGGCCTTATTTAGTGGCCCGCGCGAGCTACATTGACGGGCGCGGGCCCCTCTATAACGACCCGAAATTCCGGGGCCCTTCACGCCGATTTTGCCCGCAGTGCAAACGGCGCGACTCCCGCAACCGGCAGCCGCTGAAGTAGAATCCTGGCCAAAAACTCCCGCGGCCCCGACCGCGTCGAAACGCGATCGGGGCCGCTGCAGCAGGAGCAAAGAGGCGGTTTAGCCTCTTACCACCAAAGCCGCAGCCGGGGAGCGGCCGACTGCAACGCTTGGGTGATGTTGATCAGGCCACGGCCCAGGCCGCCGCGGGCATCGCCTGAAATCGAAGGATTTGTGGCCGACTCAATGGTGCCGCGGGCGGCGGAGCCGCTCTGATGCAACTGGTACAACAGCGCCGCTTCGCCGGTAACCAACGGCGCGCTGAACGAGGTGCCGCTCACCGTTGCCCAGATCTGGCCGCCGCCGGGATAGGTCGTGAATAACTGCACGCCGGGCGCAGCCACCGCAGCGTCCACGATCTGACCCACGCCGGGATCGAAGTTCGAAAAAGCAGCCAGGGCGTAGGTCGAGGTGGTGCCATCCACCGCGCCCGTGCCCAGCACGCCGGCAAACGCAGCCGGGAACACCGGCGCCGAAGCGCCATCGTTGCCGGCCGAGGCCACCACCACGATGCCGTCGCCGACGGCCTCATGGATTGCGTCCTGGATGTCGGGCGTGGTGCTGGTGGCGCTGAAGCTCAGGTTCAGGACGTTGACGTGCTGGTCAATGGCGTAGGTGATGGAGGCATAAATCGAGGCCACATCCGCGGTGCCGCCCGGACCAAACGCCTTGATGGGCAGGATCATCGCCCGCGGCGCCACCAGGTGGATCAGGCCGGCGACTTCGGTGCCGTGGCCGAAATCGGGATCGCAGGCCAGAATCTGGTTGATGGCCGCCAGCGCAGCCGAAGTGCTCTGGGCGCCATTCAACACCGAGGCGGTGGACTGGCCGCCGTTCAGCACGGAAGCGGTGGATTGGCCGCCGTTCAGGACCGAAGCGGTGGATTGGTTCAAGCCGCTGCCGCCGAACTGCTGCTGGCAGGTGGGCGAGTTCAGCACCGAGGCGGTGGATTGGCCGCCGTTCAGCACCGACGCCGTGGACTGCGAGAGCGCGTCCGGGCCAGCCGAGGGGCCGGCGGCGAGGTCGGCGTAGGCAGACCAGTCGGGAGTGTTGTCGTAGAAGTTCCAGCCGCGCGTGGCGAGCAGCACCGGCGTCAGCACCGGATTGGAAGGGTCCACGCCGTTGCCAATCAACGCCACCACGGCGCCCTGGCCCGTGGACAAGCGGTGGGCGCTGGAGCCGGCATAAATCTGATTCACCGTGGGCTGGCTGGCGTAGTAGTCGGGCACCACGGCGCCGTAATAGGTGCTGGGGGATGACCGCAGCAGGTTGGTGGAACCGCTGTCAATGCTGGTTCCAGTTCCGGAGATTCCAATATTGAGGTTCAACACCTGGCCCAGCAGCGGGTTCAGTATGCCGCCCAGCAGGTTGACTACCGGCGAGAGCACGCCGCCCAGCACGCCGCCGAGCAGTCCGCCCAGTAGGCCGCCGCCGCCGGAACTGACCGAGTCCGTGGTCCCGGTTCCGCCGCCACCATTGAGCACCGAGGCGGTGGACTGGCCACCATTGAGCACGGAAGCTGTTGACTGATCCAGTTGCGACGTGGACAGGCCCACAACCGCGTTCAGCACCGGCCGGCCGGCGTTGGGATCGGTCGCGATCTCATCGAGGAGCTGCTGATCGGTGCGTCCGTCGGACGCGGTGATCAAATATAGGTCGCGGTTGGGGTTGAGCTGCAGCGACTGCACATTGTGCTGCGCATCGAAACTCGCTACGACGCTGGCGCTCAGGTGGGTCAGCACGCCGTCGTTCTGGGGGGTTGCGGTGGTCTGGGCCGCGGCGGTAATCGCCAGGCAGCCGGTCAGGATCAAACTCAGTGGTGCGAACCTCATGTATTACTCCGCTCCTTCCGCCCAAAGCCAGAGACATAGCCGGGCGCACTGTTCTCATCGGCGGGGGTTAGAAAATCTTTAGAAAGGCGCCAGAAATTATTTAAGTTGCTGAATCGGCTTGGTTTAGACACGCAGACTGCCGACCGTCCAGTCAGCAGACGCTGCACGAGGTCCGTGCTACACTGACTTCGTGCACCGCAACATCACCATTCGGATCTCGGAAGAGGCCGCCAAGTGGGCGCGGCGAAAGGCGGCCGAGGAAGACACGTCGGTGTCGCGGCTGGTGGGAGCGATGCTGGAGCGACAGATGGTGCAGAGCGAGGAATCGCGGCAGGGGTTCGAGAGCTGGAAAGAGCGCACGCGGCAATACCTTAGCCAGCCTGGCAATGTGGATGCGAGCCAGCGCTGGAGCCGCGAAGAGACGCATGAACGACGGCGCTGAAATATTCTTCCTCGATACCAATGTCCTGCTATATACCCGCGACAAGCGGGACCGGAGCAAGCAGCAGCGAGCCGTGGCGTGGACCACCGGCACGTGGGACACCGGGGCGGGCCGCGTAAGTTGGCAGGTGCTGCACGAGTATTACTGGAACGGCACCCGCAAGCTGAAGATCGACCCCATGATCGTTCGGGCGGATGTGCACGACCTGGCGCAATTCAATCCGGTGCAGGCCAGCCTGGCGCTAGTGCAACGCGCCTGGCACTGGTGTGACCAGGCGCAACTGGCCTACTGGGACGCGCTGATCGTGGCGGCGGCCGAGCACTGTGGCGCGACCTACCTGTTGTCGGAAGATTTCGAACCCAAGCGGCGCTTCGGCGACTGCACCGTACTTGACCCGTTCCGCAGCGACCCGGCCGACTACATTCGGCCCATCCCGCCGGCCTGACCCCGGAAGCGGTCTAGCCCTAATACTGTTCACTTAGCATTTCTGCGGTGGTATCCTGCAGGAGAGGTACAGGAGGCCGCATTGGCGCGAACCGTTGCCGAACTGCCTGCCGGGGCACGTATCACCGACTACGTCAGCCT
>JBOGKJ010000150.1:0-17232 GCA_050745565.1 Terriglobales bacterium | reverse complement strand
TCGCGCCGCATTTGTCCCGGCGCGACCACCCCCACCACGGCGGAGTAGCTGGCCGAATGGCCGGCGGCGACCGGGAGGGCGCGCGCGAATGAGCCCAGCGCCCGGCCGTTTTCGACGCGGTTGTGCGCCTGCGGATGCTCGAGGCCAAAAAACCAGCCGCCGCGCGGGGTGCTGACCGTGAGCGGCGATCCCGGCACGGTACCCATGACCTTGCTGTACATGCCGGGCAGGTCGAGCAGCGTGATCTCGGTGAGCGGCAGATCGTCGTCGCCCGCCTGCAGGTTGAGAACCTGGCGGATGTAATGGGAGCCGTCGCGCAGCTCGGCGCGCCATTCGAGGCGGAAGCGGCCCTGGGGATCGGCGAAGTGGCAGGCGACGGCCAAGCCGGCGAGACGTTCGGCGAGGCGTGCCGCGCCGGGATCGGGCTGCAGCGCCACGATGTGCGGGGGCTCACTCGCCAGTTGGTCAGGACTGACGATCTGACCGCCTATGGTCAGTTGAAAGAGCTGGCCTTTGGTGAGGAGGGGTTGATGGCGCGGGGCGCCGAAGGCAACGCGCGGCGCCTGCGGTCCACGCAGCCACCAGCGCGCCGTGATGTGGGCATTCCCCAGGCTCATGCCGTCGGGCAGGATGGAGGCGCGGCCGGGCTCGAGCTTCGGCAACGCCTGCGCCGCGAGCACCGAACGCAGGGCCCAACCGCCGGCCAGGCCGGCGGCGGAATGCTGGACGAATTCTCTGCGGTTCCAACGAACGCTCATAAGCCTCCCGAGTCGAGCTCCAGCGCCGCCGGTCCGGCGGCGCTGACAAAGCATAGACTCTCGCCCGCGCGCTCGGCAAACGCTTCCTGGTAGCGCGCCAGCCAGCGGCGGCCAAACGGCTCCGCGCGTTCGCGTTCGACCAGCGCCCAGACGGCGCCGCCAAAGCCGGCGCCGAAGGCCGAGGCCGCCACCGCCGCCAAGGCACGGGCTTCACGCACCAAGGCGACGGTTTCGGGGATTTGGTTGCCGAGGGCGCGCTCGGCCGCGGCCTGTGAAGCCGCAACAGCGGCGCCGAAGGCAGTCCAGTCGCCGCCGCGGGCGGCGGCCAGCGCAGCGGGAATCAGCACTTCCGATTCCTGGTAAAACTGCTCCAGGCGCGCGGCCAGTTCCAGGCGGTCAAACCCGGCAGGCACGGGGCCGCGTTGCAAGGCGAGGCGCAGCTTCTCCAGAACGCCGGGCGCGGACGCCAGCGCCGCGCCGAGCGTTGATGGCGCGCCCCCGGTGACGGGACTCCGGCACTCCGCCAGTGCCGCAGCCACGCCCGCGGCCCGGTTATACCGCGACTGCGCCGCGCCCCCCTTTTCCGCCCGCACCCCGCTGAGCGCGATCACCAGCGCCAACTCCGCGGGCGCGGCGACATCGGCTTCGTGGCGTATCGGGCAGAACCGGTACTGACTCCAGCGCCCCGCCGCGCAGCAAAGCATGGCGGTGTGGTCCTCGCTGCCGCCGTGCGTGCCGACACCCACTTCGGCGGCGGCCAGGTAGGCGGCCAGCCGCTCCCGCTCCTCCCGCTCCGCGCCGGAAAGCCCGCCCACAACCGCCAGGTAGCTTGCCACCACCAGGGCGCTCGAGCTGCTGAGTCCGGCCGCCTGCGGCAGGTCGCTCGCGAAATACACCTCGACGCCCCGCGCCGGCGCGCGCCCATCGGCCGCCAGCCGCCGCAGCACCGCCGCCGGATAGCCCGCCCAACCCTCCCCCGCCGCACCCGCCATGGCGGCCCAGATCGCCTCCCGCCCTCCCGCGACATCCACGAACCGCACCGCCACGTCCGGCCGCGGCGCCGCCAGCACGCAGAACCCCCGCTCCAGCGCCGACAGCAAACTCCGTCCGCCGGCGTAGTCGGTGTGCTTGCCCAGCAGTTCGACCCGCCCCGGCACCCAGTACGCCCGCGCGCCCTCAAGCCGCCCACCCCCGGCAGCCAACTTGAGCCGTTCGAACATCCGCTGTTTCGCCGCCGCCGCGGCGGCGCTCATCCCGGCTTGTTCCAACTGCGTGGCCACGCTGACTGGCATTCGGCTACGATTGTAATGTGAGCACCACTGGTCTGACCTCGGCGGCCCGGCTGAGTGAGGTGGAAGCCGCCATTGCGCGCCACCCCTCGCTGCCGCGCGAAGCCGTCGTCAAAGAGGACCTGCTGCGCACGGGCATGGCGTTTTCGCCGGCTGCGCTGGCGCTCGCGGCCCAGTTCAAGTCCAAGGCGTACTTCATTTTTTCCTTCGATCTGGTGCCTTTAAAGGACATGGCCAACCAGGAGCACTGGAGCGCGCCGGAAGAAATCTGGCTGGAATCGGGCCCCTGGGACTTCCGCCCGACCATCGTTTCGGTCCGCCTCAACCCCGCCTCGCCCTACCGCATCGAGGTCTCGGGCGAAGGCGACGACGCCCGCCCCGTACTCACCCTGGACGGCGAACCGGTGGCGCAGGTGCGCTTCCCGCCCGTGCCCAGCTATTACACCCAGCAGCTCTCAAGCGGCAAGCGCGTCATCGAGATCGCCCCCACCATCGAATGGGGCTACCTCGTCTACCTGACCGTGTTCCGCATCTGCCAGTATTTCGGCGACCTTGAAGAGTGCCAGTTCTGCGACATCAACAACAACTACCGCCAGCAGATTCAGGCCGGCCGCCCCTACACCGGCGTCAAGTCGGTGGACGAAATCCTCGAAGCCCTCGCCATCATCGCCGCGAGCGACACCGCCAGCCGCGCCTACACCATCACCGGCGGCAGCATCACCTCCGAGCTCAAGGGCCAGACCGAGGCCGACTTTTACGCCCGCTACGCCGAGGCGATCGAGAGCCGCTTCCCCGGGCGCTGGATCGGCAAGATGGTCACCCAGGCGCTGCCCGCCAGCCAGGTGCGGCGCTTCAAAGAGGCCGGCATCCAGATCTATCACCCCAACTACGAAGTCTGGGACGAGCGCCTGTTCGCTATCCTGTGCCCCGGCAAACAACGCTACGTGGGGCGCTCCGAGTGGCACCGGCGTATTCTGGACGCCGCTGAAATCTTCGGACCCTCGCACGTGATCCCAAACTTCGTGGCCGGCATTGAAATGGCCCGGCCGCATGGGTTCACCGAGGTCGAGGACGCCATCCGCTCGACCGGCGAGGGACTGGAATTCTTCATGTCGCACGGCGTGTGCCCGCGCTTCACCACCTGGTGCGCCGAGCCGCTCACCCGCCTGGGCAAGGACAACCAGGGCGGTGCGCCGCTCGAATACCACCTGCGGCTGCTGGAAACCTGGCGCGACACCCACGCCCGGCATAAGCTCCCCGTGCCGCCCGGCTACGGCGACCCCGGCCTGGGCCGGGCGGTATTTTCGGTGAGCTCGTTCATGGACGTGATTGCGACGAGCGGCAATTAGGGCGCCGGGGCGGGCTCAGCTCAGGCCGTACTTCGCAACAAATTCGGCGTCGGGCATGACCAGCAAGACAATGCCCTCGATGATGCCGATGAGCGAGGGGATGAAGGTCCAGCAGAAGATCAGGTAGACGATGCCCCAGCCGATCTGACCCAGATAGAACTTGTGCACGCCGAGACCGCCGAGCAGGATGGCGAACAGCGCCGCGGCCAGCTTGCTTTTGCCGTTGGGGGCGAGGCCGGCGTCGAAGGAGATACTGGAGGGAGGTGGGGCGACGCGGACGCCGCAATGCGGGCAGATCTCGGCCTTGGCGCGAATGATCTGCCCGCACTCGGGGCAGAACTTCTCGTCCGGTCCTTTGGCGGCGGTGCTCCCCACCCGGGCAGACTACCACACCCTGCGCTGCCGAGCGAAGTATTACGGTATGGTAGCCTTACGATATGACCGGTCGCCGATCGCGCCGCAAGGATCGCGCTTCAAGCCGAATTCTGGCTAGCTCACGCCTGACCTCGAAGAGCCAAACCACCGTCCCCTTGGCCGTCCGCCGCCGTCTGGGCTTGAAGTCCGGCGATGCTGTGTTGTTTGAAGAGTTCGCCGGCGGCACCGTCTGCCTGCGCCGGGCTGAGCCCCTTGACTTGGAGTACCTGAAGGCCATCGAAGGAACGCTGTCGGAATGGAACGCTGAACACGACGAGCAGGCCTACGGTGACCTGTAGCCGGTTTGACGTGGTGGTGGTTCCGTTCCCATTCAGTGAACGGCCGGCACAGAAGCGCCGTCCGGCGCTGGCGCTCTCCCGGCCAGAGTTCAACGCCGCCAGCGGCGCCACCCTGTTGGCCATGATCACCAGCGCCGCCAATCCGCCCTGGCCGCTGGATGTCGGCCTCCACCTGAGCGGCACCGGTCTGCGAGCACCCTCGAAAGTCCGAATGAAGTTGTTCACTCTCGACAATCGGCTCATCGCCGAACGTATCGGAACGCTGCACGTCAGCGATCAGACCCGCATTGCCATGGCATTACGGCGTATGCTGGGCCGTTTTTGACGGCCGGTTCCAAGCGAAATTTGGGTTCGCACGCCGCCGCGCCCGGTATTCCGCCCTCAACCGTCAACGTTCACCTTTAGTTCGGCCTCGCACGCAGGTACTGGTTGGGCCAAGGGGCATCGTGGCCAAGGACCTGGGCGGCGTGCAGCGCCCAGTAGGGGCGGCGGAGGAGCTCGCGGGCGAGCACGACGGCATCGGCCTGGCCGGTGCGGATGATGTGGTCGGCCTGGGCGGGGGCGGTGATCAAGCCGACGGCGGCGGTGGGGACGCCAGCCTCGCGGCGGACGCGCTCGGCGAACGCGGTTTGGTAGCCGGGGCCGGCGGGGATTTTAGCGTGCGGCACGTTGCCGCCCGAGCTGCAATCCACCATGTCCACGCCCAACGGAGCGATGCGGCGCGCCAGCGCCACCGAGTCGGCCGCGTCCCAGCCGCCCTCGACCCAGTCGGTGGCGGAGATGCGCACCAGCAGCGCCAGCTCGCGCGGCCACACCCCGCGCACGGCCTCGATCACTTCTTCCAGCAAACGCGCGCGCGCGTTAAAGGCGCCACCGTAGCCATCGGTGCGCTGATTGCTGAGCGGCGATAGGAACTGGTGGATGAGGTAGCCGTGGGCGGCGTGCAGCTCCAGCACCTCGAAGCCCGCCCGGCGCGCACGCTCGGCCGCCCGCCGAAATGCCTCTACGATTTGAGCGATCCCGTCCACGCTGAGCGCATGCGGCGTGGCGTAGTCGGCGTCGAACGGTAGCGGGCTGGGGCCAACCACCTCCCAGCCGCCGCCGGCGAACCCAATCGGTTGGCCGCCCTTCCAGGGCGAGGCGGTCGAGGCCTTGCGACCGGCGTGCGCCAGTTGCATGCCCGCCACCGCACCCTGCCCGCGGACGAAGGCCGCAATCCGCGCCAGGGGTGCGATGTGGTCGTCTTTCCAGATGCCGAGGTCGTCGGGGCTGATGCGGCCCTCGGGGGTGACGGCGGCGGCTTCAGTCAGCACCAGCGCTGCGCCGCCCACCGCGCGGCTGCCGAGATGCACTAGATGCCAGTCGGTGGCGAAGCCGTCGGCGCTCGAGTACTCGCACATCGGCGACATGATGACGCGGTTGCGCAGCTCGACTCCGGCCAGCCGCAGCGGAGTAAACAGATGTGTCGTTTCTGCCATTTATTCTCCGTGCGCGACCGGCAGCTCGGCGGCTTCCCGGTCCACGTAATAGCGCCGCGTGCGCGGCAGCCGCCCGGCCAGCGCCAGCCCCAGCACGATCCCGCTCGCCGCCACAAACACTCCCAGGCGCGCCCAGCGCAGCCGCGCCGCTCCCAGCCCCAGCCGCGGCCCCAGCCGCCACATCGCCCACCCCGCCAGTTGCGACAGCACCGCCGTCCACACCCCGGCATAGAACCAGCCCCGCTCGGCGCCCTCGTTGCGGATCGAACGCCCCGTGCGCGGCAGCCGGTCCGCGGCCGCCGCCAGCACCACCGCCGCCGCCAGTGCGTCGTAGGGCCAGCCGTAGAGTTGAGTCATGATCCATTGCCCGCTCACCGCTGCCCAGCCCAGCCCCGCCAGGTTCAGCGTCCACGGCACGGTGATGGCGATCCAGGCGGCGGTGTAGCAGGCGACGCGGTAGCCGAGGTTGGGCCATTCCAATCCGTAATGGGTGATGTAGGGGCGCGGCTCGGTTCCCGGCAGCCGCCCCTTCGCCCCTCGCCAGATGCACACCGCCGTGACCGCTCCCAGCCACAGCGCCTGCCGCCGCCCGAAGCCGTGATCGTAGAGCTCGGCCGTAAGGCTTCCGGGCAGGGTGAAGAAGACGTAGATCCACAGCGGGATGTGCAACACCCGGTAATAGCCCTTGTTGCGCACGCGCGCCACGGCCGCCTTCATGCCTTCAGTTTCGCACGGGCATTCATTGGCGCGGGCCCCAGCGCGGCGTCGCCATGCCCGCACTCGAAGACTTGCGGTGGGCCGGGTCGGGGGCCTTACGGGCCCCGCCCCGGCGCGCGCGGCGCTGGGGCCGCGCCGCTTTCGTTGACCGGGGGCGGTGAACGCGCCACGCGCGCCTTCACCCCTTTTGATGGGCGGGCGCTCCTGCCCGTGCTCGATTGACAGGCGCGGGCCCCTGCCCGTGCTCGGCTGAGACCCTCGCACTGCCGGGCCGCTCTCGAAGGGCTGTGGGGCGCCGGCCGCGGGGCCCGGCGAGTCCGAGAAGCCGCGAGCGGCCTCTCGCCAGGGCAGAATCAGGTTGCTGTGATCATCCGAACTGGCGCGTGGCGCCGGCCGGCGGCCGGCGCGCGGGTCAGCGACCCGCCCCACACGGGAGGTGGCGCCGATCGGAAGGCTGCTAGTTTTGCCGCACCTACGTTGATTCGGCCCTGGATGGGGGCCGTGCCGCTTCGTTTACCAGGAGCGGTGAAAGCGCCACTGGCGCTTTCACCCCGTTGGAATTCCGCGGCCCTTCGCGCCGGTTTTGCCCGCAGTGCAAACGGCACGACTGCCGCGAGCTGAGACGCTCGCACTGCCCGGCCCGCACTCGAAGGGCTGTGGAGCGTCGGCCGCGGGGCCCGGCGAGCACAAGGGCGCGCGAACGGCCTCTCGCCAGGGCAGAATCACGGTTGCTGTGGTCACCCGAACTGGCGCGTGGCGCCGGCCGGCGGCCCAATGCCGCTTGGTTAAGGTTGAGGCGCACGGATCATGCCTCCATGGCGGTTGCCCTGCGGACTGGGTAGCCCTGCGGCTGGCGCCAGACTTCGCGGGGATAAGCGGGGCGAGGTTTTGTGCGACGAGGCAGCTTGCATTGGCTCCCGCCAATTCAGCCCCAACCCCGTGTTTAGCCCGTCAAAGCATGTTGGGAGACCCATTGCTCCCAAAAGCTCAAAGGCTTCGTTTGCAGCAGCAGGAATGCGCATACCGCCCCTTCGACAGCCCCTTCCGCCCCTTCCAAATGCCCTGCTTGATGCGTACCTATTTCGCCACTCCCTACCTTAACCAAGTGGCATTGGGCCGGCGGCCGGCGCGCGGGTCGGCGACCCGCCCCACGGGAGGTGGCGCCGATCGGAAGGCTGCTAGTTTTTCCACACCTACGTTGATTCGGCCCTGGAGGGGGGCCGCGCCGCTTCGGCGTGCAACCGGCGCGCCTCTCGCGATTGGCGCGGGCCTCTGCGCGGCTTCGGCGCGCGTACCGGTCACGCGCGCGCCGGGAACTTAGTTTGAATTCCAAACTATTGCTGATACAATCTATCTCCGGAGGGCGAACCATGAAGCGCTGGGGCTGGATCGTGATCGTGGCGGCGGCGGTGGTGGCGGGGCTGTACTTCGGGCTGCGCCCGAAGGCGCAAACGCTGGTGCTCACCGGCACGGTGGACGGCAACGAGGTGGTGGTGGGCTCGCAAATTACCGGCCGCATCACCCGGCTGGCGGTTCAGGACGGCGACGCGGTCACCGCCGGCGAGGTGCTGGCGACGCTCGACCAGGGCGTGCAGCAGGCCGACGCCGTGGCGGCCTCGGCCGCCATCCAACAGGCCCAGGCCAGCGCCCGTCAGTCCCAGGACCAGACCGCGCTGCTGGAAGCGACGCTCGCCGCCCGGGTGCAGCAGGCGCAGGCGCAGCAGGCCCAGGTCGGCGCCCAACTGGCCGAGGCCCGCGCCGGCGAGCGCCAGGCGGCGGCCAACTGGGACAAGGCCGAAGCCAACTACCGCCGCACCGTCCCGCTGGCCGCCAAGGGCGTCAGCTCGCCGCTCGAGCTGGACAACGCCAAGGCCGACCTCGACGGCGCCACCGCCGCGCGCGCCTCCGCCGCCGCCCAGATCACCGCCGCCCAAAAATCTGTGGCCGCGGCCGCGGCTGCCCTCACCGACGCCCGTCAGCAGCAGCGCCAGGTGCAGGTGCAACGCCAGCAGACCGCGGCTCTGCAGGCGGCCTGGCGGCAGGCCAGCGCCAACCATCAGGCGGCGCTGGTCCGCCTGGGCCAGACCGAGATCACCGCTCCCATTGCCGGCGTGGTCACGCTGCGGGCGGCGCGCGAGGGCGAGGTGGTGAACCCGGGCGGGCCGATCGTCACCCTGTTCGACCTGGCGCACACCTGGGTGGACGCCGATGTGGAAGAAACCTACGCGCCACTGATCCGGCTGGGCGAGCAACTTCAGGTCAAGCTGCCCGACGGCGCCTTAGTGCGCGGGCCGGTCATTTACAAGGCGGTCGAGGCCGACTTCGCCACCCAGCGCGATGTCAGCCGCACCAAGCGCGACATCAAAACCGTGGCCATTCGCGTCGCCGTGCCCAACCCGCACGGCGAGCTGGCACTGGGCATGACCGCCTGGGTCGTGCTGCCGGTCCCGCCGGAGCCCCCCGAGCTCCAGGCTGGAGTGCACTGAGCCGCGACCATGCCGCCGCACGAGATCCAACCCGCGCGTTCCGCCATTGAGGTTCGCGACATCCGGCGCCAGTTCGGCCCGGCGGCCGCACCGCTCAAGGCGGTGGACGGGGTGAGCTTCGAGGTCGCCGAGCGTGAAATCTTCGGCCTGCTGGGCCCAAACGGCGCCGGCAAGAGCACGCTCATCCGCATGCTCACCACCCTCATCGAGCCCTCGGGTGGCGGCGCGCGCGTCGCCGGCTGCGACGTGGCGCGCGATCCGAATGGGGTGCGGCTACGCATTGGCGTCATCCCGCAGAACATGACCAGCGACCCTGACCTGACCTGCATGGAGACGCTCACCATCCAGGCCCGGCTGTACGGCGTCCCCGGCGCGCGCCGCCCGGAGATCGCGCGCGAGCTGCTGGCGCAGGTGGCGCTCGGCGACCGCGCCGGCTCGCTGGTGAAAACACTTTCGGGCGGCATGCGCCGCCGGCTGGAGATCGTCCGCGGCCTCGTCCACCAGCCGCAGATTCTGTTTCTGGACGAGCCCACCACCGGCCTCGACCCGTTCAGCCGCATGTCGGTGTGGGAAACCATTGCCGAGTTGCGCGCGCGCCACGGCCTGACCATCTTCCTGACCACGCATTACATGGACGAGGCCGACCGGCTCTGCGACCGCATCGCCATCGTGGACCACGGCAAAATCGTCGCCCTCGACACCCCCGCCGCGCTCAAGGCCGCCGTGCCGGGCGCCGCCCGCATCGAGGTGCAGTTCGCGCCCGACCTCGCCGGCGGCGCCGCCGACCTGAAGGCACTGCCGGCGATTACGGCGGTCGCTCCCCAGGGCCCCGCCCTTTACCGCATCACCAGCGACCGCGGACCGGCCACGGCCGAGGCCATCATGGACCTTGCCCGGCGCGAGCAGGTCGAGATCAAAAGCCTCGCCGTTGCCTCGACCACCCTCGACGACGTCTTCCTGCACTTCACCGGCCACGGCCTGGCCGACGAGGTGCGGCGATGATGCTTACCCGTGCGCTCGCCATCGTGGAGCGCGACCTGCGCAAGTTCCGTCGCAGCCCTTCGCTTCTGGTGGCGGCGCTGCTGCTGCCGCTGGTCCAGCTCGTGATCCTGGGCAATGCCTTCGGCGGCAATATCCGCAACGTAGACCTGGGCGTGGTCAACCTCGACCGCGGGCCGGCCTCGGTCGCCGTACGCGAGCGGCTGCGCGCGGTCGCCGCCAACGCCCGCACGTTCCTGCCGGTGGACTACGCCGACCAGGGCCGCGCGATCCACGATCTGCGCGAGGGCCGGCTGGCCGCGGTGCTCATCATTCCGGAGCATTTTTCCCGCGAGCAACTCACCCGCCAGAACCCGAAACTGGCGCTGATAACCGACAACACCGATCGCGCCACCGCCGGCGGCGTGGGCAGCACCATGGCGGAGCTGGTGGCGTCGCTGAACGCCCCGGTGGTGGCCTCGCGCGATCCGGGGGCGGTGGCGCTGGACACGGTCGAGGTCTACCCCTACGTCAGCTACATCAAGTACCTGCTGCCGGGCTCGGTGACGCTGGCCATCTTCATTACCGCCATGATCGGCGGCGGCATTCTCTACATTGACGACAAGTCGCGCGGCCTGCACGAGGGCTACCTCGTGACCCCCATCACCAAGTGGGAACTGATTTTCGGCTTCAACCTCGCCGGCGTGATCAAGGGCGTGCTCGCCGGGCTGGTCACGCTGGTCGCGGGCGCGATGATCGCCGGCGTACCCAACTTTTTCGAGCCACTGCGCCTGGGTGGCCTGCTGCTGGTGACGGTGCTGACCTCGATCGCGCTGATCGGCATGATGTTTTTCATCATGGTTCGCATCGAGGACCCGCTGGTGCCGCGCGCCATCTTTGGCGTGCTCAACACGCTGCTGTTCTTCCCTTCCGGCGCCATCTACCCCATTGCCGGCTTTCCCAACTGGATGCGCACGATCGCCCTGGTGGACCCGTTCACCTACGCCGTGCATGCCTACCGCAGCCTGTTGCTGCAGCAGGCCGGGCTGGTGGCCATCACCCAGGACTTGTGGGCGCTGGCGCTGGTCAGCGTGCTGATGGTGGGCGGGGCGACGCTGCTGTTCAAGAGGACGCTGTAATGCCGGCCGCTTCGCCTCCGGGCCTGTGGTACCTGCAGTGGCGCATCTGGCAGGACGCCCGCCAGCGCCTGGGCGAGGTGCTGGCGCCTCTCGGCTTGAGTGCGCGCGAGTTTTGGCTGCTCACGCTGATTCGCGAAGCGCCGCGCCCGCAGCGCGAACTCGCCGCCGTCTGCGGCCTCGACCCCAGCTCGATGGTGGCGCTGCTGGACGGTTTCGAGCGCCGCGGCTGGACCACTCGCCGCCACGATGCCCACGACCGCCGCGTCCACCTGGTCGCCCTCACCCCATGCGGCGAAGCCTTAGTCCGCCGCGCGCGGCCTCGCGCCCTGCGCGCCGAGCGCGCTCAGCTCAGCCGCCTCGCCCCACAACAGCGCGTGGAGCTGCTGGCACTTCTGCGACAATTGGCAGATGCGACTCTGCCGGACCCTCCTCGCTCCTAGCGTTGCCCTGCTAGCGGTTTGCCTCGCCGCCCGCGCCGACACGCTGCGCTTCACCAACGGCGACGAAATCACCGGCACCTTCGTACGAGCCAGCGCCGGCGGCTGCATTTTTCAAAGCGCGCTCGCGGGCACGCTGACGGTGCCCTGGAAAAACATCCGTGAGCTGTGGACCGACAAAGCCTACGTGGTGGTCGGCAACGACGGCCACATCCGCCTGGGCCAGCTCATGATCACCGGCGCAATGATCGAGATCATCTACGGCAATCAGCGCTCGCCCGAATTCATCGCCGCCTCGGCCATCCGCATGGTGGTGGACCCGAAAACTTACACCGAGGCAGTGCAAGCCCATCCGGCGCCGTGGCAGAGTTGGCGGGGCCTGGTGACGGGCGGCTTCAGCGCCGTCAGCGCGACCCAGACCGCGTCCAGCTTCAGCGGCGGCGTGGACCTGCAACGCCCCATGCCGCACCTCGGCTGGCTGCCCCAGCGCTCGAACACGCTGTTCCACTTCCAGGGCAGTTACGGCAAACTCTCCCAGCCCTCGGAGCCGACCGTGCGCACCAGCATTTACACTGCCAGCCTGGAACAGGACCAGGACGTGAACAAGCGGCTGTTCGGGTTCGGCTCGACTGAACTGAACCATAACATCGCCCAGGGCCTCGAACTGCAGCAGGCCTACGGCGGCGGCGTCGGCTGGAAACTAATTGCGTCAGCACCGGTGCAGCTCGACCTGCGGGCCGACATCCACTGGACGCATCAACGCTTTCTCTCGGCCGTCAACGACAGTTTTCTGGCGTCGAGCTTCACCGAATCGCTGCGCGAGGCGGTTGGCCGCAAGCTGGTCTGGACGGAAAGCATCAGCCTGACGCCCTCCTACACCAATGGCCTGGCGTACCAGATGTCAGGGATCAGCGCGTGGGCGGTGCCGATCTACGGATCGCTCAGCTTGAACTTCACCGCCTCTGACAGCTACCTCAACAACCCCCAACCCGGCTTTCTGCGCAACTCGCTGCAATACACGACCGGCATCCAGATTGCGCTACATTAACGGGATGAGCCGCACGTTGAGCCGCACGTTGACGCTCTTCTTGCTGGCCGGCGCGGCGCTGGCGGCGGCGGCGCTGGGGCAGAGTGCAGTGCCGGCGTTCCAGGCGGCATCGGTGAAGTTGCAGAAGGAACCGAACCGGACGCCGCGTGATTACCGGATCGAACCCGGTGGGCGCCTGCACATCACCAACTTGCCGCTGGCCCTGATTATCCGGTTGGCCTACGGAGTTCGGAGCGACCAGATCGAGGGCGGACCGGCGTGGATCGCAAGCGACACGTTCGACATCGAAGCGGTGCCGACGGGCGAGGCGGACAAGACCGAGGTTCTCGCGATGCTGCAAACGTTGCTGGCCACTCGGTTTCATCTCCAAGTGGAGCGGGAGCAGCGGCCAACGAAGGTATACGCGCTGGTGAAGGGCTCCGGCAAGCCGAAGTTGCTGCCAGCGGACCCAACGCAGCGGGAGTACATCTCGACCGAGCATTACGCCGGGCCCGGCCGGACCTATAGCAACGCGCTGACCACCAGGAACGCCAGCATGGCCGATTTGGCGGCGTATTTGTCCACAGCGATGGGAACCACTGTGGCCGATGCCACCGGGATCGCGGGGAACTACTCGTTCTCGGCGCGATACGGGCACCCGGGAACCGATGGCGATCCGGATTGGCCGCCGGTCGCGGCCGCGGTGCAGGAGCAGCTCGGGCTGAAGCTGGTCGCTCGGGCCGGGACGATTCCGGTACTGCGGATTATCCGGGTCGAACATCCCAGCGCCAATTGAAGGCTGCGGCTCGACTAGGCGGGCGGGTGCCAGGACAGGTCCAGGGAAATCGCCGCACGCGCCAGGGCCTGGTCGGCGGTCCAGAGGCGATGTCCGCCGGCTAGCGCCGCAGCCAACAGGTGCGCATCCATCCAGCCCATTCCCGAGCCTGCC
Organism: Terriglobales bacterium; assembly: GCA_050745565.1. Lineage (GTDB taxonomy): Bacteria > Acidobacteriota > Terriglobia > Terriglobales > SCQP01 > SCQP01. The sequence goes on along the minus strand of JBOGKJ010000150.1, from coordinate 3,912 downwards.
AGTCCGCGCGCCGCGACCAGAGCCACGACATCAACATGGCGCACAGTCGGCGCCCACGGCAACTGGCGATAGTCGCCCAGGAACGCGCGCCGCCCTCCGGTATCACCCATCAGCAGTTCGCCGTGGACCAGAGCGTGGCCGACGATCTCCCCACGGCGGAGCCGCTCCTGCAGCGGCTCGCTGAAGGCCGCGATCCCGCGCATTTTGCGGACCCAGACCGAGGTGTCGGCCAGGATCATGCCCGTGCCCGGTGCGCCAGGGCCGAACGCTGGCGGCGGTTGCCGGCCGGCGCCTCCCGGCGCCGCGGGACATCGGTGGCCTCCGGCTCTCGGTAGGCGATCAGGCGCTCGACGGCGGCGCGCCGCACCAGCGACTCGAGGCCCAGGCGCACGGTGTCGGTGTTGTTCTTGGCGCCACTCGCCTTCCGCGCTTCAGCCAGCAGGGTGCCGTCAATGTTCATCGTCGTCTTCATGCATACATTTTAGCGCCGGCGTATGGTCCGCATTCGAGGAACCTTTCCCGGCGTAAGCAGTATAAGTAGCTATGGGAATGCTGAGCCAGGACTTGCGCTACGCGTTGCGGCTGCTGCGGCGCGCGCCCGGATTTTCGGTGCTGGCGATTGCGACGCTGGCGCTCGGCATTGGAGCCACGACGGCGGTTTACAGCATTGCGCGGCCGGTGCTGTTTGCCCCGCTGCCGTTTCCTCACCCGGAGCAAGTGGTTGAAATTGCACAAACTTACCAAGGGCAGTTCAACAACGGCCTGAATGGCGACCAGGCGCTGTTCTACCTCGCCCACCAGCGAACGTTGGGGGCAGCCGCGATCGTGGACAGTCTGGCGAGCGGCAACCTGACCGGGGCGGGCGAGGCGCGGCATGTGAACCAGGTGCGGGTGTCGAGCGGGTTTTTCAGAGTGTGGGGCGTGGCGCCGGCCATGGGCCGGGATTTCAGTCCGGCCGATGACGAGGCGGGCGGGCCGGCGACGGCGATCCTGAGCGCGGGGCTGTGGAAGTCGCAGTTTGGCGGCTCGGCCGGCGTGCTGGGCCGGACGTTCGAGCTGAACGAGGCCACCTACACCGTGATCGGCGTGATGCCGGCGAGCTTCACCAGCCTGGAGAACAACCCCTTCACCGACCAGCCACCCGATCTGTGGAGCGACATTCAGCCCACGTCGGCGTCGCTTGCGCCGCTGGGTCCGAACCTGGACGTGATCGGGCGGTTGCGGCCAGGCACGACGCTGGCGCAGTTGAACGCCGACCTGACCGCGTCGCACGCCGCCTATCAGCAGGCGCATCCGGGCGGGAACAACCGGCAGGGCTGGGGCGCCGAACTCTACCAGATCCAGTTGGCGCGCGGCAACGGACCGAGTCTGTTGCTGCTGCTGGGGGCGGTGGCGCTGCTGCTGCTGATCGCCTGCGCCAACATTGCCAACCTGTTGCTGGCGCGCTCGAGCGTGCGCTCGCGCGAGCTGGCGATCCGGGCCGCGCTGGGCGCCGACCAGGGCCGCATCGTGCGCCAACTGCTGACCGAGAGCGCGGTGCTGGCGCTGCTCGGCGCCGTCGGCGGGTGGCTGTTGGCGTGGTGGACGCTGCCGCTGCTGGGGCGGCTGGCGGCGGCGCAGATGGGGCTGCCGCTGGCGCCGCACCTGAACGGCGCCGTGCTGCTGTTCACCGCCGTGGTGGCGCTGGGGACGGGCATCCTGTTTGGCCTGGCGCCGGCGGTACACTCCAGCCGCGCGGGGTTGCAGGCGGAACTCAAGGACTCGGCCGCCACGGCGGCGACGGCGGGCGCCGGCCGCGCCCGCAGCGCACTGATTGTGGCTGAGGTCGCGATCGCCTTCCTGCTGCTGGCCGGCGCCGGCCTGCTTGCCGCCAGTCTGGTGAAGTTGAACCAGGTGAATCCAGGTTTCAGCTACCGCAATATACTGACGGTCCAAACCACGCTGAACCATTCGCGCCAGGCGAGCGCGGCGGCGGCGGCGCGCTACTCGGACCAGGTGGTCGCGGCGTTGGAGCGCATGCCGGGCGTCGAGTCGGCGGCCTCGATCACCGGGGTGCCGCTGACGCGGGCCATGAACTACACAGGGATTGTGCCCGGCCATACGCGCGACCCGCGCCGCTACGGCATCGAGTGGCGGGCCATCAGCCCGGAGTTTTTCCGCACGCTCAGCATCCCGATCGTCGCCGGGCGGGCCTTTACGGCCGCTGATGCGAGCGGGGCGGCGCCGGCGGCAATCATCAGCGAAGTGATGGCGCGGCACTATTGGCCGCATGGCGGCGCCATCGGGCAGGCGGTCGAGATCCCGACCGGCGACAACGACAGCCAACTGACGCTCAAGACCATCGTGGGCGTGGCGGCCGACATCCGGGAAAATGGGTTGGATCGGCGGCCACCGTTCACCGTCTACGTGCCGCAGGCGCAGGCGTCGGATTTCGTCAACGCGCTGGAGAACCACTGGTTCCCGCTGGGCTTCGTCATCCACGGCGCGGGCACTTCCCTGCCCGCCAATGTGCGCGCGGCTTTCCGCCAGGTGGATGCCGACCAGCCGATCTTCAATGTCATGCCGCTGGTGGCGTTGAAGGCCAACTCGCTCGGCACCTACCAGTTCATGGGCACGCTGTTGGGGCTGTTTGCCGGCCTGGCGCTGGCGCTGGGCGCGGTGGGCATTTACGGCGTGCTCAGCTACGCGGTGGCGCAGCGGCGGCGCGAGATCGGAGTGCGGATGGCGCTGGGGGCGAGCGCTGGGCGGCTGCTGTGGCAGTTTCTGGCGGGCGCGCTCAAGCTGGCGGTCATCGGGCTGGCGCTCGGCGCCCTCGGCGCCATCTGGCTGATGCGGCTGCTGAGCGATTTTCTATTTGGCGTCGAGCCGGCCGATCCGGCGGTGCTGGCGCTGGTGGCGGCGGTGCTGCTGGTGGTTGCCGCCGCCGCCGCGCTTGTCCCCGCCTGGCGCGCCAGTCGCACCGATCCGCTGCGCGCGCTGCAGGAGTGAGCCGGCATGAGCCCGCATTTCTGACGAAATGCGGGCAGCAATTAGCGATTAGCGGTTAGCGATTAGCTTGCGGGCCGCGACTGCGGGTGATGGCGTAGTGCGGCGGCAGGGAGGCCCCCCGCGCTATGGGCGGGTGAAGGAGTAGATGAGGCCGGGCTCGCCACGCGAGTCGAGGCCGCGGGCGGGGGCCAAGCCGCCGATTTTGGCCATCGCGGCTTGCGAGCGAAGGTTGCTGAGGCCTACCCGGAACTTCACAGTCGGGACGTAGCGGAAAGCGTGGGCGATCATCAACTGCTTCATCTCGCCGTTCCAGCCGCCGCCCCAGTGCGAGCGCGCCAGAAACGACCAGCCGATTTCGACCTCGCCGGCGGCGTCATCGAACCCGTAGAACCGAGACGATCCGATCACCACCCCGCTTGAGCGTTCGAGCGCGAGTAGGGCGCCGCCACAGGCCATTCCGGATTCGAAGAACTGGTGGAACACCGGCTCGCGCCAGCGGTCGCTCTGGGGGTGCTGCTCCCAGATGAGCGGGTCGCGGGCGACGGCGTAAAGCGCATCGAAGTCGCCGGCGCCCAGCGGGCGCATCCGCACTCGTTCTCCTACCAGCGTGGGTTGCAGATCGAAGGCCAAAGCGACTCCAAAACTCGATGCTTCTGATGGTCTCCGCTGCAAGGTGCGCAGTCAAGGATTTTGCTGGTTGTCCAGTTTTCCTTTGTAAGTGATTGAAAAACCTGGAAATTGGGCTGGAGGCGTCATGCTGCTTCTGGCGGCCTTCCGGTGGCGGTACCGTGGAGTCGCGCTGAGGGTTGCGGAGTGCGAAGAGTGGTTGGCCATTCGCGCTTGCCGCGCAGCGAAGCTCGGTTGCAGCCCGAACAGCGAGATTTTGCTGGTTGTCCAGTTTTCCCTTGTAAGTGATTGAAAAGC
>JBOGKJ010000149.1:0-7640 GCA_050745565.1 Terriglobales bacterium | reverse complement strand
AGCCCCGGCACCCGCCGACGCACCCTCTCTATCCGAGCACCCTCCCGCCGCGCCCGCACTAGCAACTAGGAACTAGCAACTAGCAACTGCGTCGGCGCGGCCCTGCCGCGCAGACGCCTACCGGTGCCCGCCGCTCAGCGCCTGCTGCAGGAGGTTTTCGGCGGCATCCAGTTCGGCGCCGGCCTCGGCAAACTTGCCTTGGGCGGTGAGGGCGCGATAGCGGCTGAGGTGCGACTCGATCTGCTGCAACAGGGCGTGCGAAACCGGGGCAGCGGCGCCGGCAGCTGGCGGCGTGGCAGCGGTAGCCGGCGCGGCGGGCGGAGGGCTGGGGGCTCCCCCGGCCGCGGCGCCCTCTGCGCCGCCGGGGGCCGCTCCGGCGACAGCGGTGGCGGGTTGAGCGAGGGTGGCGATGGCCTGATCGAGGTCGTCACTGTAGACCAGGCGGTTGCCGACGGCCAGCACGACTTTCTTCAGTTCCGGCAACCGCGCCTGCGGCGCCTGAATGTAAATGGGCTCAACGTAGAGGAAGGTGCCGCCCACCGGCAGCACCAAGGTGGTGGCGCGGATGACGCGGCTGCCCTGCTGGTTCCAAAGGCTCAGGTCCTTGCTGATGGTGCGGTCCTGGTCCACGCGGCTTTGGATCTGGAGCGGCCCGTAGATCAACTGCTCCTTGGGCAGCCGATAGAAAATGAGTTGGCCGTAATGGGCGGGGTCGCAGCGCGCGGCGACCCAGGAAATGAGATTGTCGCGGTTGTGGCTGGTGAACGGCACCAGCAGCACGAACTCCGCCTGGGTGTCGCCGGGCAGGCGCAGCATGACGTAGTAGGGCTTGGTGGGGCCGCTTTCCTCCTGCGTCACGACTTGCTTGGCGATATCCCACTGATCTTCCTTGTTGTAGAAGACCTGCGGGTCCTGCATGTGGTAGATGCGGTCAGTTTCGGCCTGCACCTCGAACAGCGCCTGCGGATAGCGGATGTGGGCGAGCAGGTCGGCGGGCATGGCCGAACGCGGCAGGAACAGGTGCGGGAAGACGGCGCGATAGGCGGAGAGAATCGGGTCGCGCGGATCGAACACGTACATGTGGACGGCGCCGTTGTAGGCGTCCACGGTGATCTTCACGCTGTTGCGGATGTAGTTGACCTCGCCGTCGCCGAACGGCTGTGGCTGGGCGTAGGGATGCTGATCCGAACTGGTGTAGGCATCCAGCATCCAGAACATGTGGCCATGGCTGTCAATGACGACATAGGGATCGGGATCGAGGGTGAGAAAGGGCGCCAGCGTCTGGACGCGGTCCACGATCTGGCGGTGCAGCAGCATCCGCGTCTGGGGCGTGAAGTAGCCGGTGAGTAGGACGTTGGCGTCGTTCTGCTGAATGGAGGCGGCGAGGCGGAGCAGCCGGCCGTCGAGCACGATGCCGGCCGAGCCGGAGTAATTGGTGTAGCTGTTGTCGTCGCCCTTGGGGTAGTCGAACTCATCTTGTTTGGTGTCGACGTAGACGGGCCGGTAGGTGTCTTCGCCGAAGTAGAGGCCGGCGCGCGAGATCTGGAAGTCGGGGAAAGGGCCGGTGGGCGGAGCATTCTTGAGGATGAGTTCGGGTTGGCCTTCGGCGGTGGCCGAGTTGACCATGGCGGCGACAGCCCCGTAGCCATGGGTGTACTGCAGGCTCAAGTTGACCCAGGACTGGGCGGCCTGGGGAAGCAGGCTGGTATCGAGGGCGCGGGCGGCGATAAGGACCTGGCGAATGTGGCCCTGAATGGGGTAGCGGTCCACATCAACGCTGGGGAAGGCGTAGTAGGGGCGCAGGGCCTGGAGCTGGGTGGCGTCGTCCTGGAAGGGAGTGGCGTCCCAGAGCCGGATGTTGTTGGCGGTGTCGGGAAAACGCGTGAGGTCGAGCGAGTCGGTGGCGGCCGGGTTGAAAGCTTCCTCGTGGGAGTTTTGCTCGAGGTCGAACGCCTTGCGGGTGGCGACGATGTGGTCGGCAATGTAGGGACGCTCGAGCCGGAGCTCGTTGGGGCTGACGTAGACGTTGCGCACCACCGCCTGTATGACCGACGGCGCGATGGCGATGACCAGGAATCCGGCAATCACCGCCGGCGCGAGCCAGCCCGGCGCATTGGCGGGGGTCCATTCCTCCAGGGCGGCGCGGAAGGTTCCCGGGGTGGCAAGGTAGCGGCCGGGGGCGCGGCGGCGGCGGGCGCTGAGCACCAGCAGCGCCAGCGCGAGCGCGGCGACCACCTGAAACCATAGCAGCGGAATGCCCCAGCGCACGTCCACGAAATCGGCGCCGGTGAGGAAGCGGTGGTCGGAGTAGAGCAGGCCGTAGCGGGCAAAAAACTGCGCCACCGCGAACAGCACCAGCAGCACCACCGCGCCGGCGCGCACCAGCCCGATCAGCGCCTGGCGTTCGCCGCCGCCAACCGGGGCGGTCGAGCTGCCGGCATAGCCGCGGCCTTCCATCTGGGCCGCGACCCGCGCCCGCAACTCCTGCATGCGCTCGGCCGACGAGCCGATCACGATGGCCAAGGCCGCAATGATCAGCCCGGCCACCACGAGCGCCGCCACCCAGGCGAACAGCATCTCGTAGAACGGCAGCCGGAAGAAATAAAACGCCAGGTCCTTGTGGAAAACCGGATCGGTGTAGGCGCCGCGGTCGCCGGCCCCCAGGTAAAGCGCTATCACCCAGGGATCAATCACATTGACCGACAGCAACAGCCCGACGACGGCGGCAATCAGTGTGCCCAGCCACGCGAACAGCCGGGTGCGGGCCACCGGCGTGTGGCACTGGCGCTGCGCCAGCCGGAAGGCGACCACCATCACGATGGCGGCGATGATGGCCATCACCGTTTGCGGCAGCCAGCGGATGCGCAGGAATTGCCAGAAGGTGGAGGCTTGGCCCAGCGCGCGCCACCAGGCGAAGTCAATCCAGAAGCGCGAGCCTTCGATGAGGATGTACAGCACCAGCGCCGCCAGGCCGATGGCGCGCGCCAACGCGCCGGCCTGCACCGCGCCATAGTGGCGGCGCGCGCGCCATTGCGTGTCCACCACCACGGCCACGATCGCGATAATGACTAACGCCGTGATCATTAGAGAACAGGATAGCAATAAGCGGGCAGAAAACAGCAATTAGCGATTAGCGATGTGCCTTGCCGCTTGTGCGCTAATCGCGTATTGCTTATTGCTTGCTGTTTCCCAATTCCTTCAGCACTGCGGCGCGCATGGCGTCGAGCGGGGCCGGCTTGCCGGTCCAGAGCTCGAACTGCCGCGCGCCCTGGTGGACGAACATCTCGACGCCGTTGATTACGCGCGCGCCGGCGGCGCGGGCGCGCCGCGCCAGCTCGGTTTCAAGCGGGTTGTAGACCAGGTCAAACACCACCTCGGCGTGGATCTCGTCCGACTCCAGCAGCGACTCCTGGACTTTGGGGTACTGACCGACCGGGGTGGCATGGACCAGGGCCTGGAAGCTGAGTTTTTTCAGGTCGGTGCGCGAAACGACCTTGGCCTTGGCCGCGCTGGCCAGCGCTTGCGCATGCGCCCGGGTGCGGTTGTAAATGAACACGTGCGCGCCGCGGCTACGCAGGCCGAACACTGCCGCGCGCGCGGCGCCGCCGGCGCCCACCACCAGAATTTTGGCGCCCCGCAGCGGGAGGGCGGCGCCCAGCGGCTCGACGACTCCGGCGATATCGGTGTTGTAGCCGTAGAGCTTGCCCTGGCTGCGCACCACGGTGTTGATGGCGCCCACCGCCTCGGCCAGCGCATCGAGCCGTTCGAGCTGATCGAGGAAGGCGCTTTTATAGGGATGGGTGACGCTGAGGCCGCTGAGCGGGATTTCGTCGGCGCAGTCGAGCACATCGGTGGGCTTGCGGCTGGCGAGCGGCAGGTAGATGGCATTCAGGCCGACGCGCTGGAAGGCGGCGCTGTGCATTTGCGGCGAGAGCGAGTGCTCGAGCGGATGGCCGAGCACGCCGAAGACGCGGGTGGCGCGGTTGATGGCGCCCATCCGGTACAGCTCGCGCATGGTGGCGAGGTCGGGTTGGCCGGACGCGGTGGCGAGCGCCGGGTCGAGTGCCGCGAAGGTGAACAGCGCGCCCGAGCGCAGCGCCAGCAGGCGGCTGAGCAGGCCCGCCTCGCCCATGCAGAACCCCACCAGGGCATGGTCGGCGCTGTGCGCCTCCAGAAACTGCAGCATGGTGGCGTTGTGGCTGATCTGGTTGGCGGTGGTGACGAGCTTGTAAATGTCGGCCGGAATGGCGCTGAGGCGTTTCCACAGCGGCTCGAGCGCGGGCGTGGATTTATAGTCGTGATAGGAAACAATCAAGTTGGCGCGCTGGCGCAGCTCAGCCACCGCATGAGCGGAGAGCCGCTCGGCGCTTTGCAGTTCAAGGTCCACGACGGCGCATCCGGCGCGGGCCGCGTCCAGCAGAATATGGAGTTCGCCTTGGGCCGAGCCATGGTACTGCCCCCCATAAGTTTGCTTGCGGCAGGTGGCAATCACCTGGACATGGGGGAGCGAACGCAGGAACGAACGCAGTGGCGCGCCGACGGCGGTGGGCGGCTTGATGGCGTCGAGGCGGAGCTCGATGAGGTTACTCTCGCGCGCGGCCCGTTCCGCCAGGGTCAACAGATCGGTCATGTTGCCGGCCTGGACCGAGACACAGAGTTGGGGCAGGCGGCCGGGCGATATGCGGCTGGAGAGCATGCCTCGAGGGCTGGCAACGGCGGAAACCATGCGCCGGGGCATAGTAGCCTTACTTGCAGCCGGTTGCAATAGAAATCCACCACGGGTAGGCGGCGGTCTGGCTGCAGCGGCGGGCGGCCCGCGGATGGCAGCAACCCTGAGCCTCGGCTACTCAATGCAATGCTAGTGCAACTAGTTATTTTGTTGGCAACAGCCGGCGGGCGGCAGCGACTTGGGCGTTGAAGAGCTGGCGCACTGGGCCCGGGGGCAGATGGGCGCGATCGCGGCTCACGGCGCCGAGGTCGCCGCGGGCGAGCGGGCCGGTCCAGGCCGGGGCGAGGTTGCCGGGCGGGCAGTCTTCGAGGTTGCTGGCAGTGGCGGCGAGCAGCCGGTTGAGGGCCATGACTGCCAGGCGGCGGGCGCGGGGCGAGAGGCCCGCGAGCGCGGCCTGGGCCGCCGCCATCTGCACCACCGCGCCCGGTCCCACCAGCGCCGCGGCGGCGTGCAGGGCGGACTTGGCCCCGGCGGAAAGCGGCAACGCTACCGCCTGCCAACGTTTTATGAGCGCCGTCGCCTGGCGCCGCGCGGCCGGCGCTCCTTCGACGCTGACGATCAGGCCGCGGGTGGGAGGCGCGGGCCGGCCCGCGGCCGGCAGCGTCATCACCGGGTGAATGGAGCCGATGGCCGCGTGCCGGCGCGCCAGCGGGCGCAGCGCGGCCGCCGGTAGCGCGCCCGAGGTATGCAGCACGCAGGCGCCGCGCCAGTCGGCACGCGCCCGGGCCATGGCCTCAGCCAGCGCCGGCAGCGCGTCATCGGGCACTGCCAGCAGCATCCGGCCCGGTGCCGCCGTGGCCAACCCCTGCAGCCAGTGCGCCAGCGCCTCATGCCGGCTGAGGTGAAAACGGCGCGCAAGCTGCCGCGCCGCCGCCTCCTGGCGCCCGACAACCGCCGCCGGCGGCTCGCCGGCCGCCGCCAGCCACTGACACAGCGCCGAGCCCATGCGCCCGGTGCCGACCACGGTCCACGACATTACTGCTTCAGCGTCGCCACGCGGGTGTCGGTGTTGAAGCGGTCCCCGGTGTGGAGATAGTAGTAGCCCTTGCCGTCGTGCTGGCGGCCATCCCAGACGGCGACGCGCCCGGGCCCGTTCACCACAAAGCTGTCGCCATGCACCGTGATCGAGGTGCCCTGATCCAGACCCAGGCCGAGCAGCTCGGTGTGCGCCGCCATCACCGCCGCCAGGTCGTTTTCGCGGTGGCGCGCGTCCACGTGCTGATCAATGGCGGTGTTGGTGAACAGCCCGAAGCCGGTGGTGTGGCCCGGCGCCATCATGATGTGGTTGTTGTCGGGGTGCTCCGAGCCCCGCACCATGAAGGATGCCTGGATGCTCGCTCCCGCTGACCCTCCTCCCACCACGCCCCCGCGGTTGAGCAGCGCGACGATGTCGCGCAGCGTGCGTGTGCCGAGGTAGGCATTGGCCAGGCGCCATTGCCGTCCGCCGATCAGCCAGACGCCTGTGGCCGTCTCCAGCGGCTTCGCGAAGGCCTCCGAATTCGCCACCGTCCGGTCGCTGGTGTGCAGCACGGTGCAGTGCGACGTCAGCGCGACGCGCGGCGTCGCCGCGCTGGCGCCGGCACCAGTGAAATCGTCGCAGTAATGGGCAAGCTGCGCCGCCGTCTCCGGCCGCGTCACGCTCGCCGTCGGTATCACTACGATGCGGGCATTGGGCCCGCCCGCCATCCGCACCAGCCGCGGGATGTCGAGGTGGTAATCCATGCCGCCGCTGATGATCAGGTAGCCATGCTTGGGCCCATGGGACGGCTTGAAGGTTTGCCCCAGCGCCGCCAGCCCCACCAACGCCAGCGTCAGAAATGCCCGTCGCAGCAGCTTCATGCGTTGCAGACTAGCACGGAACGCCGCCCCCAGCCACCGCTTCCACCGTCAGTGCTTCCGAGTCGCCACCCGGGTCACCGTATCGAACCTGTCGCCGGTGTGCAGATAGTAGTAGCCCTTGCCCTTGTGCTGCTGCCCGTCCCACACCGCCACCCGCCCCGGCCCGTTCACCACAAGCCCGTCGCCGTGCACCGTAATCGAGGTGCGCTCGTCCAGTCCCAGGCCCAGGATTTCAGGATCCACCGCCAGCACAAATCTCAGGCCGTTCTGCCGGAGACGCGTGTCCACGTGCTGATCAATCGCGGTGTTCGTGAACAGCCCGAAGCCGGTGGAATGGCCGGGCGCGATCACGATGCGGCTGTCGTCTGGGTGCTCCGAGCCCCGCACCAGGAATGACGCCTGGATGCTGGCTCCCGCCGAGCCCCCGCCCACTACCCCACCCCGGTCCAGCAGCGCAACGATCTCCCGCAGCGTCCGCGTCCCCAGATAGACGTCCGCCAGCCGCCACTGCCGGCCCCCCGCCAGCCACACTCCGGTGGCCGTCTCCAGCGGCTTCACGAACGCCTCCGAATCCGCCACGGCGCGGTCGGCGGCGTGCAGCACGGTGCAATGGGTGCCACCGAAAGTTTGAGGATTGGAGCAGTAACGCCAGGTAAGCGCGGCGGTATCCGACGGAGCGCCCACCGCCGCGGTCGGAATCACCACGATGCGGGCGTGCTTACCACCCGCCATCTGGATCATCCGCGGGATGTCACGAGTGAAGTTTCCCCCGCCGCCAATGATCAGGTACCCGTTCTTGGGCCCATGCGACGGCGCGAACTGCTGCCCACATAATGCAATCCCCGCCGCCGCCACTATCAGTGCCACGCGCTGTAGTCGTCGCATGCCTGCAACCTACCACAGCCCCGCAATTGCCGGGCGCGGGCCCCTGCCCGGCTACGCCGGGCATCCCGCTTGGGCTCGCGCCGGCCCGGGGCCCGGCGTGCCCAAGCCGGCGCGCGCCTCAGTGCCGGGCGCGGGCCCCTGCCCGGCTACGCCGGGCATCCCGCTTGGGCTCGCGCCGGCCCGGGGC
>JBOGKJ010000148.1:0-9853 GCA_050745565.1 Terriglobales bacterium | reverse complement strand
GCCAGGGGCCGGAGCGCGGCGGCGGGAGCGGCGGGCGGCGCCGCGCCCGCCTGGTTGAGGTTCAGGAAAATGAACCGCGCCGCGTTCCAGATTTTGTTGCAGAAGGCGGCGTAGCCCTGCATGCGCTCCTCGGCGAGCGCGATGTCGGTGCCGGGCGCGGCCATGGCGGCGAGCGTGAACCGCACCGCGTCGGTGCCGTATTTGTCGGTCACGACCAGCGGGTCAATCACGTTGCCGCGCGTCTTGGACATCTTCTGCTTGTCGGCGTCGCGCACCAGGGCGTGGATGTACACCTCGCGGAACGGCACCGCGCCGGTGAAGTGGACGCCCAGCATGATCATCCGCGCCACCCAGAAAAACAGGATGTCGAAGCCGGTGATCAGCAGCGTGGTGGGGTAGAAGGCTTTCAGGTCGGCGGTCGCCTCCGGCCAACCCAGCGTCGAGAACGGCCACAGCCCGCTGCTGAACCAGGTGTCGAGCACGTCCGGGTCCTGGCGCATGGCGCCGCCGCAGGCCGCGCACTTTTCCGGCGCCTCGCGCGCCACCACCAGCGCCTCGCACTGCTCGCAGTACCAGGCGGGAATGCGGTGGCCCCACCACAGTTGGCGGGAGATGCACCAGTCGTGGATGTTGGCCATCCATTCCTGGTAGATGGCGGCGTTGTTGTCGGGCACGAAACGGATTTCGCCGCGCTCGACCACGGCGCGCGCGGCGGCGGCGAGCGGCGCAATCTTCACGAACCATTGCTTCGAAAGGCGCGGCTCGATCACGGTGCGGCAGCGCTGGCAGCGGCCCAGCGCCAGGGCGTGGTCGGCGGCGCCGGCCAGGAGCCCGGCGGCGTCCAGGTCGGCCACGATGCGTTTGCGGGCTTCGAAGCGGTCAAGCCCGGCGTAGGCGCCGGCGGCGGGGCCAGCCAGGTGGGCGGTCTCGTCGAGCAGACTGATGCGCGGCAGTTGGTGGCGTTCGCCGCAGGCAAAGTCGTTGGCGTCATGGCCGGGCGTGATCTTGACCGCGCCGGTGCCGTACTCGGGCTGGGCGATCTCGTCGGCGATCACCGGCACCCGCCGCCCGGTGAGCGGCACCTCGACTTCGCGTCCGATCAGCGCCCGGTAGCGCTCGTCGCCCGGATTCACAGCCACCGCGACATCAGCAAGAATCGTCTCCGGGCGCGTGGTGGCGACTTCGATCTCGCTGCGCCCGTCCGCGGGCGGACCGGCGAGCCGGTAGCGCACCGTATAGAGCTTGCCGGTCGCGGGCTCGTGCTGCACCTCGAGGTCGCTGACCGCCGTCCGGCAGCGCGGACACCAGTTCACCAGATACTGCCCGCGGTAGATCAGGCCCTCTTCATACAACCGGACGAAGACCTCGCGCACCGCCCGCGACAGGCCCTCGTCCAGCGTGAAGCGCTCTCGCGACCAGTCGCAGGAGGCTCCCAGCCGCACCATCTGCTCGTGGATGCGGTTGCCGCTCTGCTGTTTCCATTCCCACACCGCCGCGACGAAAGCTTCGCGCCCCATCTGCTGACGAACTTCGTCGCCGCGTCCCCCGCCGCGCTCGCCCAGCGCGCGCTCGACCACCATCTGAGTGGCGATGCCCGCGTGGTCGGTTCCCGGCAGCCAGAGCACGTTTTTGCCCTGCATGCGCTGCCAGCGCACCACAATGTCAATCAAAGTGTGCTCCAGCATGTGGCCCATGTGGAGCGAGCCGGTGACGTTCGGCGGCGGAATCACCAGCGACCAGGCGGGCCGTGGGTCGGCGGCGGAGGCTTCGAACAGCCGTTCGGCGACCCAGCGCTCGGCCCATGCGGGTTCGATCTGCTGCGGGGCGTAGGCTTTGTCGAGCTCGGGAAACATGAAAGTAACGTGGCTAGTTGGTCGTGCAGGCGCGGCGGTTGGGGCGTTGGCGGTGGAAGGAACATTATAATCGGGGGTGATGTCCGCCCCGCTGGTTCTGGCCGACGACAACCCCCACGCCCGCCACATGGGCGCGGCCTACTTGGCCGATTTGGGCTACGAGGTCGAGCTCGCCGAGGATGGCCCGTCGGCGCTCGATGCCATCGCGCGGCTGCATCCGGCGCTGATCCTGGCCGACGCCGCGCTGCCCGGACTGGAGCCGGAGGCGCTGGTCGAGGCCGTGCGCCAGCATCCGGAGTGGGGCTCGCCGCGGGTGCTGCTGCTGGTGGGGGCGCTGACGCGTCTGCGGCCGGAACAGGCGGCCGCAGCCGACGGCGTGCTGCGCAAGCCGCTGTCGTCGGCCGGGTTGCAGCCCTGGCTGGAGAAGCTGGCCGCGGGCCGGGCGACGGACGCTTCGGCCGCCCCGCCGCTGGCGCCCGAGCAGATGCTCGAGCGCGCGCTGCGCGAAGCCGTCGCGGGGCTGTAGTGGCCAGAGACACGATTGCCGCCATCGCCACCGCGCCCGGTCGTGGAGGGTTGGGCACGGTGCGGATGTCGGGCCCGCAGGCGCGCCCGATCGCCGAGCGCCTGCTGCAGCGCGCGCTCCAGCCGCGCCGCGCGCACCTGGCGCAGTTCCGCGACGGCGACGGTGCCGTGCTCGACCAGGTCATCGCCGTCTGGTTCGCCGCCCCCGCCTCGGCCACCGCTGAGGATGTGGTCGAAATCACCGCCCACGGCGCCCCGGTGCTGCTGGACGCCATCCTCCGCGCCACGCTGGCCGCCGGTGCCCGCCTCGCCGAACCCGGCGAGTTCACGCGCCGTGGCTTTCTCAACGGCCGCCTCGACCTCACCCAGGCCGAAGCCATCGGCGACCTGGTCGCCGCCCACACCCTGCACCAGGCGCGCGAGGCTGCCCGCCAAATGCAGGGCTCGGTGGCCCACCTGCTGCGCCCGTTGCACCAGCGCTACACCGTGCTGATCGCCCACCTGGAGGCCGGCATTGACTTTGCCGACGATGACGTCACCGTGGTTGCCGATGCGCAGCTCCACGCCGATATCGCCGCGCTGCGCCAGGAACTCGCCCGCCTGCAATGCGACTTTCAACTGGCCCGCGTCGTGCGCGAGGGGCTCACCGTGGCGCTCGTGGGCCGGCCCAACGTGGGCAAATCGAGCCTGTTCAACCGCTTGCTGGCGCGCGAGCGCGCCATTGTAACCGCCCAACCCGGTACCACGCGCGATCTGATTGAAGCCAGCGTGGACTGGGATGGCATCCCGGTTCGGCTCGTGGACACCGCCGGCATCCGGCCGCCGGAGGGCGAGGCGGAGCGGCTCGGCATCGCCAGAAGCTGGGAGGCGGCGGCCGACGCCGATCTGGTGCTGGCTGTCTTTGACGCCTCCGAGCCGCTCCAGCCCGAAGACCGCGAGCTGCAGCAGCATTGGCTCAGCCTGCCCTGCGCCGTGGCCGTGTGGAATAAGGCCGACCTCGGCCTCGCCGCCCCCGGCGCCGAGGGCGGGGTGGTGGTGTCGGCGCTCACCGGCGCCGGCATTGCCGAGCTGCGGGCCGCGCTGCGCCGCCGCGTGTTGCCCGAGGCCGCCGCCGAAGGCGAGCACATCACCAACCTGCGCCATGCCGCCCAACTCGCGCTCGCCGACCAGCACCTCGCCCGCGCCGCCGCCGCCGCCGGCCACGTCCCCCACGAGGCGCTGCTGGTGGACTTGTATGACGGCCTGCACGCGCTCGACGCCATTACCGGTCAGACTACGGTTGAGGATATACTGGGAGTAATCTTTTCAACCTTTTGCATTGGCAAATAAGCCATGTAACGGGTTGGCCTCCAAGGGCGTCATTTGCAGTGGGCGGCATCGCAGTGATTCGAACCAGCGACCTAATATCGGTGGGGCTGGCCTTGGCTCTCGGCTGGGCAGTTGCCGGCCCGCTGGCGGCGCAGCAGCCCGTCACCAACGCCGGCGCCGCTACCCAGGGCCTCTCCCAGCAGGGCGCCGAGATTGACGGTGTGCCCACCGCCGACGCCAAGACCGCAAAGAAACTCAAGTCCGAAGACAACGTTGCCCTTATTGGCCACCGCAACGTGGGCCACGGGCTTGACTTCTACAGCCAGCAAAAGGAGATTGCCCTGGGTCAGGGCCTCGCCAACCAGGTGATGCAGGACAGCAAAGTCGTCACCGACCCGGTGGTCAACGAGTACATCAATCGCCTGGCGCAGAACCTGGTGCGTAACTCCGACGCCAAGGTCCCCTTCACCGTCCACATCCTGCAGGACGATACCGTCAACGCCTTCGCCCTGCCCGGCGGCTTCTTCTTCGTCAACAGCGGCATCATCCTCGCCGCTCAAGAAGAGGACGAGCTGGCCGGCGCTATGGCCCATGAAATCGCCCATGTGGCGGCGCGGCACGCCACCCGCAATGCCACCAAAGGCGAACTCATACAGTTGCTCTCGATACCGGCGGTGATCATGGCGGGCCCGGGCATCGGCGGGCTGGCGGCGCAGGAAGGCGCCAGCGTCGCCATCCCATGGCAGTTCGAGCGCTTCAGCCGCGGCGCCGAGCAGGAGGCCGACTGGCTCGGGGTGCAGTATCTGTGGAAGGCGGGCTACGACCCGCAGGGCATGGCGCGCATGTTCGAGATTCTGGATGCGGAGGAAAAGCAACAGCCAGGCCTGATCTCCCGCATGTTTGCCTCCCACCCCCAGACGCCCGACCGGTTGGCGTTGACTGAAAAAGAGATTCACACCATCCTGCCCCCGCGGCCCGACTACGTGATCACTACCAGCGACTTCAACACCATGCAGGCCCGACTGCGCGCGATCATCAAATCGCAAATCGAGCAGGGCGTGAAGGTGCCGGGGGGCATGGGGGTCCCCGCCACCCCCCCCACGACGGCGGGACCGCCGGTGATCAAACACGGCTGACCGAAGTGGTACTCGGCCGGAAGTCGTGTAAAAATTGTAGTCATCCTTTTGTTTGTACCCGACGTCCAATGAGAGGATTTATCCCAAGGGTCAGTACGGGCTTCTCTCAATGGGTACACACATGGAATCAGCAACCAGCACCAGGAACGAGGACACGATGATTGCGAACACCAATCAATTGCAGAAATCACTGACTGAGCTCAAGCGCGAGCACGCCCGGCTGCAGGAGGCGATCCGGATTCTGGAAGAGCTCGTCACCGGCTCGAAGTCCAACCGGCTGAGCCCGGAAGGCCGCGCCCGCATCTCCGAAGCCGCCCGCAAGCGCTGGGAGGAACACCGCCGCCGCGCCGCCAAGCAGGGTGGCAGCGGCCGCAACGCCAAGGCCCACGGCGGCGAGCGCCACGCCGCCTGAGCGGACCTCGCCAACCTCCGTCGCTCGCCCGCTAGGTCGCCAGTGAGTGGCGCTGCGCCCCAGCCTGCGACGAGCGGGGCCGTGGCGCTGCTGCCGCCATGGCCCCGCCGGCTTGGGCCGAATCAAAGTAGGTGTGGCAAAATTAGCCGCCTTCCGACCGGCGCCTCCTCCCGTGGCGCGGGTCGCCGACCCGCGCGCCGGCCGCCGGCCGGCGCCGCACGCGGCCGTTCGGGTGCCGACAGCAACTGTGATTCTGCCGAGCCCACTACGCCCTAGGGAACCACGTAGAGCGGCCTAGCCGCCGCTCGCCGCCCTGCCATCGTCCCCCCCCACCAGGCCACCCCTGCCGTTGGCGCACTCCGAAGTGGCGCGCTGGGTAACGGGGGCTACCACCGCAGGTGCCCGTGCCATCCGCCGGCCCGCGTGCGTCGTCGTGTTTCCCCCACCGCCCGGGGGCAGGCCGCATGGCGCTTGCGGCAGCCGAGAACCGCCCCGGTCACTACATCCGCATTCTGGGCTAGATGAGGCAACTTGGACGCGCCCTGAGCAGAGCGGGCGCGCGTTGCCGCCAAGCGAAGTTCGGCCGCAACCCGACGCCCGGGAGCCCCCAAGGCGCTTGCGCCTTGGGGTGGGAGCAGCGGGAGGGCGTCCAGAAAAGGGGGGCCGCGCCGCAACCGCTACTTGTTATCGGTCCCCTGGGTCAGGGCCGGTGCCGGGTTGGGCGGCGCGGCAAACTGGATGCCGAGTCCCAGGCCGAGCGCATGCAGTTGCGCGTTGAACGCCGCGCCGGCAGTTCGGTTGAGGTCGGCGAGTTGGGAGCGCAGACCGGTCATCTGCTTCACCAGCACCTGGTTCAGCGCGACTGCCTGATCGGTCGGCCCCAAGTCGGCGCCGCCCCCGTACCGGCCGGTGCCGTTGAAATCGGCGGCCAGCGTCGCCAATTTGGCGTAGAGCTGGACCGGGTTGACGAACGACTCCTCGATGCTGGCGCTGGTCAGGTTGGTGTTGTAGAGCTTGCTCTCGACGGCCACATACTTTGCCTCCAGATCGCGGTCGCTCTGAATGGCGGCCGCCATCCCGGGGTGGCGGCGGAGCACCGCGGCCGCATCCTCCAACTGGCGCCGGGTGCTCTCCAGGCCGTTGATCAAGCCGGCGACTTCGCTGACCTCGCCGCGCATCATCAGTGAAAATTTCAACTGCGTCGCCATGGTGGCGGCCGTTCCGGAGGCGGCGGGATCCTTCAGCACGGTGAGCGGCGCGGTGCCAGCGGGCTGGCCGTCCACTGTCAGTTGCACCTCGTAGGTGCCCGGCAGCACGCGCGGCGAGCCCGGGTTGCCGCCCCAGGCCACCAGCGGACGCGAGCCCTGCGCGCCCAACTGCACCCACGGCATGCCCGGCGGCGCGGTCAGCAGGCGGACAGTGGTCGGCGGCGCATAGCGCAAATCCCACCATGCCCGGTTCAATCCGGCGTGGGCGTCTCCGGTCACGGTGCGGACCACCTGACCGTCGCCGCCGCGAATGGTCAGCGTCGCCGATTTCGCCGCCGCCGGCAGATAGTAGTTCAGGTCGGCGCCGTAGGGAACGTTTTCGCCACTCACCACCGCGTTGGGTGCGCTCTCGGGCGCCAGCACCGAGCGCCGGAAGCGGTAGGCATCCCGCGGTTTGAAAAGGTGCGCCGCTGCCGCGCCAGTCGCCGTGTCCCAGGTCCGCAGCGGCGTCACGTCATCGAGGATCCAGATCCCCCGACCATAGGTGGCGACCACCAGGTCGCTGAAGCGCGGTTGAATCGTGAGCCAGTAGATCGGTGCCGCCGGCAGGTTGTTCTTCAACCGCGTCCAGTGCCCGCCGTCATCGAGGCTGAAGAAAATCGAGTTCTCGGTGCCCGCGTAGAGCATGCCCTTGCGGACCGGGTCTTCCCGCACCACGTGGACAAAACTGAACAGCGAATGGGGAATGTCGCCGGAGACATTCCGCCAGGTCTTACCGAAGTCCCTAGTCTCGTAAATGTAAGGGTTGTAATCGCCCATCATCATCACGTCATCGCTGACGTAGGCGGTCCCGGCGGCAAAATGGGAAGGTTCGACGTTGGTAATCTCGCCATAAGGCGGCAAGCCGGGAATGTTCCGGGTCACATTGGTCCAGGTCTTCCCGCCATCCTGGGTCACGTTGACCTCGCCATCGTAACCGCCCGTCCAGATGACACCCGCCTGCACCGGCGAAATCGCGATGCTCGCCAGCGTCTCGGCGTCAAAGGTCATCAGGTTGTCGCCGGCGATGCCGCCCGAGTCGCCCTCGTGGCTGGGGTCGTTGAGGGTCAGGTCCGGGCTGATCCGTTTCCAACTTTGGCCCCCGTTCACGGTCTCATACACGTACTGGCTGCCGACGAAAACCTGGTTGTGGTCTTGCGGCGATATCGCGATCGGAAACGTCCAGTTCCAGCGGTCGCGCACCTGGCTCGGCGGCCCACCATAGGAGTCCTCCGGCCACACCGAAACGTTTCGGGCCTGTCCGGTCTTCAGGTCCACCCGGGTCAGGTCGCCGTTGTAGCAGCCGGTCCAAACAATATCCGGGTCCACCGGATCGGGAACGCTGAAGCCGCTTTCGCATCCGGCATAGCCGTGCCACTCGGCCGGAGCGATGCGGCCGCCACGGCCCCCATACCCGCTGCTGAACAGCGACCGACTCGGCCCCATGACGCCGTCATCGTCCTGCCGGTTCCCGATCACGTTGTAGGGGATGCGGCTGTCGGTGTAGACGTGGTACATCTGCGCGATCGGCAGCTTGATCTGCCGCCAGCTCGTGCCGCCGTCGAGGCTGATGGAGCCGCCGCTGTCGTGCGCGGTCATAATGCGGTTCGGATCCCGGGGATCAATCCACACATCGTGCAGGTCGCCGCCCGCCCGCGGCACGTTCGCCAGCGTATCGCCGCCGTCACGCGAGACGCTCCAGTTCATGGCGACGAAGTAGATCAGGTTTTCATTGTTGGGCGCGACTTGAAAGTTGGTGAAGTAGGGCGCGCGGCCGATCAGGCGGTTGTCGCGGTTCACCAGCGTCCAGGTTTGGCCATAATCCTCGGAGCGGTAAAACGCCGGCTCGCCCGGCTCCTGCAGCAGCGCATAGACGCGGCTGGAGTCGCTGGGCGCTACGCGGACGGCCACCTTGCCCACTGCCGCGCCCCGCGCCGGCAGCCCATGGCCGCTCAGCCGCGCCCAGGTCGCCCCGCCGTCGTGGGTCACGAATACCCCGCTCCCCGGCCCGCCACTGTGCTCGTCCCAGGGCCGGATGGTCAACTGCCACATGCCCGCAAACAGCGTGTTCGGGTCGTGCGCGTCCATGCTCAGGCCCGAGCAGCCGGTCTCGTCATTGACCGTGAGCACTTGCGTCCACGTCTTGCCCCCATCTTTGGTCCGATACACTCCGCGCTCGGCGTTGTTCCGATATCCCTGGCCCACGGCGCAAACGAACACCAGGTTTGGGTCGTGCGGATTGACGGCGATGCTGGCGATGTGCCCGGTCTGCTCCAGGCCCATGTGCTGCCAATGCCGGCCGCCGTCGGTGGATTTGTAGACGCCGTCGCCGGGCGAAGTCGGCTGCCGGATGATGTAGGGTTCGCCCGTGCCCGCCCAGACGACGTTTGGCGCCGACGGCGCGATCGCCAGCGCGCCCACCGCCGAAACGTCCTCATGATCAAAGATCGGCTGGAAAGTCGTGCCCCCATCCGTCGTCTTCCAGATGCCGCCGGAGGCCGCCCCGAAGTAATCTACCAGCGGGTCCCCGGGCACGCCCACTACGGCGATGTCACGGTTGCCTTGCGGGCCGAGGAAGCGGAAATGCAGATCCGCAAGCGGGGCGCGCGGCGAAGTCGCGCTGGAGCCCGCGCCAACCTCAAGCGGTCCCGGCGACTGGGCCGCCGCCATGCCCATCAACAACCCCGCAATCACTCCTGCCGTGCGCCACGTCCTGCCCATCGCATTATCCTCCCGGGTAAGCCCGCGCGCAGTATAGTATTTCCCAGCCGCGCAGCGCAACGCGCCCCGCCGCGAAGCTCGCGCCGGCTTGGGCTCGCCGGGCCCCGGGCCGGCGCTCCACAGCCCTTCGAGTGCGGGCACGGCGTAGCGAGCGTCTCAGCCGAGCAGGGGCAGGGGCCCGCGCCCGACAATTTGGTCGTGTCCTAAACCTGCGTTGAGGTTTTCGTTTTCGCGGCCAAGGGCCAGTTTCCAAATGCGATGATCCAAAGCGCGATCAGGGAAAAAGGAAAGATCAACACGAGCGCTATGAGACCGCTTGGCATTCCCGTCCGCCTGAGAAGCAGCCAATATGGAGGCACCAAAAGTGCCCAGAATAATGCGCAGATGAACAGCAGCATTAAAAAATGCGTTGCTAGGTAAACTCCATCGGGCATTTCCGCCTCCGTGGCGTCCTGAACACGCTCAGGCTAGCAGAAGTCTCCCTCGGTTCCAAACCGTGCCCGATGTGTTTTTGACCCGGCGAATAGCGGCGCGGCCGCCTTTTTCTGGGCGCCCTCCCGTCGCTCCCACCCCAAGGCGCGAGCGCCTTGGGACCCCGTCGCTCGGGCTGCGGCCGCAATTCGCTTGGCGGCAACGCGCGCCCGCTCTGCA
>JBOGKJ010000147.1:0-2314 GCA_050745565.1 Terriglobales bacterium | reverse complement strand
GCGCGCCGTGGAGAACGGCCGTATCTATGGCTTGGATTCGGCTTGCTTGATCAGGGTGGCGACTTCGGAGTTGGGGCCCACATCTTCGATCATCAGGATGTGACGTGCCTCGAAAAAGGCCTCCGTTGGGGAATGCAGCTCGTTGCCGCGCTTCACCAGGACGTGATGCACCTGCTTGGTCTTGGCGTCCTCGGTGTTCACGACATAGTACATGTCGGTCATTTTGGGGAACTCGGTGCCCAGGCCGGTGATCTTGCCGTAGTAGACCTGGCCGTTGTCGAGCAGCACCGCCTGATAAGGGGTGTCAATATGAATGGCCGCGCTCGCCGGCGCTGGTGCGGCCGAGAAGCTGCGCCTGGCAATCGAGATGGCCAGCAGCGTCAGCGCCGCCGCAATCCAGATACCCACGATCGTGGGAATTTTATGCATGGACCCGCCGCCGTAGCGCGAACAGCCCCAGGCCCAGCATGCCCGTGAGCAAGAGCGGCAGGCTGGCCGGTTCGGGCGTTGGCGTCTCGGCGCCGTACCAGGTCAGGTCAATGCAGTTGGCGTAGCCGTCGGAGCAACCGTTGGCGAGATAGGAGGCGTCAAAAACGCCACCGGCAAAGTTGATGGTGTTGTCATTGAATTCGCCGGCAATAAATTCACCATTGGCGATGTCGAAGGTCTCGCCATTGAACGGCGTGAAGCCTCCGAGATCCTGGAGCTTGAGCTCCGAGTCGGCAAGGGCAATCGCCCCATTGACGTCGAGCACGCCATAACCGCTGCCGGGGCTGCCGCCGCCGATCATCTCATTGAAGGTGGTGGCCGAAGTCGCCAGGTTGCCAAAAATCGTCAGCGTTCCCGGGTTCACCAAGCCGGTTTGGAGCGTGGCGCCGTTCATGGCCACCTCGGCCTGATTGTCCGCCGTGCCGATCGTGCCGGTGCCCGCCAACTGGCCGCCGGTGAAGTTCGCCGCGCTCGTCTGAAAACTGCCCGCCACCTGGGTAGCGCCGCCGGCCTGCGAGTAGCTGCCGCCACCCACGGTCATCGTGGATCCCGTGCCGATATTTATCAAGCCGCTATTGATCAGGTCCGTGACGGTGATGAAATTGGCACTGCCACTCACGGTGAGGCTGCCCTCGTTCAAGGCCAGACTGGTGAGCGCGTTGCTGCCGGAGGCGTCGGTCAGTTCGGCGGCACCGCCGTTGCTGCCGTCGAGCACGATGTTGGCGTCGTTGGTGAGGACTTCGCCGCCGCTCGAGCCGAAGCTGTTGACCTGGATGGTGCCGTTGGCGTTATACAAGCCGCCGGTCAGGGTGGAGCCGGAATAGTTGGTGAGGTTGCCCGTGACCGCCAGCGTCGAGCCCGCAAACGCCCCAAGCTGGCCGTTGTTGGTAATGCCGCCGCTGCCGTTGAGGGTCAGCGTGGCGCCCTGGCCGACGCCGCTGCCGGCCTGAATCACCCCACTGGCGCCGTTCACCAGCGTCAAGCCGCCGTTGCCGACGACCCCGCTGCCCTGGATCGTGGTTTGGTTGGTGAGCGTCAGCCCGCCCGTGTTCTGCTGGACGATGGCGCTGCCGCCGCCCCCGGTGGTAGTCAGGTTGAGCACGCCGCTGCCCTGCAGGGTCACGTTGTTGCCGATTCCCAGCACGCCATTGTTGCCGGAGCCGCCATTGAGCGTGATCGCGCCGGCGTTCTGCACCGAGGTCCCGTCAATATTAAGCCCGGCCCCGGAGGCAACCGACACCCCGTTGCCGTTGTTCACGGTCAGGTTGGCGATGCTCACGGAGGTGTTGAGGCCCACCGTGCCACCGCTCAGTACGCACACGCTGGTCGAACTGGAGTTCGGCACCCCACCGGGCGTCCAGTTGCCGGCCGTAGTCCAACTGCCGGACGCGCCCAGGTTCCATGTGGAGGTTGGAGCCGGACTGGTACAGGCATACTGCGCCCGCGCTGCAATCGGCGCCCACGCCAGCATCCCCAGCGCCCATAGCGCCAGCGCAAGGCGCGGCCCGGCTTTCTTCGACGGCGTCCTCGATGGTTTGTTCGTCCCCTCCGGTGGCTCCTGTACGGTTGGCATTCAGTTATCAGCTGCATTTTTATGCCCATCTAGTGCATGGCTTCTATCTGCAATGGTTGCAATACAACTTTCCGGCAGACGGCCGCGGACATTATGCAAACGCTTGCGCACTTCGGGAAGAGGTTTTCCTAGCGAACCCGGCAATCTCCGTATTCGGAGACGACGGGGGAGCCGACCAACGGGAGGCTGGGGACGAAGCCCCCGAGTCGCTTCGCGGGAGTCGCGCCGTTTGCACTGCGGGCAAAATCGGCG
>JBOGKJ010000146.1:0-3339 GCA_050745565.1 Terriglobales bacterium | reverse complement strand
GGCTCTACGCCAAAAACGGGGGAGGGTGGGTCCCCGGAGCGGTCTAGCCACATAGTACCTTGACGCGCATGCGGTAGTTTTCGAAGTTGCGGAAGCCATAAGCCTGGCGGCTGATGAGCTCCATTTTGTTGTGGAAACCTTCGGTGATGCCGTTGTTGCGGCTGAAGCGCCACATGGTGGCGATCTCTTCCGACCAGGAGTGAAGCGTTTCGCCCAGTTGTACCAGTTGCGGCAGGCGCGCCTGCCGCAACTGGTACACGGCACGCAAGAAGCGGGGCGCGAGCCTGGCGCACTGTTTGCGGGTGCGGTTCTTTTTTAGCAGCAGATAGCAAAGGCGCTGCTTGAAGCCGTAGATGAGCTGCAAAGCGGGCTGCCGCGCGAGGTAGGCTTCCAGCTTCACCTGCTGCTCCGGCTCCAGCTTATGCCGGTGGCGCCGCATCAGCGAGACCAAGCCGCGATGGCGGCTGGCCACGGGATCAATCTCACGCCAGCAAGCCAGGAAGTGGTGATTGACCAGCCGGATCACGTGGAAGCGATCGGCCACGATACGCGCATTGGGGAAGTGTTTGCGCACCAGTGCGCGATAGGCGCTGGCCAGGTCCATGCACACCAGCCGCACCTCGGCCTTGCCCTCCAAGCGCTGCAGCCATGGCTCCAGCGCCGCCTCGGAGCGCCCGAGCTGCACGTCGTAGACCTTGCGGTTGCGCAGGTCGCAGATCGTGGTCGCATAGCCTTGCCGCCGGGTGAAGAAGTGCTCGTCAATGCCCATCACCGGCGGGCACCGCGGCGGATGCCACTGGCGGAACTGGAGCGCCAGCCCGCGCCGGAAATAGCGCTCAACCGTAGCCGCCCCTATGCCTTCCCGTCGCCCCAGCCGGCTGCGGTTGACCCCGTCCAGGTGCTGGCGATAGATCGCCTGCTGGAAACTCTCGCTCGCCCGCTGACAGCGCAGCAGCCCAGGCAGTCGCTGCCGGGATTGCCGGCCGCAGGCGCGGCAGCGCAATTTGCAGGCCTCCACCTCCAGCCAGCAGTGTCGCAACCCCCAGTCCTCATGCCGCACCACCCGTCGGTAGCGGCCGCGGCTCCGCACCGCCGTCGCTCCGCAATGCCCGCAGGCTCTCGGCCCGCTATAGCGGGCCGAGAGCCAGATCGCCTTCCCCCGTCTCTCCATGCCGCTAAACTGAAGATCGGGTAGGCCGAACAGAATCTCGGATTCGGTCAAATTGTTCTCCCAAGACTGTTTTACCAGTCCAGGGTTCCCGGCCTACCCCCGTTTCTGATCAAGAGCCCGAAAGGCTCGTTGGGCTGACGTTTTTTAGCGGCCCCTTCGGGGCCTGGACCAAAGGCCGGCGGTTCAAATCCACCCCCGCAACCGAGTTGCCGGAGAGTTTGGCTTTATCACACCGGCCATGACCGACAAATATAAAATCCCCAATCCGTGCACTGCCTGCCATGCGGTTAAGAATACGGCATGGGCGAACGATGCGATGCGTTTCGCGGGAGTCGCGCCGTTTGCACTGCGGGCAAAATCGGCGCGAAGGGCTGCGGAATTCTGACGGGGTGAAAGCGCCAGTGGCGCTTTCACCGCTCCCGGTAAACGAAGCGGCGCGGCCCCCCCTCCAACAATGCCGCTCGCGCCCGCTTGGGCTCACCGAGCCCCGGGCCGGCGCGAGCCCAAGCGGGATGCCCGGCGCAGCCGGGCAGGGGCCCGCGCCCGTCAATAGTGGAATGAGCGTTCCCCCTGGGCGGCTGGGGCAAAATCCTTACGAGGCAATTTGGACGCGCTCTGAGCAGAGCGGGCGTGCGTTGCCGCCAAGCGAATTCCGGCCGCAGCCCGACCACCGCCGGGGCCCCCGGCGCGCTGGCGCGCTGGGGTGGCAGCGGGATGGCGTCCTGAGAAGGGCGGCCGTGCCGCCATCGAACCGATCTTCTTGCGCAGCTGTTGAAGCTCGTAAATCTGGAGTTCCTCAGGATGGCCACTTCGTCCCCACACGCCGAGAAAGAACCGGTTCAGTTCGGGCACGAGAAAAGAGGTGCGCGCTCCATCCGCCGTCTTCACCTGCGCGACTTCGCGGTAATGGTTTGCGTCCTGCTGCTCAATGACGGTGACGAAGCCGCCACCGCCCGAAATATAGACGCGTTTGTTCGCGGCGTCATACCAGGCATCGTCGGCACGATTGACGCTCGTGATTCGCGCGATGATATTCCCCGATTGGGTGTCCAGAATGAGCGTCTCGGCCGGCGTGCGACACGTAATCAACAGCCGATGATCTGCCTCATCCAGCGCCATCGGGAAATTACCCCGAGCAGCGCCAATTGTCCAGGTCGCGACGATTTTTCGCGTGCTCCGATCAACGACGTCAACAATATTGTTAGCCGAGGGGATGTTTACGTAAATCTTGTTTCCCTTCTCTTCGAGCTGGAATGATTCGGGGTGGTCCGGGAGCTTAATGCTCCCAGCCAAGTCTCCTGTGGCACCATCGAGGATGGCTATGCCCGCATCCGCTCCCTCTCCGTAGCCGACAAAAACTTGATTTGTGGCCGGATCATAGCGGCTGTCGTCGGCGTCGCTTGAAAGCTGAACAGTCTTGAGAAGATTGTACGTGCTCCCGTCGAACATTCGAACCGTTCCATCGCCCCCGTTGGCCACGAAAATACGATCGGCTTTCGGCACATAAGTTGTTCCCTGCGGCTCGCGCAAACCACGAATCGTGTGGCTAAGCTTGTTCGAATGCAGATCGAATACCTCCAGCGTATTGTTGCCGAGAGCGCTCATGAACAGCCGCCGACCCTTAACGTCCACGTCGAAGTGATCGATGCGCCCATGGACATTCGGCAGCGGAATGGTTTGGATCAAGCGAAGAGGAGCATTTTGTTGAGTCCACGTGAGTGGGGCGGCGAACGCCAGGATAAGCACAGAAAGGCAAACTCTTCGGACCATCGCCCCCTCTTTTATTCGCGTAGCGTTCCGTCAGACCAGCCTGCCCCCGAGGGGCGGTGTTATGGATATGCCGACGAAACAGGTTCAAGCAATCTTCTACCTTCTTCTGGCCGATGTCGAGGCAGACGTACGTTGGCATGGCCTGCCCCCTTTTTCCGTACAACCGAGAGTACTATGCCACGGTTGAGGAAACGCGGTCTTGCGTTTGCGTTCCCAGGGGAAAAGAAATCGTCGTAGTCTGGCGGTGGGAAAGTCTGCGCCTGAGCCGGGCGCGAGAAGAGTGGGGCAAGGCCGAGGCTCAACCCTGCAAACAGGCCCGCGTACGCGGCCAATGCCCGGATGGCTCGAACCCAAATGCCTCGATTTGCCTGCGTTCTCACGGTCATTTCCCCTCTTCT
>JBOGKJ010000145.1:0-6220 GCA_050745565.1 Terriglobales bacterium | reverse complement strand
CAGCACCTGCCCGGCGCTATCACCTTCCCGACAGCGCGTCCTGATCGCCGCTCGAGATCGCCGCCCATTTTTTAGGGCGCGCCGCGCCTGGACGCGAGCGCCGCGACCTGACTGTGAGAAATGCGGGCGAGCCACTAGCCACTAGCCACTCTCCCCGGTTCATCCCGACCGCCGAGCCTTCACTAGCAACTAGCTACTAGCAACTAGCAACTCTTCACCCCCTACACCACCGTCGGGCCTAAGGCAGCCACGCGATGCTGCCGCAGCTGCTTGGCCCGGTACATGTTGCTGTCGGCGTGGTGCAGCAGCGACTCGGGCGTGGCGCCGGAGTCGGGATAGATGGCGAGCCCGAAGCTCGCATGTATGTTGCGCTTGGCCATCAGCGGGTCGTCGTCCAGCGCCGCCTGCAGCCGCTGCGGCAGCAGCCGCGCGAACTCCGGCTCGCAAGCCGGCACCAGAATGGTGAACTCGTCGCCGCCGTAGCGGGCCACCACGCTGCTGGCGCGCGATTTCTGCTCCAGCAGCCGCGCCGCCTGCACCAGCACGCGGTCGCCCTCGCTGTGCCCGAAGCGGTCGTTCAGCGACTTGAACTCGTCCAGGTCCACCAGCACTACGCAGAAATGCGCCGGCTCGCCGGTGCGGCTGGCGAGGCTCGCGCGCCGCCATTCCGCCTGCAGCGCCTCCATGAAAAATCGCCGCGTCTTCAGGCCGGTGAGGCTGTCGGTGATGGCCTGGTGCTGCATCTGCTGGAACAGGGTGGCGTGGTTGAGCGCCACCGCCATCTGATCGGTGAGGGTCTGCAGCACCAGCACCTGGTCGGCGGGAAAGCCGAAGCGGACGTGGCTTTCCAGGTGCAGCACGCCCAGCGTGGTGCCGGCATAGCGGATGGGCAGCGCCAGCCCCGACTTCGCCTGCGCGCAGCGCGACCAGGGTACGGCGCCGGAACTCTCGGCGACGCCGGCCGACAGCAGTTGCAGTTCGCCGGTCTGCGCGGCGCGGCCGGCCAGCCCGAGCCCGATCGGAACCCGCTGCGGGGATTCGACGGCGCTGTCATGGGCGCCGGCGGTGGAGCAGGTCTCGAGCTCCGCCAGATCGTCCGGCTCGTCGGTGTTGCGCACCAGCGACACCGCGATGTGGTCGTAGTGAAACGCCTGGGCAATTTCGCGCGCCACCGTCGCCATCATCTCCGACGGGCTCAGCGTCGAGATCGTCAGCCGCGCAATGTGGTTCAGGAACGCCTTCTGCCCGGCGTCGCGCTGCACCTCGGAAAACAGCCGGGCGTTGTCGAGCGCCACGCCCGCCTGGCTGGCCAGAATCTCCAGCACATGCAGGTGCTCGGTGTCGTAGACGTTTTCGCGCGAGTGGCTTTGCACCGCGATCACCCCGCAGGGTTTGCCTTGCAGCAGCACCGGCACCCCGAGGTAATTCTTGGCCGCCCGGCCGCTGTGCACCAGGCCGTGCTCGCGAATGTAGCTGGCCGAGTCGCCACTGATCATCAGCGGCTGCCCGGTGGCGATGATGTGTTCGGTCAGGGCGTTGATCCGCTGGCGGCTGCGCGGCGGTACTCGCTGGCCCTCCTCCACCTCGAAGGCGAACTGAATCCCGTCCTGCTCCAGGTTCTGGAAGGCGACGTAGAAATTGCGCACATCCATCAGCTTCTGCAACTGGGTATGGATGGTGGCCAACAGCGCGTCGGCGTCGAGGCTGGAACTGAGAGCAGTGCCAATGTGGGTGAGGATTTCGAACTCGCGGCTGCGGCGTACCGACTGGCGAAACAACTGCACCTGCTCCGGCGTCGCTGCATTGGACTGCGTGGACACGCGCTCCGGCAGCGCCCACAGCATCGCCAGCGCCGGCAGCACTTCGGCCAGCGTCACCACTGCGCCCGCCCCCCCGGCCAGCTCGGCCCAGCCC
This sequence comes from Terriglobales bacterium, assembly GCA_050745565.1. Classification (GTDB taxonomy): domain Bacteria; phylum Acidobacteriota; class Terriglobia; order Terriglobales; family SCQP01; genus SCQP01. The sequence continues at coordinate 4,306 of JBOGKJ010000145.1, read as the reverse complement.
CACACCGCCAGCGCGCACGCCAGCAACAGCAACGGCCACGTCCCTTTGCGCCCAAAAAGCACCAGCGCCCCCACCACCAGCAGGCCGAATGCGTACGGCGCGGCCGCCGCCACCGCCGGTGGCCCCAACGCCAGCAGCGCTGCCACCGCCGGCACCGCCCAGAACCAATGCCCCGGGCGCTGCCCCAGCAGCCCCCAGGCGGTGTACAGGATTCCGCCCGCCGCCAGCGCCGCCATTGCCGCCGGCCACGCCGTGGCGCTGCCGGCGTTCAACGCCTCCAGCAGCAGCACCTGCTGAACCGCGATGCATGTCCAGAAAACCAGCCAGCCCTCGTAGCCCGCCGAGAGCGACGCCGAACCGTGTTCGCGCCAGCGACCCCACACCGCGCCCAACAGCGCCAGCATGGCCGCCGCAATCAGCAGTCGAATCAGTTCTGGACTCATACGGCGCAACCCGCCCGGGGCGACCCCACACTACGCATCCCAAGCGTCCGGTGAGCCCAACTATAAGCCACAATGGCCGTGGAGTTCAAGTCAGCTACACAGCGGCAACCACGGCCCCGCCCGCCGGCGTCCACCGCGCCATGCCCCGCATGCTCCTGCTTGGCCTCACGCTGCTGCTGGCTGCCCAACCCGTCGCCTGGCGCGCCCAGCAGCCCAGCCCCGCCGCTCTCCGCTCGACCGTCCTGCAAACCCTGATCAACGACCCTGAACTGGGCCCGTACGCACTCGCCGCCAGCGTCACGCCCGCCCGGGCCGTGACGCTCAACGGCACACTGCCCTCGAAGCAGGACAAACAACTGGCCGGGAACTTGGTGCGCTCCATCGCCGGTGTGACCGGCGTCCACAATCAGATCCGCGTCGCCGCCGCCGTGCGCCCGCTCGTCACTCCGGCCTCGGCCAGCCCGGCCAAAAACGCGCTGCGAGCCTCCGGCTGCAACACTGCCGGCTGTAACGCGAAAGTGGCGGCCGCGATCCGAGCCCGTCTGGCCGGCGAGCCCAGGCTGGCCGGAGTGGAGGCGACGGTCGAGCGCGAAGGCGTGGTGCTGACGGGCACCGTGGCCGACGCGGCCACGCGCGAACGGGTGCTCCGACTTGCTTCTGCCGCGGCCCACAGTATCACCCCTTTCCCGACCTTGGTGAACCGGATCGAGATCCACAATCACTAATCGCGTTCAAGGACGGCGGCAAAAAACCCGTCCGTGGCCCACTGCCCCGGGAAGATTCTGAGAAACTCCCCCGTGGTGGCCGCCTGCAATTCAGCCCGGACGGCGCCGCTCGAGACCCAGGGCTCCAGCGCGGCCCCGATCCGGACCACATCTACGCCACTATCGGCGCCGAGCAGGTTTTGCATTACCTGCTCGCCTTCCTCCGGCTCGATGGAGCAGACGCTGTAGACCAGCCGTCCGCCGGGCGCCAGCACGGCCAGCGCCTGCCGCAGTAGGGCAAATTGCAGCCTTTGCAGGCGGGCGGGGTCGCTGGGGCGAAGGCGCCAGCGGATTTCTGGGTTGCGGGCGAGGGTTCCGGTGCCGCTGCAGGGGGCATCCACGAGAATGCGCTCAAACTGGCCGCGGAGCGGAAGCGGCCGGGTGGCGTCGGCGACCACGACCGCTGCCGCCGGCGGCAGCAGGCGGCGCAGCCGTCGCGCGCGGAGGGGGTGCAGTTCGAGGGCGGTGAGCTGGGCTTGGGGAGCGAGTTCGAGCAGTGTGGCCGCCTTGCCGCCGGGGGCGGCGCACAAGTCCAGCACGCGTTCGCCGGGCTGGGGGGCCAGCAGGTAGGCCATCAGCTGCGAGGCCTCGTCCTGGATGCGGACCTGGCCTCGGCGCCAGGGGTCGGTCTGGGTGACGTCGCCCGAAGCGACGCGGCGGGCGTCGGCGAGCAATTGCCCGGGGACAAGGGTAATCGGCGGCGGCAGGGCGGCGAGTCCCGGACCGCGCACCGCCGTCGGCGGCGGTGCATTGTCGTAGACGGCGACAGCCTGGGCGCGTTCGGCGCCGAACTGCTGGCTCCAACGCCGCAGCAGCCAGGCGGGATGAGAGAGTTCCAGCGCGCGCCGCCGCTCCCAGTCGGGCTCGCCGGCGAGCAGGGTTTCAATGGGCGCGAGCGGCAAATGGCGCAGCACGGCGTTGACGAATCCGGCCGCGCCCCGGCCGGCGGCCTTGGCCATCTCGACGCTTTCGTGGACGGCGGCCACGGCCGGCACCCGGTCCAAAAAGCGCAACTGATAGGCGCCGAGGCGCAGCGCCGCCAGCGCCGCCGGCGCGCTGTGGGCGAGCCCGCGGCCGGCCGCCCGGGTGAGCACAAAATCCAATTGCGCCTGCCACCGCAGCGTCCCCATCACCAGCTCCGTGGCCAACCGCAGGTCGCGCCGTTCGAGCCCGCGGCTGCGGGAGGAATGCAGCAGGTCGCTGGCGTAGCCGCCGGCGTCCACCGCCAGCAGCACATCGAGCGCCAGCCGTCGCGCTGGAGAAACCGGCATGGCTTAGCATGGCATGGGACAATAGCGCACATGCCTAACGCGCCGTCGCCGGGCTCCGCTCCGGCCTCGACCTTCGAGCCCGACGTCTATATCGTGCAGGGCGTTGAGCCCGAAGTGGGCGCCTATGCCATGGCGAAGTACAGCCGCTCGGCGCTGTCGCTGCGCGACAGCCTGCAGGAACTGAACCGCGACAAGGCGGAGAAGTTCCTAAACACGTTTTACTTCCAGTACGGCCATCGCTCGATCGCCGATCTGGCCCACCTCAGCTTCGCGGTGGAGCGGTTGTCAATCCTGGCGGCGATCGAGGTGGCCGACGAGCCGCGCTGGGACGGACAGGAGCGCTCGACGCGCTACCAGCGCTTCCGCTCGAGTGGCGTGGTGCTGCCGCCGGAGCTGGACGCGGACCCGTCGTCCCGGCCCCAACTCCAGGCGCTGTTTGCGGCCTACGAGGCGCTGGGGCCGCGCCTCGAGGCGCACCTGCAGAGCCTGCACCTGCGGCCGGACGCGATGGCGGAGGACCACTACCGGCGCGCCATCCGCGCGCGGGCGTTTGATTCGGCGCGCTACCTGCTGCCGCTGGCCACCGCCACCAGCCTGGGACAGATCGTCAGCGCCCGCACCCTCGAGCAGCAGATCGTCCGGCTGTTGTCCTCGCCCTACGCCGAATGCCAGGCGCTGGGCGAAGCGCTGCGCCGCGCCGCCCTGGCGCCGGGGGCGCTGCCCACACTGGTGAAATACACCGAACCCAGCCCCTATTTGGAGGCCAGTGTGGCCGAGCTCACACAGGCGGCGGCGGAGCTGATGGCGGCCGTCGCGCCCGATCACGCCTGCGGCGCGGCGCTGGCGCCACCGGCGGCACTGGAGATCGAGCTGGGCGCCAGCCTGCTCTATGCCCACACCCATCACAGCTACCGGCAACTGCTGGAGGCGGTGGAGGCGCTCACGCCCGCCCGCCGGGATGAGCTGGCGGCGCTGGGCACACGGCACCGCGGCAGCCACGACGAGCTGCCGCGCGCGTTCCAGGCCGGGCTCCCCTTCCAGTTCGACATCCTGATGGACATCGGCGGCTTCCGCGACCTCCACCGCCACCGCCGCTGCGTCCAACTCCACCAGGGCTATACCGCGCAGCATGGCTTCGACACCCCGGCGGCTATTCTCGCCGCCGGCGCCGAGCCCGCCTACGCGGCGGCGATGGCCGCGGCCGCCGCCGCCGGGGCCCGGCACCCCGCGACCGTGGGCGCCTATCTGCTGCCGCTCGGCTACCGCAAGCGCAGCCTGTTCAAGATGGACCTGGCCCAGGTGGCGTACATGGCGGAGCTGCGCACCGGACTGGGCGGGCACTTTTCCTACCGCAGCATCGCCTGGCAGATGTATGAGGCGCTGCAGCGGCGGCATCCGAGCCTGGCGCGCGGCTTGCGCGTCACCAATCCCCATGTACAAGACGACCCGCTCGCGCGCTAGCGCGTGCTCCGCAGAAGGCCCGGCCGCCACGAGTGCACTCTCCCGCCGCACTCCGCCATCACCCCCAGCCGCGGCTCCAAAGCTAATCGCTAATTGCTGATTGCCACTTGCTACGCCCCCATCGGCGGTGGGCGGCGCTGGGCGCATAACTCGTCCTGGCGGTGCCCCCGCCCGGCGTGCTGCGGCAGGTGATGGCGCCGCCGTTTGCCTCATCCCCACAACGACCCGCTCGGGCGCTAGCCCGCATTTCTCACCAACCCAGCCGCTGCCACGCGCGGCATAGCGCGCCCGTCTAGAAAAATGGGCGGCGCAGCACCTGCCCTGGTGCCATCGTCCTCCAGGCAGTGCGTCCTGCTCGCCGTTCGAT
>JBOGKJ010000144.1:0-2600 GCA_050745565.1 Terriglobales bacterium | reverse complement strand
CGGCATCTGGAGTGGCGCCGAGCGCATCCAGGAAGCGCTCGCTGCCCCCGGCCGCCCTGCACCGCCCGTATCCACAGCCAGCCACTATTGATCGGCGCGGGCCCCTGCCCCTGCTCGCTGAGACGCTCGCAGCGCCGCGCCCGCACTCGAAGGGCTGTGGAGCGCCGGCCCGGGGCCCGGTGAGCCCAAGCCGGCGCGAGCGGCCTATCGCTAGAGGCCGGGCCGCACCGCTTCGTTAACCGGGAGCGGTGAAAGCGCCACTGGCGCTTTCACCCCGTTGGAATTCCGCGGCCCTTCGCGCCGATTTTGCCCGCAGTGCAAACGGCGCGACTCCCGCGAGAGGGTCGCTGCCACCCCACGTTCGGGTGCCCTCCGGGCAGAGTGCGGTGGATTTCGGCCTGCATCCGGCTACACTCTCCTCTGTTCATGCCCATTTTGGCGGTCGAGCACGTGCGTCCCATGCGTGGCGGCGCGCAGTCCCATCTCCTGCGCGCCGAGGATGGCCACTATTACGTGGTCAAATTCACCAATAATCCCCAGGGTCGCCGCATCCTGGCCAATGAACTGTTGGGGGCGCGCCTCGCCCGCGGTCTGGGCCTGCCGGTGCCGCCGGTGGCGTTGGTCGAGGTTCCCCCCTCCTTGGTGGACCGCTCGCCCGGGCTCGTGCTCCGCATCCAGGGCGCCCTCGTGCCCTGTTCCAGCGGCTTGCAGTTTGGCTCCCGTTTCCCGCTGCCCGACCCGCACGCGCCCATCTGGGATTATCTGCCCGAGCCTGGCCTGGAGTTGATCGCCAATCGCCGCGATTTCGCCGGCATGCTCGTGTTCGACAAATGGACCTGCAACTGCAACGGCCGCCAGGTGATCTTCTGCCGCCCCGGCGCGCGGCGCCCGCTGCAGGTGTTCATGGTGGACCAGGGCTTTTGTTTCAACGGCGAAGACTGGAAGTTTCCCGACAGTCCCTTGCGCGGCGTGTATTGCCGCAACATGGTCTATGCTGGCGTTGCCGGCTGGCCGTCGTTTGAGCCCTGGCTCAGCAACGTGGAAAACTATGACCCGGAGGCGATCTATGCGCTTGCCGACGAAGTGCCGCCAGCCTGGACGGGAGGCTATGACGCCCTGGAGCAGTTGCTTGCCAACCTGGTGCGCCGCCGCCAGCGCGTGCGCGAGCAGATCTCGCAGGTGAAGGGGTCGGCGCGGGCGCCGTTTGAAAACTGGCTGGAGGCGGCGCCGATGGCGGTGGAGGCGGCGGGAGCCTGACGATGACGGAGAACGTCATGAACGTTTGCGAGTACGTCCTGATCCGGGTGGCGCCCGATCCCATCCGCGAGGAGGCGGTCAACGTGGGCGTGGCGCTCTATCATGCGGTCGAGGGCGGTTTTGTCGGCGTTCGCATCAACCCCGATTGGCGTCGCGTCCGCCAACTTTCACCGCTGTTTGACGAGGCCGACCTAACCGGCCTGCAGGACGATCTGCTCTCCCATTTGCGCTGCGCCGAGCCCGCCTGGCTTTCCCGCGAGTATTTGATCGGCCTCTCGCAGGAAAGCTTCGGCCATTCGCTGCAGTTTACTGCCCCCAAGGCGGTGCTGACGCGCGACCCGGCTGCCGAACTGGACCGGCTGTATGAAAGCTATGTCGCCGGCATCCGGTCCGCGCAGGAGGTGTCCGCCGGCCGCCGCCGCGGCATCGTACTGTATTTGGAGGGCATCTTTCGCCAGGAGCGCGTCCTGCAGCACCTCGGCCGGCGCGTCGGCGCGGCGGACTGGCTGGGCGCGCCCGACCGCTACCGTTTCGATTTCCACTATGCCAGCCGCGGCGGCGCGCCGCACTTCATTCAAGCCGTGCCGCTCGACGATGAAGGTGCGGTCAAGCAACTGTGCTTCACCGTCGGGCGCCTGCGCCAGCGTGTGGCGGATCTCGACGTCGCCAGCTTCGACGATTTCCCCGCCGTCGCGCCCGCGGCGGCGCCGGCGGAGCTGCCGCACCTGTCGCTTCCCGAGGACTGCGACTATCATCGCGAGCTGCTCGCCTCTGCCGGCGTACGTGCGCTGGCGCTCGAGGCCGCCGCCGGGGAAGCCGCCCGCATCCGCGCCGCGCTCGGCCTGGTCTGAACCAGGCGCCCCCGTGCGCCGCTCTCTCCTATTGCTTTCCCATAGGGAAATAGGGCATGCTCCCGGAATGGGCGAAAAGATGGAGGTCTGGCAGGGCACCCTGGCGCTGATGGTGCTGAAGACGCTGCAAATGCTCGGGCCGCAGCACGGCTACGGCATCGCTGTCCGCATAGAGCAAACCAGCGGTCATCGGCTGGCGCTCAACTACGGCACACTCTATCCGGCTCTGATTAGGTTGGAGCAGGAAGGCTACATTGCCTCAACTTGGGGCACATCGGAAAATAATCGCAAGGCGAAATTTTACCGCCTCACGCGCGCCGGGGCGCGTCACCTCGCGCGCGAGATTGATGCCTGGGAGCAATCCGGCGCCATCCTGAACCGCTTTCTCCGTCCGGAGGGGGCATGAGGTGGCGGCGTTTTCTGGCGCGCAGCCGCGAGCTGACCGGCGGTGGCCGCCGCGAGGCCGACCTGGAAGCCGAGCTCGCCAGCCAT
>JBOGKJ010000143.1:0-2485 GCA_050745565.1 Terriglobales bacterium | reverse complement strand
CAGCACCTGCCCGGCGCTATCACCTTCCCGACAGCGCGTCCTGATCGCCGCTCGAGATCGCCGCCCATTTTTTAGGGCGCGCCGCGCCTGGACGCGAGCGCCGCGACCTGACTGTGAGAAATGCGGGTTAGCGCGCGGCGGGCACGTCAACCGCGGCGAAGCCGCGCTGGGGCCCGCGCCAACCAATTCACCCCGCGATCAGCACGCGCTGGAAGCCGGGCGGGAGCGGATGCAGTTCGGTGTCGCTGAAGCCGGCGTCCCGGAACATCTCGTCCAGCTCGTCGAACGTATAGGCGTCGCCGGCCGGGGTCGAGGCTAGCATGATCAGCGAAAACAGCGCTGACTGCGGCGGCGACGTGCGGCCCTCGTCCACGATGAAGTCCAGCACCGCCACCTCGCCCTCCGGGGCCAGCGCGGCGCGTACGCGGCGCAGCAGGCCCTCGCAGGTGGCGCGGTCAAAATGATGCAGGAAGTTGGGCAGCAGCACCCACTGATAGCCGCTGCCGAGGTCGCGCTCCAGCGCGTTGCCGGCCAGCCGGTGCCAGCGCTCGCCGACTCCGCTGGCCTCGGCGTTTTCAGCCGCCACCTCGAGCACGCTGGGCCAGTCCAGCGCATAGACTTCGGCGTTGGGGTTGCGCAGCGCCATGCCGATGCCAAACAGCCCGTGGCCGGCGGCAATGTCGAGCACCTTGCACGGGCTCACCGCCCGCGGCAGCAGCAACTCGGCCAGCCCCTGCGCCGGCAGGCGTTGCATCGCCGCCATGTTGCGCGCGAAGTTGACCCACACCGGGCTGTCGGGTTGCATCGAAGGCGTGTCCGCCAGCGCCGAGCCCCCCTTGCGCACCGCCTCCCCCAGCCGGTCAAACGACTCCCGCTGAACGGTGCCGGCGATAAACTCCGCCGCCGTCCCCAGGTAGGCCGGCGACTGGCGGTTCAAAAACAGGCTGCTTTCCGGCGTCAGCCGATACCGGCCGTCATCCTTTTCGAGCAGTTCCAGCACTACCAGCGCATCACAGAGGATGCGGATGCCGCGCTCGCTGCTCTGGCTGCGCTGCGCCAGGCTGGCGGTGGTGTTGGCGCCGGTGGCGATCAGGCTGAATACGTCCAGATCAATCGCGGTGGTGAGCGCGGCGGTGCGCTGAAAACCGTTCAGCACGTCAAAAATCCGCGCGGGCGAGACGTTGGCGGCCGGGTTGGTGGCCTCGGGTGGCATGCAGGCGTTTCCTCTAGATGATTATAGTGGACGCCCTGTGAGGCGTTCGCCATAAATGCGTGCCAACAGCCACTGCGCCCCGCTGATCACCGCTCCCAGCAACAGCACCGTGAGCGCGCCGTCGCGCGCCGCCTCGAGCCAGGCGGTCAAAGGCACAGTGCCGCTCCGCCGGCAATGCCGGCGTCGGCGCCATAGCGGGCGGCGCGCATCGGGGTCTCCGCCGCCCGGGGGTTGACGGACCAGGCCGGCAGCTCGCGCCGGATGTGCGGAAACCACTCCGCAAACAGCGCGCCCATGCCGCCCCCAAAAATAATTACCTCGGGCTCCAGCAGGTCCACAATGCTCCCCAGCCAAATGGCCAGCAGCGTCGCGGTCTGCTGCAGCAGCGCCGTGGCCAGCTTGTCGCCCATGCGCCAGGCCGCCGCCACATGTTCGGCCGCCAACTTCCCGTCCCCCGCGGCCAATTGCGCCATCCGCCGCCCTGCCCGCGGATCGCGCCGCACCGCCGCGCGCGCCCGCTTGGCCAGCGCCGGTCCCGAGGCCATCGCCTCAATGCAGCCGCGCTTGCCGCAGCCGCAGCGCACCCCCCGCCAGTCAATCGAAACGTGCCCGCCCTCCACCGCCGCCCCCGTCCGCCCATGGTGGATGGCGCCGTTCAACACCCAGCCGGCGCCAATGCCGGTGCCCAGCGTGGCGTAAAACACCGACCGGTAGCTGCGCCCCGCCCCCCAGCGCGCCTCCGCCAGCGCCGCCGCGTTGGCGTCGTTGTCCAGCCGCGTTGGCAACTGCTGCCGCCGCGCAATCGTCCGCGCCAGCGGGTAGTTGCGCCAGCAGGGCAGGTTCGGCGGGTTCAACACGATCCCGCGCCGCGGATCGAGCGGCCCCGGGCTGCTCAGCCCAATCGCCTCCACCGCCCGCCCAGCCCCATCCCGCGCCGCCGCAATCGCCGTTTCCACCGCCGCCAGCGCCGCCGCCGCCCCCGCCTGCGCCTGCATCGGCACCCGCACCCGGCTGAGGATTTTCCCCTGCGTCGTCACCACGCCCGCGGCAACCTTGGTCCCGCCAATGTCCACCCCCAAAAGCAGCGGCTCGGCTCGCGGGGGGCGCGCCTTCTGTGCTGTGGGCAAAGCGGGCGCCAATGGCGACGCTATTCCGTACGGCGGGCCGCCCCCGGAAAACGTAGCGGGCGCGGCCCCGGCGACGCGCAGGCCGGGCCCCCCGCCCGGCCTGCGCGTAAGCGGGGCGCGCGGCGAAGCCGCGCTGGGGCCCGCG
>JBOGKJ010000142.1:0-9265 GCA_050745565.1 Terriglobales bacterium | reverse complement strand
CGTAGAGGCCGATGTGGGTGCAAAAAACTCGGAACAGCGGGACGTTGAGGAAGGCGAAGCCGACCATGCCGACGACGACAACGCCGAGCCAGATGCCGCGGCGCTTGCGCTTCTCCGGTGGTTTAGGCTGATAAGTAACTTCTTCAGACGGCATGGGTGCTACCTAGCGAATCTCCGGAATTTCAGCAAAGTTGTAGGCGGGCGGCGGGCTGGAGGTCATCCACTCCAGGTGCGACTCGATGGCGTTGGTGTCCCAGGGGTCGTCGGGGGCGTCCTTGGGACGGGTGAGGGCGATGATGATGCTGAGAGTGAAGATGATGCCGGCCGCCAGCATGAGCGGGAAGCCGAGGGAGATGAACTGGTTGAGCGGCTTGAACTCGGGCCGGTAGCTGGCGACGCGGCGCGACATACCGTCAATGCCGAGCAGGTGCATGGGCATGAAGACCCAGTTCATGCCGATGAAGAACAGCCAGAACACCCAGGAGCCGGCTTTTTCATTGAGCATGCGGCCGGCGACTTTGGGGAACCAGAAATAGGTCCCGGCAAACAGTGTCATGACCGAGCCGCCGACCAGCACGTAATGGAAGTGAGCGACGACGAAGTAGGTGTTGTGCACCTGGATGTCAAAGGGGACCACGGCGAGCAGCAAGCCGCTGAGGCCGCCGAGCACGAAGGTGAAGATGAAGCCCAGGGAGAACTTCATGGCGGTGGAGAAGCGGATGACGCCGCCCCAGGCCGAGGCCAGCCAGGAGTAGATCTTGACGCCGGTCGGCACCGAGATGGCCATGCTGGCCATGGAGAACCACATGCGCGCGCCGGCGGAGATGCCGGCGGTGAACATGTGATGCGCCCACACCATGAAGCCGATGATGCCGATCGCCCACAGCGCCACCATCATGCCCTTGTAGCCGAACACTTTTTTGCGGCTCATGGCGGGGATGATGTGGCTCAGCATCCCGAACCCCGGCAGGATCATGATGTAGACCTCGGGGTGGCCGAAGAACCAGAACAGGTGCTGGTAGAGCAGCGGATCGCCGCCGAGCGCGGGGCGGAAGAAGCCGGTCGAGAGCCAGCGGTCGCTGAGCAGCATGAACATCGCCCCGCTCAGCACCGGCAGGGCCAGCATCAGCATCCATGCTGTCACCACCCAGCTCCACACGAACAGCGGCACCTTGGTCCAGCTCATGCCGGGGGCGCGCATGTCAATCACGGTGACCAGGAAATTGATGGCGCCCATGATGGAGCTGATGCCGAGCAGGATGACGGCCAGAATCCAGAGGTCCTCGCCGTGGCCGGCGGAGAACTGCGCCGTGGACAGCGGCGGATAGCTCCACCAGCCGCCGGCGGCGGCGCCGCCGACGACAAAGAAGCTGCCGTAGAGCATCAGCGCCGCCGGGATCATGAGCCAGAAGCTGAAGGCGTTGAGCTTGGGGAAGGCCATGTCGCGCGCGCCGATCATCAGCGGCACGAGGTAGTTGCCGAAGCCGGCGAAGGCCGCCATCAGGGTCAAAAAGATCATGATGGTGGCGTGCATGGTCATCAACTGGTTGTACACCTCGGGCTTAAACAGGTGCCAGTCGGGATTGAAGAGGTTGAGCCGGATCAGGCCAGCGAGCGAGCCGCCCAGCCAGCCGTTCACGAGCGCCAGCACCAGGTACATGATGCCGATCTTCTTATGGTCGGTGGTGGTGAGCCAGTCGAGCACGCCGTGATACTGGCGGGGATGGAACTCGCCAGCGGGGGCGGCGAGGGTGCCTGCGGTGGCGCTCATTGCGCGACTCCTTTGTTCTGGCGCGGGCCCGGCGCGCGTCCCGCTTGTGGTTGCGCCGACTTGGGGGCCCCTTCACCCAAAGCCGGCGCTGCGCCTGCCTGCTTGGCCTTGGGCGCCATCTTCATGCCGCCTTTCATGGTCGTGGCCGGGGCGGGGGTGGCGGGCTTGGCGGCGGGGTGATTTTTATGGGACTGGAGCCAGGCCTGGAACTGGTTTTCGGGGACCACCTGCACGGTGATCAGCATTTGGCTGTGGTCGGCGCCGCACAACTGGGTGCACTGCCCCTTGTAGATGCCGGGCTTGGCCTTAAACCAGAGATTGGTGAGGCGGCCGGGGAGGGCGTCTTCCTGGATGCCGAGGCCGGGGACGTAGAAGCCGTGGATGACGTCCACGCTGGTGAGGTCGAGGTCCACGACTTTGTTGGCAGGCACAACCAGGGTGTCGTTGGAGATATCGATGCCGTAGGCGGGGAGTTTATATTCCCAGAAGAACTGATGGCCGACGACGTCCACATTGACGGCGGCGTTGGTGCCGCCGTACTCCATGAAATGCAGCACCGGATAGGAGTGCAGCGCCACCATGGTCACGACAATGGCGGGGATGACCGTCCACAGGAACTCGAGCAGGTTGTGCTCGTGGAACTTGGCGGGTTTGCGGCCGTCGCCCTTGTCGCGGAACTTCACCATGACCACCACCAGCAGTACGTAGGCGATCACGATGAAGGGGACAACCCAGAGGAAAGCGTGCCAGCTTTCGCTGGCGGCGATGCGGGCGACCGAGCTGCCGGGGGCGTCAAAGGCGTTGCGGGTGGGCTGGGCGAGGCCCTGCTCGAGCGCCTGGCGCGCCGTCTGCTGCAGGCCCGCCCACATGGAGAGCAGAGCCATCATCATCGCTTTCCTCGCGTAGCCGGCGCGGCGGGCGCGGCGGCGGATTGGCCGGCAAGCTGCCGGACGTAGGCGTACAGGGAATCGAGCTGCGGCTTGGTCAGGGTTCCGTGGCCGGGCATCATGCGGCCGGGCAGCCCATGCAGCACGATGCGGGCGAAGCCGGCGCCGTCATTGATGGACTTGAGCATATGCGGCCGCTGGAAGCTGGCGGCGGTGACTTCGACGTAGGGATCGGAGCCGATCATCATGGTCGGCAACCCGCCTTGGCCCTTGCCGCCGTGGCAGCTCTGGCACTGAGTCTGGTAAATCGCCTGCCCGACGCCGAGGGAGGCATCGGCCGCCGAAGGCGTGTAGACGCCGGCGGTGCCGCCCGGGGCCGGCGCGGCGGCCGCTTCCCGCGTCACCAGTTGCATCGCCACCGCGATCGGAATGCGCTGACCCTCGGGCACAGGGTTGAGCGGCGGCAGTTGCACCGGGCCGCTGGCCGCCGGGGTCGCCAGCGCCGCCAGTTGCGCGGCGGTGTCTGGCTGCAGCGCGTTTTTGGGGATGAAGTTGGTGCGGATGTAGTGAATCACCGCCATCCGCTCCTCGGGCGAGAGCGCCACGAAGCTCGGCATCGAGGTGCCGGGCGAGCCGTTGGTGACGGTGTGGTACATGGTCAGCACCGAGGTGCCGTAGCGGAATTTACCGCTGTGGTAATTGCGCGGGGGCGGGTTCAGTCCGGCCGCGCGCGGGCCGTTGCCATAGCCGTCCACGCCGTGGCAGGGGGCGCAGTTGGCCACGAACACCTGCTGGCCCTGCGCCACCAGCTTCGGCGTCGCCTGCAGCAGCGGCCGCAGGTCCACCACGTCGGCCGCGCCCGGCGGCGGCGGCTTATGGAAATCGAAGCGCGCCTCGAAGCTGGCGTTGCGGTACTCGCCGCCGAAGGCGGCAAAGATGAAGTAGCCGGCGACCAGCACCACCAGGGCGAAGCCGATCAGGCTTTTGATGGAGGGCCGCGACGGCAGTTGGGGTTGCTCGCTCATAGATACTTCCCCGCCACCGAATTCACGAACTTGGGATCGCCCACCGGCACAGTGGGGTGGCGGCTGAGATAACGCGTCATGACCAGGCCAAAGATACCGATGAAGCCCAGCAGCACGCCCAGCTCAATCCAGTTGGGCACATAGAAATGGGTGTGGATCACGGGCTGGATCATCCAGTAGCAATCGAACCATTCCGCCACCAGGATCAGCACGGACATGGAGATCAGCACCGCCTCATTGGTGCGGATCTTCTGGTTCATCAGGACGCAGAAAGGCACCACCCACTTGGCGAAGAGCAGGAACATGAAGACCGCGCCCCAGCCGTACACCTCGCGCTCGTGAAAGTAGATGGTCTCCTCGCGGAAATTGGCGTACCAGATCAGCAGGAACTGGGCAAAGCCGATGTAGACCATGAAGATGCTGAAGGCGTGCACGATGCGCGCCAGGTCCACATAGTGGTAATCGCGCACCGCGTCGCCGAACAGGCCGGCGCGGCGCATCAGCACGGTGAACAGCAGCACGAAGGCGAGCGAGGCCTCGAACAGACCGGCGAAGCCATAGACCGGCCACATATTGGAGGTCCAGTGGGGCTGGAGCGACATCACCCAGTCAATGAAGCACCAGGAGAAGCTGTAGGCGAACACCACCAGGAAGCCGGCGGCCATGCGGCCGCGAATGGTGGGACGCTTGCCGAAGGTGGGGCCGGAGACGAGCTGGGCGGGGTGGTCGTCCTGGTGAGTGGAGTTCTTGACGAACCACCAGCCGAACAGCACCCAGATGCCCAGGGCGAACAGCGTCCGGAAACTGTAAAGCGGCATGCTGAACCAGAAGCGCTTGCCGCTGGTGATGAAGCCGGCGTAGCCGGGCACGGCCCATTTGTAAATATGGGGCACGCCCAGCAGCAGCACAATGCCGAGCAGGAACGCGACCGGCAGGTAGGTGGAGGCGGCCTCGGGGATACGGCGGAACACCACCGTCCAGGTGGCGCTGGTGACGTACTCGAGCGCCACCAGGAAGGCGCCGCCCAAGCCCATGATAGTGAAGAAGACGTAGTTGGTGAGGAAGCTGTACCAGGCGCGCTGCGGGTCCACTGCCAGTGCGGCCAGGAACACCACCACTCCGATGACGGTGGCGGCGAGCAGCAGGGTGCGCAGCCGGCGGGAGAAGACCGCGGGTCCGGGAACGGCAACGGCGATGGTGGATTCGGAAAGCATAGTTGCTAGATGCCAGGGGTCAGTGGTCAGTTGTCGGTTGCCAGTTGTCAGTTGCCAGTTGCCGGTTATTGGGTAGCGAACCCGGGCGGAGCTGTAAAGCGCAAGGCATGGTAGACATCAGTGGGGGATGGCCTGGCTGCCGGGTATGATTCCGTTGACACCCTGCGCCGGGGGCAAATCCTTGGAGAAGTCCATGCCCTGCTGCTGGGCGCGGGCGAGGTCGGCGGGGGAGGGGTTAGCGGCCCGCTGCAGCACGCGGACGTAATGAATCACCGCCCAGCGCTCGACCGGATCGAGCTCGGTAGCGTAGCTGGGCATGTTGCCCTGGCCCCGGGTGATGATGGTGAAGATGCGGCCATCGGTGAACAGCAGCGGGGCGCCGGCGATGAGCGGGGGCGGCTGCGTCATTTTGGGCACGATGTAGCCCAGGCCATTGGCGGTGGCGCCGTGGCAGACGATGCAATAGGTGTCGAAGACCTGGCGGCCCTTTTGCAGCACCCCGGGGGTGACTGGGAGCGGGTTGAGGAGTTGATCCTCACCGGTCACGTCCACCGGCTGTGGAAACGGCACCCAGTTCACCGGCACGGTGCCGTCGGGCGGGACGCGCATGGCCTGCAGGGTCGGGTCCACGTGGTCGGTGCCGAACGCCTGCACGTAGGGTTGCACGTACATGTCGGGCTGGTACTCGATCATGGTTGTGGTCTTGGTGCCAGGCCCGGCGCAGCCGGCCAGGGTAAAGGCCAGCAGGGCGGCGCCGAGGGCGGTGATGAGCGCGGGCCGGCGGCCCGCGCGCCGGTCAGCGACCGGCCCCACAGCGTTGGCGGTGTTAGGCAAGGTCGCGCACCTCCTCCGCCCCCAGCTCGCGCAGCAGCGTCTGCACGTTGCCGGCTTCATAGGGCCGCACCGGCACGTAGAGGCCGAAGCGGTCGTTGGTGAGGCGGTCGTCAAGGTTCTTGAATGTCGGCGCCGGGACCAAGCGGCCGGCGATCAGGACGGCGATGAAGGTGGCGATGCCGGCGATCAGAATGCCGCTTTCGAAGGTCACCGGCATGTAGGCGGGCACGCTCACGAAGGGCTTGCCGGCGATATTCAGCGGCCAGGCCCAGGCCATGGTCCAAGCCTCGAAGGTGAAGCCCAGGCCGGCGCCCACGAAAAAGCCGGTCTTGGTGACGCGCGGCATCCAACTGATCTTCAGTCCCAGTGCCTCGCTCAAGCCGTGCACCGGATAGGGCGTATAGGCATCCAAGCCGCGGTAACCCTTGGCCCGCACGCCCTTGACTGCCTCCAGCAGGGCGTGGGGTTCGCGGAACAGCGCCAGAACCGCCGGCGGACGGTAGTTCTCAGGCATTGGACTCCTCCAGTTGCGCCGCCGACGCCGGCTCACCCACCTGGTGTTTCAGCACCCCCTTGATCTCGGCGATCGAGATCACCGGCACGAAGCGCGCGAACAGCATGAACAGCATGAAGAACAGCCCCAGCGAACCGACGAAGGTGCCAATGTCGTAGATCGTGGGCGCGAAATAGCGCCAGTTGGTGGGCAGGAAGTCCTGCGACAGCGAGGTGATGATGATCACGTAGCGCTCGAACCACATGCCGATGTTGATGAAGATGCTGACCACGAACAGCACGAACATGTTGCGCCGGGCAATGCGGAACCAGAAAATCAGCGGGATGACGCAGTTGCAGGCCACCGTCAGCCAGCCCGCCCAAGCGTAGGGGCCAAAGAACCGTATCCAGATGTAGATGTGGTTCTCCACCGCCCGCTCGCTGTACCAGGCCATGAAGATTTCGAGGATGTAGGCGTAACTCACCATCATCGAGGTGGCCAGGATGATCTTGGCCATCAGCTCCATGTGATCAAGGGTGATGTAGTCCTCGAGATCAAAGGCCTTGCGCACCACGGTGAGCACGGTGATGACCATGGCGAAGCCGCTAAAGATGGCGCCGGCCACAAAGTAGGGCGGGAAGATGGTGTCGTGCCAACCGGGAATCGAGCTGACCGCAAAGTCGCTCGACACCACGCTGTGCACCGACAGCACCAGCGGGGTCGCAATCGCAGCGAACAGTCCGTAGGCGGCCTCGTAATGGTGCCAGTCGCGCGCCGTGCCCTTCCAGCGCATCGAGAAGACGCCATAGACGCGGCGGGCGATCTTGCCTGGGTGCAGGTCGCGGATGGTCGCCAGGTCGGGGATCATGCCCTGGTACCAGAACAGAATCGAGATGATGGTGTAGGTCGAAACCGCGAACACGTCCCAGATCAGCGGCGAGCGGAAGTTCACCCACAGATGCCGTGAGTTGGGGTAGGGGATGAGCCAGTAGGCGATCAGGGTGCGGCCGATGTGCAGCAGCGGGAAGAGGCCGGCGCACATGACGGCAAAAATGGTCATGGCCTCGGCGGAGCGGTTGATGGCCGTCCGCCAGCGCTGCCGGAACAGGTACAGAATGGCCGAAATGAGCGTGCCGGCGTGGGCGATACCGACCCAGAATACGAAGTCCACGATGTAGGTGCCCCACATCCCCGGACGCTTGAGGCCGAGCACGCCCATGCCCACGTGCAACTGGACCCAGACCACCACCGTGCCCAGGCCCAGGCAGCCCAGGGCGATCGCCATACCCAGGTACCAGAACTTGTTGGGCCGCCGCAGAATCGCCGCGGCGATGTCGCGGTTGACCTGGGTGAGGGTCAGGTCGGCGCGGTAGAGCGGCGGCTCCGAGGCCAGCGCCAACTGCCGCTGCAGCGGATGAGGCAGGGTGGCGTCGCTCATGCCTGGCCTTCGCTCTCCGCGCCGCGGTTGCGGATCTTGGTCAGATAGACGACCGAGGACTCGTAGTTCATCTCGTTCAAGACCTTGTAGCCGCGCTCGCCGCGCAACTGCATCATCTTCGACTGCGGATCGTTCATGTTGCCGAACGTAATCGCCTGCGCCGGGCAGGTCTGCTGACACGCCGTCCGGATGTCGCCGTCACGCACGGGCAGGCCGCGCTCCTTGGCCCGGTAATGGCCGGCGTGGACGCGCTGGGTGCAGAAGTTGCACTTCTCCATGACGCCCTTGCTGCGCACCGTGACCATCGGGTTCAGCGCCAGCTCGAGCGGGGAGGCCCGCACCTTGCTGTAGTTGAAGAAGTTGAACTTGCGCACCTTGTAGATGCAGTTGTTGGAACAGAAGCGGGTGCCGACGCAGCGGTTGTAGACCTGGACGTTGATGCCTTCGGCGTCGGTGATGGTGGCGATCACCGGGCAGACGCTCTCGCAGCCGGCGTTGGCGCACTGCTGGCAGACCATGGGCTGGGCGGTGACGTCGGGGTTGGCCTCGTCGCCGGAGAAGTAGCGGTCAATGCGGATCCAGGCCATGTCGCGCCCGCGCCACACCTGGTCCTTGCCCACCACGGGCACGTTGTTTTCCGAGTAGCAGGCCGCCAGGCAGGCGTTGCAGCCGATGCAGGCGTTCAGATCAATGGTCATGCCCCAGTGGTAGTTGGGGAAGGGGTGTTCGCTGGGGCCGCCATTGTCCCAGATGCTGGCGGCCGGCTCCTGCTCCGGATTGCCGGCGCGGGGGTTGGTCTGGATTTGCACCAGCGAGGCCTCGCGAATGATGGTGTCGCTGCGCCCGCTCTCCGGCGTGACGTCGTCGCCGCCGAACTCGGTGTAGTTGTTTTCCTGGGGCGAGGCCACCAGATAGCCGTCGCTGATTTTGCGGATCTCGACCCGGGCGCCGCTGTAGACCATGCCGCCGCGGCCGCCCGCCGGCAGTTGGCCGACGGCATAGGCGTTGACGCCCACATCGGTGCCGATCTGGCCCACCGACGCCCGTCCCCAGCCCACCGGAATCGAGACCACGCCCGGATGCACGCCCACCTGGGTGTAGACCGGCGCCTGCAGCTTGTGGCCGCCGACCTCGATTTCGCCGATCGCGCACCGCCCCTTGTCGTCGCGCTCGAGGCCGAGTTTTTGGGCGGTGGCCGGCGAGATCAGCAGGAAATTGTCCCAGCACGTCTTGGTGACCGCCTCCGGGATTTCCAGCAGCAGGGCGTTGTTGGCCCACCAGCCGTCGCCCATCACCGAACTCACTCCCAGCGCCAGCTCCAGTGCGCCCGCGGGCGGCGCCGAGGCCGCCGATTGCGGCAAGGTCGCCAGCGCGGCGGTATTGAAGGCGCGTGCCGCACCCGGCCGCAGCCGGGCCGGATTGGGGTCGAACACGCCCGCCTGCAGCACCCCGGTCCAGAAATCGTCGAAGCTCGCGGCCAAGTTGCCCTTGGGGTAAATCTGCGTACGCCAGTATGCCTGCAGGTAATCGTGGAAGCTGATGGCCGCCGGGGCGGGCTTGGGCGCCGCCGGCGGGCGGCCGCGGCGGCATGGTCTACAGCGGC
>JBOGKJ010000141.1:0-1674 GCA_050745565.1 Terriglobales bacterium | reverse complement strand
ATGGCTGGTGTTGAAGCCGGGATTCACGCTGCGCAAATCCTCGAGGGAGCGGACCAGTAGTCCGGCGCCGCTGAGAATAACAACCGCGAGCGCGATCTGCGCCACCACCAGCGTGCCGCCCACGGCGCCGCGCCGCCGCGCCGTGGTGCCCTCGCCCGTCTTGAGGGCGCCGGCCAGGTCGAGCCGCGACGCGCTCAGGCCCGGCGCCAGGCCGAAGAGTATGCCGGTCGCCACGGTGACGCCAAGCGCGAACCCTAGCACGGGCAAGCTCAGCGGAGCGCCCCAGTGCAACCAGGGGCGCGAAGCCATGATCGCCGCCGCCAGGGCGTGGCTCGCCAGGTAAGCCAGCGCCAGGCCGAGTGCGCCGCCCATGGCTGCAAGCAGCAGGCTCTCAGTGAGCAATTGCCGCAGGATGCGCCCGCGCCCGCCGCCGAGCGCGCGGCGCAAGGCGAACTCCCGCCGCCGCGCGTGCGCGCGCCCCAGCAAGAGCCCGGCGATGTTGGCGCAGGCCAGCAGCAGAATCGCCCCCGCCGCCCACAGCAGTACCGTGAGTGGCTGCGAAAAGGTGGCGCGGGCGCCCTGGAGCGCAATCTGGGCGGACTCGATATCCATCCGGGGGCTGTCGGCGGCATGCAGCAGCGGCTTCGGCCCGGCAAGCATGAAATCGCGCAACAGACCGCCGATCTCGGCCTGGGCGCGGCTGCGGCTCACGCCCGGCCGCAGCCGCCCGATCAGCACCAGCCACGACGAGTCCGAGTCCAGCAGCAGATCAGGGTCGGGCTCCGATTCAATCCGCGGCAAGGCGTGCAGGGTAAACCAGGCATCGCTGGCGCTGCCCGGACGCAAGCCCCCAAAACCGCGTGGCGCAACGCCCACAATCGTCACCGGAACTTGATTGAGAGCCACGCGCCGGCCCACCACCGCCGTGGAACCGCCAAAGTGGCTTTGCCAGTACGCGTAGCTCAACACCACGCGTACCGGCGCCGTCGCCGTGTCATCGCTGGGCGCCAACAGCCGCCCGGCCGAAGGCCGCAGACCCAGCACGCCAAAGTAGTTGCCCGACACCGGCTCCACGGTCGTCGGCGTGGCCGGCCCGTTCCCAGTCAGGTTGAAACCCTCGAAGCCCCGATAACCGGCCACCTGCGCCACGTTGCCCGCATGCTGCTGCAGGTCAACCAGGAATGGGTAGGAATAGCTGCAGCCGGTGGCCGCGCCCCGCGCATCGCTGGTCACGCAATCGCCGTAATACACGCTCGAGTCGAAGTGCGGCGCCTTCCGCGCCCGCCAAGCGAACAAAAGCAGGCTCCCAGAATCGCGCACCGGCAACGCGCGCAACAGCATGGCGTCCGCCAGGCTGAAGACGGCGGTATTGGCCCCGATGGCCAGCGCCAGGGTAAGTACGATAACCGCGCTCAGGCCCTTATGCCGGCCCAGGCTGCGGAGGGCGAAGCGCAAATCCCAATTCATATTGCACCAGCTCCGTTGTCGCTCAACTTATAAGGCCGCGACGCCCGCTCTGGGCCGCGGTTCGCGGCCTCCGCTCCTGATTTGCCCACCGTGCGAAAGGCGGTGACCTGGCGGCAGGCACAGTTCAGCGGCACGGCCGCCCTTCTATTGACGGGCGCGGGCCCCTGCCCCTGCTCGCTGAGACGCTCGCAGCGCCGCGCCCGCACT
>JBOGKJ010000140.1:0-7687 GCA_050745565.1 Terriglobales bacterium | reverse complement strand
GGGAGGGGGCGTCCGCGGGGGCTGGTGATCAGAAGGTGGTAGGTGTTAGGTATTAGGTGTTAGAAGGCGCGGTGGGGGGGCGACCCTGAGAGTGGGGGGCGTCTGCGGGTGCTGGTGATCAGAAGGTGTTAGGTATTAGGTGTTAGAAGGCGCGGCGGGGGGGCGGCCCTGAAGGGGAGGGGGCGTCCGCGGGGGCTGGTGACCGGGTTTTTGCCTACAATGGAAGGCTATGGGAACGGGGCTGCGGCTGGAACGGACGTTGTTGTTTGTGCCTGGGAATCAGCGGCGGAAGATTGAGAAGGCCGCTGCAAGTGCGGCGGATGCGGTTTGTCTGGATTTGGAGGATGCGGTTCCGGACGAGCTCAAGGCCGGCAGCCGGGCGGAGGTGATTGCGGCGCTGCGGGAGCTGGATTTCGGGCGGCGGCTGCGGGTGGTGCGGATCAACGGGCTGGAGACGCGGTGGGCGGAGCGGGATTTGGTCGAGGTGGTGGGTGCGGTGGGGGACCGGCTGGATCTGGTGATGCTGCCCAAGGTGTCGGGGGCGGGGGACGTCGAGTACGTGGACCGCATGCTTACCCAGATTGGCGCGGCGCACATCGGCATCGAGGCGCAGATTGAGACGGCGCGCGGCTACCTTTACTGCCGCGAGATTGCTGGCGCCTCGCCGCGACTCGAGACGCTGATTTTCGGCGCGGGCGACTTTGCGGCCTCGATGCAGATGCCATCGAGCGGCATTGGCGCCTGGGATGAGTACGATGCGCTCTACCCCGGCCACCGCTGGCATGCCCCGATGCTGACCATCGTCGCCGCCGCCCGCGCCTTCGGCCTGCGCTGCCTGGACAGCCCCTATGGCGCCTACCAGGATGCCGCCGGGTTTGAGCGCTCCTGCCGGATTGCGCATGCCCTGGGTTTTGACGGCAAGCAGTGCATCCACCCGGCACAACTCGACATTACCCACCGCGTGTTCACCCCCACGGCCGAGCAGGCCGCCAGCGCCGCCAGCCTGGTGGCCGCCTACGAGCAGGCGGCGGGGGGAGGCCGCGGCGCATTCAGTCACGAAGGCAAAATGGTGGACGCCGCCAACGTTCGCATGGCCCAAGTCATAGTCGCCAAGGCGCGGCTATGCGGGCTGCTGCCGTAGCGTCCCGAGGAACCCCCGATGCCCACACCAGAGACCAATCCCGCCGCCGGCCGCTGCTATGAGGACTTTGAAGTCGGCGCCACGCTGCGCCACCCCATCGGACGCACCGTCAGCTCGACCGACAACACCTGGTTCACGCTGTTGACGGCGAACATGAACCCCATCCATTTCGATACCTACTACTCGGCGCAAACCGAGTTTGGCCGGCCGCTGGTGAACTCCTGCTTCACGCTGGCGCTGGTGGTGGGGCTCTCGGTGAACGACATCTCGCGGAACGCCATTAACCTGGGCTGGGACGAAGTGCGGCTGCCGGCGCCGGTGTTCGAGGGCGACACGATTTACGCGCAGACGGAGGTGTTGAGCAAGCGCGAATCGAAGTCGCGTCCGCACCAGGGGCTGGTGGAGGTCAAAAGCACGGGCTTCAAGCAGGACGGCACTGTGGTGCTCACTTTCCGTCGTACGATTCTGGTTTACAAGCGCGGGCACGCACCTTCCATTCCGCAGCCGGCGCTGCGGGCCTAGCGGGCTATCCGGCAAGCAGCGCGAATCGAAGCGGGCCTGAAGCTGCATCTCACATGGGATGCGTGCGCAAGCGCGAGACACGCTGGCAGAGCCGGCTCGGAGCCGCGGAGCGCGCGGCGTGGGCCTGGCGGTGGCGGCGTTCGGCGTGGCGGTGGCCGGCGGCATATACGGGCAGGTAAGCTGGCTGGTACACATCGAGCGGGGCCGCGACGCCTCGATGTCGCTGCAGTCGGCCGCCTGCCTGGTGCTGGCGGGGCTGGCGCTGATGTGGCTGCCGGCGGGCGCGCGCGGGGGCCGGCGGGTGAGCGCGGCGCTGGCCATGGCGCTGGTGGCGCTGGCGACGGTGGTGCTGGCCGAAAACCTGCTGGACGTGAGCCTGGGGCTGGACCTGCCGCGGCTGTATACCTGGCTGGCGGAGCCGGCGCTGCGTCCGGGGCGCATGCCGCCGAACGCCTGCGTGGGCTTCATGCTGTTCGGGGCGGCGGTGCTGGCGTGGCCGGCAGCGGCGGCGGGGCGGCATCGCGACTGGCTGCGGGGGCTGACGGCGCTGGTGTTTCTGGTGGCCGTGACCGGCCTGGCCGCCTACTTCATCCACATCGAGGCCGTGATCACCTACCACGGCATTGCGGCGATGGCGCCCTACACCGGCGGCGGGCTGATCGCGCTCGGCATCGGCCTCTGGCTGGCCACGCGCGCGGCGGTGTGGCGCATTCCGGCGCCCCGCGACCACAGCGCCCAGGTCATTACCGTGGCCGCGGTGGTGCTGATAGTGGTGTTGGCGGTGGCGGGCATGTTCAACTTTGGCGTCCTCTGGCACCAGTTGCGCGATAACGCTGTTTCCGACCTGGTGCTGCGCCGGGACGAACGGCAGCACTACGTGGCGATGCTGGTGGCGGCGGCGCGCCGGCGCGGCCGCGAGTTCGCCCTCGAAGCCGACCGCCAGTGGCCGCAGGGCCCGGCGGCCGCGCCCTCGGGCATTTCCGCCTACCGCCTGCTCGACCGGCAGGGGCACGAGCTGGCCGGCTACGGCATGCCGATGACTTCGGCGATTGCCGTGCACCTCGCCGGCGACGCGTTTTTGCTGTGGAGCAACGGTTTTTATTTGCTGCAGCGCGAGCCCATCCGGCGCCAGAGCGAAGTCGTCGGCACGGTGGTGGTGGAGCAGCAGGTGCCGCTGCTGGCCTCGATCGGGGTGGACACGGCGGCCTGGGGCGCCAGCGGCGAGATGGGGCTGTGCGGCTACGGCAGCGACGTCCAGAGCGCAATCGAATGTTTTCCCCAGCGTCTGCGCCCGGAAGTACACACCATGCGCCCCGATGTGGCGGGCATGGAGCGGCCCATGGCGCTCGCCCTCGGCGGCCACAGCGGGGTTGCGCTGGGGAACGACTACCGCGGCCAACGCGCGCTCTCGGCCTATGCCCCCATCCCGGGCCTGCACCTGGGGCTGGTGGTGAAAATGGACACCGAGGAGCTGTTCAACGCGATGCGCAGCCAATTGGAGTGGATGACGCCGCTGGTGCTCGGCCTGATCCTCGGCGGCCTCGAGGTGCTGTATTGGCAGTTGCGGCCGCTGCTGCGCGAACTGGTCGAGTCCCGCAACCAAGCCATCGCCAGCGAAGCCCGCTTCCGCGCCGCCGCCGAAAGCAGCCAGGACGCGTTTTATATCTACGAAAGCCTGCGCGAGCCCGAACGCGGCCAGATTGTCAGCTTCCAATTGCTGTACGCCAACCGCCCCGGGCAAGACCTCGACGGGCTCGACCCGGCGGCGCTGCTGGCCGCCGACGGCTTTTTCGACAAATTCCGGCGCGTGGTCAACGCCGAGCAGCCGCTCGACGAGGAAGTCGCCCTGGCCCAGCCCCACGGCCGGCAGTTATGGCTGCAGCACCAGTGCGTGCCCCTGGGCGACGGCGTTGCGGTGACGCTGCGCGACATCAGCCAGCGCAAGCACACCGAAAGGCGGCTGATCGCGCTGGCCGAGAGCGACCCGCTCACCGGGCTCGCCAACCGCTCCGCGTTTCTGCGGCGGCTGGAACACGCCATGGAGACCGCGCGCCGGCGGCGCGACCAGTCCCTGCTGGCGCTGCTATTCCTCGACATTGACCGTTTCAAGCAGATCAACGACACTCGGGGCCATGCCGCCGGCGACAGCGTGCTGCAAGCCTTCGCGCAGCGGCTGCGCGGCTGCGTGCGCGCGGCGGACACGGTGGCGCGCCTCGGCGGGGACGAGTTCACGGTGCTGCTCGAGAGCTTGGACCAGACCCGGGACGCGGACTTGGTGGTCGAGGTTATCCTCACCTCGCTTGAGCGCGCGCCGCTGGCCGCCCTGCCCGGCGAGCCGCTCACCACCAGCATTGGCGTCACCCTGTACCGGGGTGAGGCGATGAGCGCGGAGGAGTTGCTCGAGCAGGCCGACGCGGCACTGTACGCGGCCAAGCGCGCGGGGGGGAATGTAAGCAGGAAGCGATAGCCATTAGCCACTAGCCGTTAGCCGTTAGCCACTAGCCGTTAGCCATGAGCTATTAGCCGTTAGCCGTTGGGGGCGCGTTGGCGGGCTGGGTGCGGGGCGTGGGGGGTGTGGCTGCGGGTGGAGGGCGCGGGCTGGCGGCCTGCGCGCCGGTCGGCTGCCGGTCCCATGCGGGCGGCGACAGGCGATGGGCGGTAAGCAGGAAGCGGCGGGCTAGTCCGCATTTCTCACAGTCAGGTCACGAAGCTCGCATCCAGGCGCGGCGCGCCCTAAAAAATGGGCGGCGATATCGAACGGCGAACAGGACGCGCTGTCTGGAGGACGATGGCACCAGGGCAGGTGCTGCGCCGCCCATTTTTCTAGACGGGCGCGCTATGCCGCGCGTGGCAGCGGCTGGGTTGGTGAGAAATGCGGACTAGGCGGCGGCGATTTGGCGGCGGGGGCGGGGCGTCCATAGGCCGACTGCCACTTGGGCTTCGGGGCCGGCTGCTACCAAGGCGGCCGAGAGGCCGGCGCCTAGCAGCAGGCGTTCGCAGAACCAGTCGCGCATGGGGAATTTCACTGCTTTCACCGAGGCGGCGTAGCTTTGGCCGTTGGCCTTCAGCCAGGCAAGCTTGACCAGGGCTTCGTCGGCATTGGCCGGCGCGGCGGCGGCGCTGGGGCTCAGCGCCAGGCCGACTTCGTCGCGCCGCGACACTGCCAGCGCGGCCCAGGCCGGCGCGGCGCCTGCCGCATAGGCAAGGTTCACTGCCAGCTCGCGTGCCTGTGCGGGATCCGCCAAGCGCGGCTTGCCAAAGGCTCCGTAGCGGTAGCGCAGCGCCGCGGGCTCGACGCCGCAGTAGGCCGCGACGATTTGCCGCATGCAGGCATGCGCCGCCATGTAGCGGTGGCGCTGCAGCAGCATGCTCATGGACCGCGCCCGCTGCCGTTCCTCCTCGCCCAGCAGCTCGAGCGGGGAATGTTCCGCCGTCATCGCCCAGCGGTCCAAACAGAAGTACCAAACATGCACCGGGGCCTCGGGGCGCCATAGCGCGGCCAGGTTCGCGGTTCCCTGGGTCAGGGTGCCAGTCATGGGCGCGAGTTTACGCCACTCGACGCGGATTTCGGCCTATTTCAAGGGGTTCTAGCCCTTCAGGGTGGGTCTGGGGCGTCCGATTTTGGTAAACCTGTTAACTTAGTTGGCGCGGGCCCCAGCGCGGCTTCGCCGCGCGCCCCGCAAGGGGGGCCTGCTATCCTAGATAGGTAATGCCTTCAAAGCAGCACACCCTTTCGATCCACCACCGTCATGCGAATGAAGAGGGGGTGGTGGAGACGATTACGGAGCAGGCGACGCCGGATGAGCTGGAGGGGGCGCTGCAGCGCGCCGACACGCTGCTGGCGAATTCGCACTGCCGCAACTTCGGCTGCCGCATAGAGTTGGACGGGCAGGTGGTGGTGTACACCTTGATGCGCGAGACCAGTACCCTGCCCGGCCCGGTGCGTTTCTGCCATCTCGATGCCCAGGCGCTGGCGCGCGAGCGCAACACCACGCTGGTGTACGAGAGCGGCTGGAAGGTGAGCCGGGCGCTGCAGGCGCCGGCGCGTCCGAACGTGCGGGCGCGCAGCGTCAGCAAGGCCTGAGAAGCCTTTGTTGGCGCGGTATTACTGGGAGCTGACCGTCACGCTCTGAATGCGGTCCATCTTGGGGAAAGCCTTGCGCAGATAGGCGTCGCCGCCGCTATCGAGCAGGCGTCCGTCCACGCCGTGGCCGCGGGGCGCGAAGTCGCCGTAGCCGCCGTAGAGTTCATCCACCACGTTCATGCCCTGGGTGACTTGTCCGAAGGGGGCGAAGCCCATCTTGTCGAGGCGGCTGTTGTCGCGGAAGTTGATGAAGACCTGGGTGGTGCGGGTGTTGGGGCCGGCTTTGGCGAAGCAGATCATGCCGAGTGTGTTGCTGGCGACGACGGGATCGTCGGGGATGGCGGCGTTCTCCCAGGCCTGGTTCACTTTCTGGTTGGCCGCCACGCCCCACTGCACCACGAATCCGGGCACCACGCGGAAGAAGGCCGCGCCGGTGTAGTAGCCGTTTTTGACGAGGTAGTAGAAGCGGTCGGCGCCGAGCGGGGCCCAGGCGCGATGGACGGCGACGGTGAAGGGTCCGCGCGTGGTCTGGAAGGCGACGGTGTAGGTGGCGGGCGCGGCCGGCATTTGCGCGGGCGGATGCAGCAGCGCCGCCGACGGTGCGGCGGGGCCGCATGCGGCGAGGGCGGCGGCGGCGGCCAGCACGGTTGCCAGAGCGGGGAGGAGCCAGGGAGAGCGCGTCATCGCGCCATTGTATAATAGGGACTCCGTCGGGGCGTGGCTCAGCCTGGTAGAGCACCTGGTTCGGGACCAGGGGGTCGGAGGTTCAAATCCTCTCGCCCCGACCAATATTCCCGCATGCCGCCAACATCCAATTTCGCGGCCGCGCCGGTCTCGCGCGATGATCTCGCCGGGGTTTGCCGGCGCTTCCATGTGCGCGAGCTTTCCCTGTTCGGCTCTGCGGCCCGTGGCGAGGTGACCAGCGCGAGCGATGTGGATCTGCTGGTCGAGTTCCAGCCGGGGGCGACAACCGATCTGGTGGATTTCGCTGGCCTCACGCAGGAGCTTGAGCGACTGTTTGGCAAG
Source organism: Terriglobales bacterium (assembly GCA_050745565.1). Lineage (GTDB taxonomy): Bacteria > Acidobacteriota > Terriglobia > Terriglobales > SCQP01 > SCQP01. Next base: position 914 of record JBOGKJ010000140.1, on the reverse strand, counting down.
AGGGTGGACCTTGTGTCCAAGCCGGGTCTCAATCCGAAAATCCGCTCCGCGGTTTTGGCTGAAGCCCGTTCCGTCTATGCGGCGTGACGCGCTGCTGCTGGCTGACAGCTTAGTTGGCGCGGGCCCCAGCGCGGCTTCGCCGCGCGCCCCGCTTACGCGCAGGCCGGACTGGGGCCCCGTGAGCCCTAGCCCGGCCCGCGCGTCGCTGGGGCCGCGCCTGCTTCGTTTGCCGGGGGCGGGCCGCCCTTCAGAATTCCGCTGCCTTTCGCACCTACCTTGCCGACAGCGCAGAAGGCGCGACCCCCGCGAGTGGAAGCCGCCGATTACATTGCCGGCTTTCTCGCGGACTGCGACCTCGACCAGTTCCGCGAGTCTGAGCTCCTGCGGAGCGCGGTAGCGCAGAAACTGGCGGTTATCGGCGAGGCCGCGAGCCACGTGTCAGCGGACATTCGAGACCGCAACGCAGTGGTCCCTTGGGCCCAGATTGTCGCCTTCCGGAACATCCTGACCCACGCCTATTTCAGTGTTGATTGGGAGATTGTCTGGCGAACGGCAACGGTGCGTTGCCCAGAACTGCGGCAACAGATCGCTCAGATCCTGGACGGCAAGGGCGAGCGACCGGATCGCGGCTAGCTCCCGGTCTCGCGCCAGCAGGCGAAAAGGTGGCGATTGACCAGCCGGATCACGTGGAAGCGATCGGCCACGATACGCGCATTGGGGAAGTGGTTGCGCACCAGTGCGCGATAGGCGCTGGCATTGGCTGGCGCGGGCCCCTGGCCCTGCTCGGCTGAGACGCTCGCAGCGCCGGGCCCGCGCCCGAAGGGCGGCGCCGGCCCGGGCCCGGCGAGCCCAAGGGGGCGCGAGCGGCATCGCTGGGGGGCCGCGCCGCTTCGTTTGCCGGGAGGGGTGAAAGC
>JBOGKJ010000139.1:0-3084 GCA_050745565.1 Terriglobales bacterium | reverse complement strand
GAGCGGCGATCAGGACGCGCTGTCGGGAAGGTGATAGCGCCGGGCAGGTGCTGCGCCGCCCATTTTTCTAGACGGGTGCGCTATGCCGCGCGTGGCAGCGGCTGGGTTGGTGAGAAATGCGGACTAGCGCCTTGGGGTGGGAGCAACGGGAGGGCGTCCAGAAAAAGGCGGCTGCGCCGCGCCCGGCAAGCGATGGGGCGCGGCCCCGCGAGCAAAGCGGGATGCGCGGCATCGCCGGGCAGGGGCCCGCGCCAGGCTATGCCCGCGCCGGGTAATGCTCGCGCCCTGAGCAGAGCGGGCGGGCTGGGGTGGCAGCGGGAGGGCGCCCCGAGAAGGGCGGCCGTGCCGCTCCGGCGCGGGTCTCGATACAATACTTCTGTGCAGAAGTTCTGGGACACGCCCGCGCCCGCACGCCCACCGGCCGCGCCCGCGCAGCTTCCGGCCGCGGTCAGCCTCCGCCACCAGGGGCGCGAGCTGCGCCTCGAGCCCGCCACGCTGCTGGCGCCCATGTCGGGCATCACCGACACGGTCTTCCGCCGCTACATCCGCGACCTGGGCGGTTGCGGCCTCATCATGACCGAGTTCACCAGTGGCGACGGCATCGTGCGCTCGGAAAAAGTCGCGCGCCGCTACCTGAGCTTCGCGCCCGGGGAGCGGCCCATCGCCGCCCAGTTGTTCGGCTCCGATCCGGAGGTGATGGCCGACGCCGCCCGCATCGTCGAGCGGATGGGATTCGACGCCATTGACCTGAACCTCGGCTGCCCGGCCAAAAAGGTGGTCAAATGCAACGGCGGCTCCGGCCTGTTGCGCGACCTGCCCCTGCTGGGGCAGTTGTTCCGCGCCATCCGATGCGCCGTGGCGCTGCCGTTCACGGTCAAGTTCCGCGCCGGTTGGGACGAGTCGCAGTTGGTGCACGTCGAGTTGGCGCGCCTCGCCGAAGCGTGCGGCGTCAACGGCCTCTCGCTTCATGCCCGCACCCGGCAGCAGGGCTACAGCGGCCAGGCGCAGTGGCAGTGGATCGCCGAGGTGAAGCGGGCGGTCGCGATCCCGGTGTTCGGCAATGGCGACGTGCGCTCGCCCGAGGATGCGGCGGCCATGGTGGCGGCCACCGGCTGCGACGGTGTCATGATCGGCCGCACCGCCGCCAGCAATCCCTGGATCTTCCGCCAGATGGAGAGCTACCGCACCACGGGCGCCTATCGCCAGCCCACCACGGCCGATCGCGCCGCGCTGATCAATGACTACTTTGGCCGCCTGGTGGCTGAGCGCCTGCCGGGCGCGCTGGGCAAAATGAAGCAGTTCGCCGCCTGGTTCACCCATGGCGTCGAAGGCGGCGGCGCGCTGCGCAAGGCGATCTATGAAGCCCGCAGTGAACAGGAGGCGCTGGAAAAAGTGGCGGCCTTCTTCACCCCGCTGGCGGTGACGTTATGAGGCGACCGCGCGTCATCTTCGCCGCGCTTGCCCTGCCGCTGGTCCTGGCCGCCGCCGCCCAGGCGCCGCCCGCGTTTGCGCCGCTGGCGGGGTGGGCGGCCGCGGTGCGCGCCGGCAACGCCACGGCGTTGCAGGCGATGTATGCCGCCGCACCGCCGCCGCAGCTCATCGTTTCGACCGGCGTCATCAGCGACGTGCCGCGCGAGGCGGCGTTCTGGGCTGGCTGGAAGAAAACCGGCCTGAGCCGGTTCCAGCTCCAGATGATCAGCGACCGCGCCCTCGGCCCGGATCTGCACGAGGTGGGCTTTGAGGCCGGCATCCATTATGTGAGCGCCGCCGGCCCGCAGTCGGTCTACTGCTTCGTGCAGCAGACCTGGCGGCGCACCGCGAAGGGCTGGCGCATCATCAGCGGCGGCAGAACCGACCTCTCGCGCCTGGAGCAGCCCACCGCGCTCACCGCCCCGATCTACTCGAAAACCGCCAATGCCAGCGCCGACATCGCCCAGGCGCTGGCCCGCGCCCGCGCCGGTAACAAGCGCGTCCTGCTGGATTTTGGCGGCAACTGGTGTTACGACTGCCACGTGCTCGACATGGCCTTTCGCCGCTCCGATCTGGCGCCGCTGCTCGAGGCCAACTACGAGCTGGTGAACGTGGATGTGGAGCAGTTCAACTACAACCTCGACATCGTCAAGCGCTATGGGCTGTCCATCATGCAGGGCGTGCCCATGCTGGCGGTGCTCGCGGGCTCCGGCAAGCTGCTCGCCAGCTCCCAGGACGGCTCTTTCCAGGACGCGCGCGCGCTCGGCCCCGAGGACCTGATCCGCTTCCTCGTCCGCTGGCGCCCGCAGTGAGCGGCACGGCCGCCTTCTCAGGACGCCCTCCCGTTGCTCCCACCCCAAGGCGCCAGCGCCTTGGGGGCCCCGGGAATCGGGCTGCGGCCGGAATTCGCCTGGGGGCATCGCGCGCCCGCTCGGCTCGGTGAACGCGCCACTGGCGCCGATCACCCGTCCAAGTTGCCTCGTTGGGCGCTGCCTGACCCCGTAGCCGCGCGAGACGGTGGCGAGTCGGGGTAAACTGAGCGGATGCGGTGGTTAACTAACCGGCGCAGTGCGGCGTGGGTGCTGAGCCTTGCGATGCTGTTGCCGCTGGCGACAGCCAGCCAAGCCATGCCGCTGGGGCGCAACGCCACCATGCGTGACATGGCCGCCTGCTGCAAAGCCATGGCCCGCGATTGCGGTCAAACCCAGGAAAGTATGCCCTGCTGTGCGCAGCGCGTGGCCGCTCCGGCGTTGCCGGCGCTGCTGAGCGCCGCGGCCGCCGCGCCGGTGCCGATTGCCGTGGCTGCCGCGCATCTGTCCGCGGCCGCGCTCGACGCCAGCTTCATTGCGGCCGCCGCCGCCCCCTCACCCGCACCCCCCGGCACGGCACCCCCCGGCTCCGCTTCTCCTTTGCGCATCTAGCCCGCATTTCTCACAGTCAGGTCGCGGCGCTCGCGTCCAGGCGCGGCGCGCCCTAAAAAATGGGCGGCGATCTCGAGCGGCGAACAGGACGCGCTGTCGGGAAGGTGATAGCGCCGGGCAGGTGCTGCGCCGCCCATTTTTCTAGACGGGTGCGCTATGCCGCGCGTGGCAGCGGCTGGGTTGGTGAGAAATG
>JBOGKJ010000138.1:0-10493 GCA_050745565.1 Terriglobales bacterium | reverse complement strand
GTGATTTTATCTTGGCGACGTGCTACAGGCATACAGTGATGGACAGAGGAGCGCCGCGGCTGCGGCATTTCTGAAATTGGCCGGTTGAGCGGTGGCGAAGGCGATGGCAGCAGCGGCACGAATTGAGCGGGTTTTGGATGCCTTGGGCGATCCCACCCGCCGGGCGGTGTTCCGGCGACTGCGCCAAGGGAACCGCACGGTGGGCGCGATCGCCCGTGGCATGGAGGTGAGCCGTCCGGCCGTTTCGCAGCATTTGAAAGTGCTGAAAACGGCCAATCTGGTTGTGGTGCGCGTGGATGGGACGCGCCGCCTTTACGGAATTAATACGAACGGCCTTGAGGCCTTGCGCCACTGGCTAGACGGATTCTGGGACCACACGCTGGCGGCGTTTAAACAAGCGGCGGAGCAAGAGCATTGGAGATCGGAGGACTGACATGGCAGACCAGGATTTGATGGAACCCAACAACATTCGGAAGGCCGTTGACGTTAATGCTGCGCAGGCGGTTGCCTGGCGAGTGTTCACCGAAAAGATGGGGGCATGGTGGCCGCTGGCCTACTACAAAATTGGGAAGGCCAAAGCCGTGGATGCGGTGATCGAGGGGCAGGTCGGGGGCCGCTGGTACGAGCGTGGCGACGACGGAAGCATATGCCAGTGGGGCACGGTACTCGCTTGGGAGCCGCCCTCGCGCCTGGTCCTCTCGTGGGATATCGGCGCGGACTGGCAGTATGACCCGAATCTGAAGACTGAAATCGAGGTGCGCTTTATCGCCGAAGGCAGCAATCGCACACGGGTTGAACTGGAGCATCGTCATCTCGATCGCTATGGGGCGCGGCGCGAAGAGATGCGTCGCATTTACGACACTGAAGGCGATTGGGGCAAGCTTCTGGCGGCGTTCTCCCGGACCGCCGAGGCGGCATGAGAGGCGCCGAGCGCGCTTAGGTCAGGGGGCCGGCGAGGATGAGGTCGCGGGCGCGGGCGATGTCGGTGGACTGGACGCGGTCGGAGGTGAGGGGCGGGATTTGGGCGCGGACGCGGGCGAGGACCTGCTGAAGTTTGGGGCCGGGGAGCAGGGGCTGGCCGCCGGCGGCGGGGAGTCCGGCTTCGAGCAAGGCGAGGGCGTGAGTGGCGGCGAGCAGCTCGATGGCGAGGACGGAGGCGGTGTTGGCGACGACGTGGCGGAGCTTGAGGGCGGCGCCCATGCCCATGGAGACGTAGTCCTCTTTGTTGCCGGAGGTGGGAATCGAATCCACGGAGGCGGGGTGGGCGAGGACGCGGTTTTCGGCGACCAGGGCGGCAGCGGTGACCTGGGCCATCATGAGGCCGCTGTCGAGACCGGGGGAGGGGGCGAGGAAGGGGGGCAGGCCCTCGCTGAGGGCGGGGTTGACGAGGCGTTCGAGGCGGCGTTCGGAGATGCCGGCGAGGCCGCACAGGGCGATGGCGATGTAGTCGAGGGCGTAGGCGAGGGGTTCGCCGTGGAAGTTGCCGCCGCTGAGGATATCGCCGCCTAAGGCGGGCGCAGGCTCGGGCGCGGCGCTGCCGCGCGCCCGGCGCGGGGGAGTGGGGAAAACGAGCGGATTATCCACGGCGGCGTTGGCTTCGGCGGCGAAGGTTTGGCGGGCGAAGGCGAGGGTATCGCGGACGGCGCCGTGGACCTGGGGCATGCAGCGCAGGGCGTAGGCGTCCTGGACGCGGCCGCAGTGGAGGTGGGAGCGGCGGATCTGGCTGCCGACGAGCAGGGCGCGGAGGCGGGCGGCGGAGACCTGTTGGCCGGCCTGGCCGCGGACCTGCTGCAGGCGGGAGTCGAAGGCGACCGGGGTGCCGCGCAGGGCTTCGAGCGAGAGGGCGCCGATGACCTCGGCAGCCTCGACCAGGCGTTCAGCGGTCAGCAGGCTGAGGGTGCCGGAGGCGAGCATGGCCTGGGTGCCGTTGAGCAGCGAGAGACCCTCTTTGGCCTCGAGCGTGAGCGGCTTGAGGCCGGCGCGGCGCAGGGCCTCGGCGCCGGAGAGCAGGCGGGGGCTGGCGGCGAGGGTGGCCTCGCCTTCGCCGATGAGCACAAGCGCGAGGTGGGCGAGGGGGGCGAGGTCGCCGCTGGCGCCGACCGAGCCCTGGGAGGGGACGACGGGGTGGACGCCGCGGTTGAGCAGCGCGCAGAGGGCCTCGACGATGCGGGGGCGGACGCCGGAGAAGCCCTTGGCGAGCGAGTTGGCGCGCAGCAGCAGCATGGCGCGGACCACCTCGACGGGGAGGGGCGTGCCGACGCCGGAGGCATGGCTACGCAGCAGGTTGAGCTGGAGTTGGCGCACCTTGGCGGGCGGGATGCGAACGTCGCTGAGGCGGCCGAGGCCGGTGTTGATGCCGTAGGCGGGCTCGGGGCGGAGGAGGGCGCGCTCGACGATGGCGCGGGTGGCGAGCATGCGGCTGCGGGCGGCGGGGGCGAGGCGCACGGGGCGGTGGGCGAGGGCGACCTCGACCACCTGTTCGAGGCGGAGGCCGTGGCCGGAGAGTTCGAGCGGGCTGGTGCGGGAAGGGCTCATTTGGCTGGCGCGGGCCCGCGCGCGGCTTCGCCGCGCGACCCGCTGGCGGGGCCGGCTCCGAACAGGTTCTGGTACTTGTCGGGCAACTGGCAGGCCTGGAAATTATTATCGATGCAAACGTGCACGGTTTCGCCCTCGGCCAGCAGCGTGCCGTCGCTGGCGCGGACGGCCTCATAGGTGAAGTGCACGATGGAGCCGCGCTGGCGGGCGACGCGGGTGCGGATGGTGACCACCTCGTCGTAGCGGGCGGGAGCCTTGTAGCGGCAGCGGGCGTCCACGACGGCGATTTTGCAGCCGTCGTCAGCCTCCATGTCGCGGTAGGCGATGCCGCAGGCGCGCAGGTACTCGACCCGGCCGATCTCGAACCAGACGAAGTAATTGGCGTAGTAGACCACACCCATCTGGTCGGTTTCGGCGTAGCGGACGCGGACCTGGGTTTCGTGCGGCGGCACGGCCGCATGGCTCTGCACGGGGCGCTCGTTAGGGCTAGGCGTGGCCTGCATAGTCCGGCTCGGGGTTGGCGAGGAACGATTGCACGGTGGCGTCCCAGGTGTTCTGGGCGCGGAGGATGAACTCGATCAGGTCACGCGCGGCGCCGTCGCCGCCGCGGTGAGGGGTGACGAAGTGGGCGGCGGCGAGGACTTCGAGGCGGGCATTGGCGGGGGCGGCGGCGAGGCCGGAGGCCTGGAGCATGGCGAGGTCCACGAGGTCATCGCCCATGCAACAGGTTTCGGCGGCGGAGCAGCCGGAGTCGCGCCAGACGGCTTCGAGCGCCTCGCGTTTGTGGTCCACGCCCTGGTAAACGTAGTCGAGGCGCAGGTCGCGGGCGCGTTGGGCGAGCGAGTCGGAGCGCCGCTTGGTGATGACGCCGAGGCGCAGTCCGGCGCGGCGGGCAAGCGCGATGCCGATGCCGTCGTGGGCGCTGAAGCCCTTGATCTCCTGCTGTCCGGTGGCGGACGGGACGCACCAGATGGTGCCGTCGGTGAGGACGCCATCGACGTCAAACAGCACCAGGCGGATGCGGCGGGCGCGGATGCGGGCGTCGTTATTGGGCGCGGGGGCATTGGGCGCGGGCCTCGGCGCGGCTGCGCCACGCATCCCGCTTGGGCGCGTGCTCGGACGGGGGTCCTGTGAGCCCCTAGCTGGCGCGCGGCGATTGGGTGCGGGTGCCGGCGTGGCTTTGCCGCGCGTGCCGCTGCGCCCATTTTTGGTGGTGGGCATATTAGATCAGCTCCGTGGTCCAGAGGTCGTGCAGATGCACCAGGCCGAGCAGGCGGCCGTCGCCGTCGGCGACCAGGAGGGCGGTAATCTTGCGGGTTTCCATCAGGCGCAGGGCGGCGGGGGCGAGCTCGTGAGGGGCGATGGTGACCGGGTTGCGGGTCATATAGTCGTGCGCCGGGAGGTGGACGGCGGCGGCGCCGTGGGCCTGGAAGAGGCGGCGGAGGTCGCCGTCGGAGATGAGGCCGGCGAGGCGGCCGCCGGCATCCACGACGGCGGCGACGCCAAAGCCCTTGCGGCTCATTTCATAGACCACATCGGCGAAGGCGGCCTGGGGCGCAACCTGGGGCAGGGCCTCGCCGGTGTGCATGAGGTCGGCGATGGGCTGCAGGCGCTTGCCCAGCACGCCGCCGGGATGCAGGCCGGCGAAGTCGCGAGCGTTGAAGCCGCGCTGCTGAGCCACGGCCAGCGCCAGGGCGTCGCCCATGGCGAGGGCGGCGGTGGTGGAGGCGGTGGGGGCGAGGCCGAGCGGGCAGGCTTCGGCCGACACGCTGACGTCGAGGTGGGCGTCGGCGGCGCGGGCGAGAGTGGAGGCGGCGGCGCCGGTGAGGGCGATGGTGGCGATGGCGAGGCGCTTGATGGGCCCGAGCAGGTTGACGAGCTCGGGGGTTTCGCCGCTTTGGGAGAGGGCGACAACGACATCGCCGTTCACCAGCATGCCGAGATCGCCGTGCAGCGCTTCTGCCGGGTGCAGAAACATGGAGGGCGAGCCGGTGGAGCTGAGCGTGGCGGCGATTTTGCGCGCCACGATGCCGCTTTTGCCCATGCCGGTGACCACCACGCGTCCGCGGCAGTCGAGCACCAGGCCCACCGCCCGCTCGAAGGTTGCGTCAACGCGCGACACCAGCGCCGCGACCGCCGCGGCCTCGACTTCGAGCACGCGCCGCGCAGTCTGCAGAATGGAATTTGCTTCCGGCATCGGCTAGCAAACCATCGTAGCATTCCGCCCATCGAATTTTGCATGGGCCGCCGGGGCTGGAGCGCGTTGTTGATGGTGCTGGGCGCCACCCTGCTGCTGGTCAGCCTGGGCCAGTACGGCTATATGATGCTGCGGCAGCACCAGTTGCGGCAGCAGCTTGAACTGCAATATCAGCAGCTTGACCGGCCGCTGCCGCCGGGCGCGGCGGGTGAGCGCCAGGCCGCTTATGCCAGAACGCCGACCCGCGGGCCGAGGGCCGAAGATGCGGATCTGCGGCTGGTGATCCCGGCGATCCATATGGACGATGCCGTCGTGCACGGCACCAGCTACAACGATCTGCTGGTGGCGCCGGGTCTGCTGGCGGGCTCGCCGCTGCCGGCCGAGGGCGGCAACACCGTCATCGCCGGCCACCGCGACACATTTTTCCGGCAGGTGGCCGATCTGCACGCCGGCGACTTCGTCGAGTTGGACAGCGGTGGGCAGGCGTACGAGTACGAGGTGACCGGGCGCGAGATCGTGTCGCCCTCGGACACGGCTGTGCTCGACAACACGCCGCGGGCCGAGTTGACGCTGGTGACCTGCTATCCGACGTACTGGATCGGCCCGGCGCCGAAGCGGCTGATCGTGACGGCGGCGCGGGTGCAGTAGCCTCGTCATGCGGCGCGGCCGCCCTTCTCGGTGAACGCGCCGCTGGCGCTTTCACCCCCTCCCGTTGGTCGGGCTGCGGCTGGAATTCGCTTGGCGGCAACCCGCGCCCGCTCTGTTCAGGGCGCGTCCAAGTTGCCTCGTTTGGCGGGAGTTGCGCCGTTTGCACGGCGGGCAAAGTTCGGCGCGAAGGTGCTGCGAAAGTCCGGAGGGGTGAAAGCGCCACTGGCGCTTTCGCCGCTGCCGGCAAACGAATGGGCGCGGCCCGACCTCTAGTCCGCATTTCTCACAGTCAGGTCAGGAAGCTCGCATCCAGGCGCGGCGCGCCCTAAAAAATGGGCGGCGATATCGAACGGCGAGCAGGACGCGCTGTCTGGAGGACGATGGCACCAGGGCAGGTGCTGCGCCGCCCATTTTTATAGACGGGCGCGCGATGCCGCGCGTGGCAGCGGCTGGGTTGGCGAGAAATGCGGACTAGCCGGTTGTTGCCGCGACAACTATTGACGGGCGCGGGCTCCCGCCCCTGCTCGACTGAGACGCTCGCAGCGCCGCGCCCCCACCCGAAGGGCGGTGGGGGGTCGGCCCGGGGACCGGCGAGCCCAAGGGGGCGTGAGCGGCGTCTCGCTACGGCAGAATCACGGTTGCTGTGGTCAACCGAACCGCCGCTTGGCGCCGGCCGGGCGGCCGGGGGGCGGGTCGGCGACCCGCCCCACACGGGAGGTGGCGCCGGTCGGAAGGCTGCTCGTTTTGCCACACCTACGTTGATTCGGCACTGGAGGGCCTTCGCGCCGACTTTGCCCGCAGTGCAAACGGCGCGACTCCCGCGATTTTGCAGCCTGTTAGCGGCGCGACGGCTTGCCGCGATCCCTTGCTCCGTTCCAGCCCGGCAGGCTAGCATAGCGCATCATGCGCTTCCGCCTGCTCGCCGCCGTCCCGCTCGCTCTCGCCCTCACTGCCGCCACCGCCGCCGCTCAAGTCCGCGGCTTCCCGCCGGCGGCGCCCGCGGCCGACCTGGTGCTGCAGGACGGCGTCATCGCCACCCTCGATCCGCTGCAGCCGCAGGTCGAGGCGGTGGCCATCCGCGACGGCAAGATCGAGGCCATCGGCGCCGAGGCCGCCATCGCCCATTACATCGGCCCGCACAGCCGCGTGCTCGACCTGCACGGCGCCTTCGTCACCCCCGGTTTCATCGAGGGACACGGCCACCTCATGGGAACCGGCAGCAGCCTGATGCAGCTCCAGCTCGGCCCCGCCCCCAACTGGGCGGCCATTGTCGCCATGGTCAAGGCGGCGGTCGCCAAGGCCAAGCCGGGGGAATGGATCCTGGGCTCCGGCTGGCAGCAGACCAAATGGAACCGCGTGCCGCAGCCCAACGTGGATGGCTTGCCGCTGCCGGCTGCGCTCGACGCCGTCTCCCCCAACAACCCGGTCATGCTTGAGCACGCCAGCGGCCACGCCATCTACGTCAACGCCGCCGCCATGCGCCTGGCCGGCATCACCCACTCGACCCCCGATCCGGTCGGCGGCAGCATCGTCCATGATGCCCAGGGCAACCCCATCGGCATGCTGCGCGACACCGCGGGCGGCCTCGTCCGCCGCGCCTACTCCCGCGCCCAGGTCAAACGCACCCCGGCCCAGCGCGCCGCCGAGCGCGAGCGCCAACTGCAACTCTCGCTCCACAACGAAGTCAGCAAGGGCATCACCACGTTCGTGGACATGGGCGAGAGTTTCCAGACGGTGGACTGGCTGAAGCAAAAGGCAGCCGGCGGCCTGCCGCTGCGGCTTTACATCAACATCAACGGCGAGAGCGTCGCCGAGCTCGACCAGCACCTGGCAAGCTACAGAACCGACGGCGCCGACAACGGCTTTTTCGCCGTGCGCGGCATCGGCGAGATCACCTCCGATGGCGCGCTTGGCACCCGCAGCGCCTGGTTCCTGAAGCCCTATAGCGACGCCCCGGCGATCACCGGTAAAAGCGTTGTGCCCATGGACCAGATCGCGCAGATGGCCGAAATCGCCGCCCGCGACGGTTTCCAGGTGTCCGTCCACGCCATTGGCGACCGCGCGAACCACGAAACGCTCGACCTGTTCCAGCGCATCTTCACCGCCGACCCCGTCGCCGCCTCATTGCGCTGGCGCATCGAGCACGCCCAGCACTTGATCCCCCGCGACCTCCCACGCTTCGCCCAGTTGGGCGTCATAGCCTCGATGCAGTCCATCCACGCCTGCTCGGACGCGCCCATGGTGATCGCGCGCGTGGGCGAGACCCGCGCCAGGGAGGGCGCCTACATGTGGCACACGCTGATCGCCTCGGGCGCCATCGTGCTCGACGGCACCGACACGCCGGTCGAGGACACCAACCCCATCCCCAATTTCTATTGCGGCGTCACGCGCAGTTACGGCTCCGGCAAGGTCTTCTTCCCCGCCCAGGCCAAGACGCGCCTCGAGGAGCTGCGCTCCTACACCTGGAACAACGCCTATGCCATTGCCGAGGACAAAGTGCTGGGTTCGATCACACCCGGCAAGTGGGCCGACCTCGACGTGTTCAGCGGCAACCTGCTCACGCTCCCCGCCGCCGACATCCTGCGCACGCGCGTGCTCTACACCGTGGTGGGCGGCAAAGTGGTCTACACGCGGCCGGGCGCCGCCGCCTGGCGCGGACAACTGTTCCCACCCATGCCCGAGTTCGACCACGTGAACTGAACGCCGAGCGCCGTGGCGCCCTGGCGGCGCGGCTGCCTTTTCTGGACGCCCTGCCGTTGCCCCCCCTGGCGCTTGCGCCTTGGGGGCCCGGTGGGTCGGGTTGCGACCGAAATTCGCTTGGCGGCATTGCCGGACGCGAGCCCCTGCCCCGGCTCGGCTGAGACGCTCACAGCGCCGGGCCCGCACTCGAAGGGCGGCGCCGGCCTGGGCCCGGTGAGCCCAAGGGGGCGCGAGCAGCATGGTTGAAATGGGGCCGCGCCGCTTCGTATACCGGGAGCGGTGAAAGCGCCACTGGCGCTTACACCCCGTTGGGATTCCGCGGCCCTTCGCGCCAATTTTGCCCGCAGTGCAAACGGCGCGACTCCCGCGAAACGCGCGCCCGCTCCGCTCAGGGCGCGTCCAAGTTGCCGAGTAAAGGCACGACCCATGCGACCGGGCTGTTACGCTGGTAAAGGGAGATGCCTTGGTGAACGCAACCACCACACCGCGGCGAAAACTTGGGCAGGGGCTCGAAGTGTCGGCCATGGGCTTGGGCTGCATGGAGATGTCCTGGTACTACGGCGCCCAGGGCTGCGATGACGAAGCCTCGGTGAACCTCATCCGTCGGGGGCTCGATTGGGGTGTCAACTTCTTCGACACCGCGGACATGTACGGCCTTGGCCACAACGAAATGCTGGTGGGCCGCGCGATCCGCGGCCGCCGCGAGGAGGCCGTGGTCGCCACCAAGTTTGGCTACGTGCGCGGGCTCGAGGGCAGCGACTTCGGCCTCAACGGCAAGCCAGATTACATTCAGCGCGCCTGCGAATGGAGCCTGCGCCGGCTCGGCGTCGAAACTATTGACCTCTATTACCTGCACCGCGTGGACCCGGCTACGCCCATCGAGGAGACCGTCGGCGCCATGGCGCGCCTGGTGGAGGCGGGCAAGGTGCGCCATCTCGGCCTTTCCGAAGTGGGCGCCGCCACGCTCCGGCGCGCGCATCGCACCCATCCCATAGCCGCCGTGCAAAGCGAATACTCGCTCTGGACGCGCGATCCCGAGCACGGCGTCCTGGCCGCCTGCCGCGAGCTGGGCGTTGGCTTTGTCGCCTTCAGCCCGCTGGGGCGCGGCATCTTTGGCGGCAAGCTTGCGGCCACGACGCGCCTGGAGCCCACCGACTTCCGTAATCAGATCCCGCGCTTTGCGCCCGAGAACCTGCGTCGCAATGTCGCGATGGTCGAGCGCTTCACCGCCCTGGCCGCTGCGCGCGGCTGCACCCCGGCCCAGCTCGCCCTCGCCTGGCTGCTGGCGCAAGGGCAGGACATCGTTCCCATCCCCGGCACCAAACGCCAGCACTACCTCGAGGAAAACGCCGCCGCCGCCACCCTCACGCTCACCGCGGAGGATCTCGCCGCCATCGCCGCCACCGTCCCCGCCAGCGCGATTGCCGGCCCCCGCTACACGCTGGCCGACCTGGCCCGCGTGAATTTGTAGAGCGGCTGCTCCCACCACCAAAAGGCAAGCGGCTTGCGGGCCCCGGGACCAAACTGCGGCCGGTATTCGCTGGGCGGCAAAGCGCGCCCGCTCTGCTCAGGGCGCATCCACGCTATCTCGGCAGCGGCCCACTCCGGTATCGAGCTTCCAGCAAGTCTGGCCTTGGCGCGGGGGTGGCAGGGCGCGGGCCGGCGGCCCGCGCGCCGGTCAGGCGACCGGCCCCACTCCGGCATCGCGCTACAGCATGCCCAGAGTTGCCTTAGCGGCGGGGCACCGTTTACCATGACGGCTTCGTCAAGCCAACTGGATTCGACCCGGAGTTTGCTGCAACGGCGCTGATCCGTGGGATACTGACGGGGTTTTTATCTCTGTAGCCGGGAGGCGGTATGTCGGTGAAGCAGTGCGTGGTGATTCTGGCGGGCGTGGGTTTTCTGGGCATGATGGCTGCGGCGCAGCAGCAGGCCCTGGCGCCGCAGGCGAATTTTGCGGCGGAGCTCAGCGTCAGCCGGGTTGAGCCCAACTATAATTTGGCGGCGGCCTGGGCGCCCTCGAAAGTCAGCACGATGGTGTTTGACACCTCGGTGACCCCGCACTGGTTCACCACCAGCGACAAGTTTTGGTACAGCTACAAGACTTCGAGTGGCACCGCCTACTATGTCGTGGATCCGGTGAAGGGCACCAAGTCGGCGCTGTTCGACCATGCCAAGCTGGCGGCGCAACTCACGCGCATCCTGCAGATCCCCTACGACGGCGAGCACCTGCCGATCCGCAACCTGCGGCTGATTGACCACGACACCGCCATGTCGTTCGAAGTTGCCATCGCCCGCACCGCCGTCGTTCCCGGGCTCCCGCCAGAAACCGCCGCGGAGCGCGCGCGCGCGCAGCAGAACCAGGATCAGAACGGCGGGGGCGGGGGCCGCGGCGGCCGGGGCGGGGCCGCCG